>JBGPGF010000095.1:0-11531 GCA_041483755.1 Terriglobia bacterium | reverse complement strand
GTGATAAGCACGAGCGCGGCATGCTGCCGAGCCGCTTCGTCCAGCCCCTCGTGGATGTACGTGGCAAGGATGGGCTGGACTTCACCGTCGATTCTCAATTCCAGGACGGTCGCAGGGGTCGGCGCGGCGGCAAACGATGCCGGAGAAAACAGGAAAGCAGAAACGCAAAGGGCGCAGAGCAAAACAGCAGAAGACCGCAAGAGAGACTTCGCGTTGAAAAGGTCTGTGCGGTTCATGGCGTTGCGCCTCCGGGCTTCGATGGTTGCAGCCGCTCAAGAAGCTGTTTCGCTTCGGTGTAGTTTGGGGCAAGCACCAGGGCGCGCTCGATCTCCGGGCGAGCGAGCTCGGGATTTTTCAGTTCGAGATAGAGTTTCGCGAGAGCCGTGTGCGCCACGGCCGAGTCGCGGATCGCCAGCGAAGACCGCAGCTCCGCCACGGCATCGCCAAGATGCCCCTGGCGGCGCAGAACATCGGCGAGGCCGCGGTGGGCGAAGGAATCGCGGGAGTTCGCGGCCAGCGCGGCGCGATATTCGCGCTCGGCCTCCGCGAGGCGCCCTGCGGCAAGTTCCTGCCGGCCGCGGCGGCCGTGCGCGAGCGCCGGGGACGCCGCAGCGTCCGCAGACGAAGCCTGCGCGGCGCCATCGGCATGGGATTGCGCCACGGAAGAATTCTGAAGCAGCGCCGCCTCGTCCAGCTCGGTCTTGATGCGGTCGAGTCTGGCGAGGCTCTCCAGCTTGATGGGGGGAAGCGGGCCCGCCCCGGGAGTTTCCTTCGCGGCGGCGCGCTCGGCCTCGGCTTCGGACTTCTGCCCGCCGCGCTCCAGCGACAAAATAAGCAGTGCGCGAGCCTCCCCGTCTCCGGAATCGCGCTGGATCGCTTCACGGAACTGCGCCGCCGCCCCGGCAAAATCGCCGCCGCGAAATGCCAGCAAGCCCAGATTGAATGGATAATCGTCGTCATCGGGATCGAGATCGGCGGCGTGGCGCAGAAGGTCCTCGGCCAGCGGCGCTTTTTCCGCGCGCGACCTCGCGATGGCCAGGTTATTCAAAATCTCCGGAAGCTCCGCGCCTTCGCCCCCCGGATCGGTGCGCATCTCATCTTGCAATTGCGCGAAGATCAGTACAGCGGCGCCCGGATCATTCATCCACAGCCGGCACACCCCGGTCGAAAACGCGGCCTGAACGTAACGCTCGTGCGTCTTTGGAACGCGGGAAAACCACGTCGCCGCTGCCGGACAATCGCGTTTCTCGAAAGACGCCTGCCCCAGCGCAAAAGCGGGATCGGGCCACTCGGGTTCGAGCCGCACGGCTTCATTCAGCTCGCGAAGCTGCGCGGCTTCGTCCGCGTTGTGCAGCCCCCGAATGTAATGTTCGAAAGCATCCAGGCGAAGCGGGCGCTGCGCCTTGCTGAATTCCCCCTGATCCAGGGGGAAAGTACGGTCGTTCGAAGAGAGAAAACGCCAAATCAAGCGCGCATGCAAATCCATCAGGGAATCGAGCGCGCCCGAAACGCGCACCACGGGAAGCAGCGCGGGAGGACTTACGCGCAGGACGTGCGCCGTGACCATGAGCGATTTGTCGTCTGCACTGTAACTGCCGAAGAGCACGAAGTCGGCGTCCAGGTCTTCGGCGACGCGCAGCATGGTCGCGCGGCTGAGGCGCGCCGAGACGGGGAGTCCGTACCGTTCGAGTTCGGCGAGCCGCGCTTCGTGGGAATAGACCTGCTGCCCAGCGGCGGAGAGCCGCTGGATGCTGAGCTCTTCGAGGCCCTCGCCGAGCCAGTCCAGCCGCGTGCCCGCCCCGGTGTTTTCATATGGAAATACCAGGAAAATGCCCTGCTGCGTGGGGGGCGCCGAAGCCTTGGAAGAAACGGGGCTGGCCTGCGCGTGGGAGCCGTGGGCAAAGATGCCCAGAACCGCGGTCACGCACGCGAGGCGGAAAAAATAACCGGCGAGAAGTCTTCGGCCCATGCTGGATGCATTGTAACACCGGTGACCGAGCGGATTGCGGCTCGGCGCGGGTGTTCAGGGTTTGGCGACGTCGGCGGGGATGGGGGCCAGAATCTCTTCGAGGGCCGGCTCCTTTTGAATAGCGGCAAAGGCCGGGTCGGTCTTCACGCTGGCAAGATTCTTGTAACCCTCGTCCTTGGCCTTGCGGAGATAGTGCAGGCAGCGCTCGGCATTGCCAACCTGCGCGAACGACTTCGCAAGCAAGAAGTAGAACTGGCCATGGTCGGAAACGCCGCGGTTCTGCACCAGCGTCGCGTTGCCAGACTTTCTGTGTTCGAAGATATTCGGATCAATCGCCAGCGCCTGCCGAAAAGCGGCGATGGCTTCTTCGTATTTCCTGTCCGAGACGTATGCCGAGCCGAGGTTCGAGTAGGTTACGGCCATCCGCGGATTGATCGCCAGCGCCTTGCGATAGGCCCGGATCGCTTTGCCGTATCGCCGGCGCTGGTCCCACACGGCGCCGATGTTGTTCTGCGCTTCCGCATATTTTGGATTGATTTTCAGGGCCCGTTCGAAGGACTTCATCGCCTGCCCGAACAGCGTCTGCTGGAGATAGGCCATTCCCATTTTGTTCGGATAGATGGGGTTGTCCGGATGCTTTTCCGCGAGCTTGCGGTAGAGGGCGATCGCCTCGGGATACTCTTTGCGGACCGCATGAAGGTCCGCCATCTGATCGTCGGTCAGTTGAGGATGTTCGCTGGCAGCCGCCGCGGAGTTTCCTGCCTGCGGAGCTTTCGGTGGTGCCGTGGAATCCTGAGCAGGAGTCTGCGAATGCCCCGCCGGGGAAACACTCAGGGCGAGGAGGAGAACAGCCGCCGGGAGCGCCAATGCCTGAATTCTCATGGCGAATCTCCTTTGTCCTTCTTTGCTTTGTCACCGTCCTTCTTGTTACCACCAAAGATACCAAAAATCTTCTGCAGCGGCCCCTTTTTCTTCTCTGGAGCCTGTGCGCCGCCGTCCGGAGGATTCTGGCCCGGCGCGGCGGGTGGCGTGTTCGTCCCAGAACCGTTCGGGGGAGCCGGGTTTCCGGGGGTCTGCCCAGCGGCGGGATCCTGGGGAGCCTTCGGATCACCGCCAAAGACATTCGAAAGCCAGGACGTGGCCGGCCCGGAGGGGCCACCCAGATGGCCGCCGTGGCGCTCGCAGAACTCGGTAGGCGCTGTGCCGGCCACGTAAACTTCATCGCGCGTGACCGGGCATTGCGGCGTGGCGAGCTCGAGGGTCTCGGGATCAATCGAAACGGTCATCACCCCCTCGGGGGCCACAAACTCGTGAACATCCTTGTACGCGGGGAGCGTCGTGGCGCGGATCATGAAGTCGGCCCAGATGGGTGCTGCCGCGGCGCTTCCCGAAAGATCGAGATCGCGGTTATCGTCAAAGCCGACCCACACGACGCAAAGCAGATTCGATGTGAATCCGGCGAACCAGCCGTCGCGCGAGGTGCCCGTTTTTCCCGCCGCGGGCAGCGTGAATCCGCGCGCGCGGACACCGGCGCCGGTACCGCGGTCGAGAACGTCCTTCAGTAGGCTAACGACAAGGTAGCTGACGCGGGGATCGAGCGCGGCCTTCGTCTGCGGCGCGAATCGTTCGAGCACGTTGCCGCTCGAGCTGACCACGCTGCGGATGAACTGGGGTTCGGCGCGTACCCCGTTTGTGGCAAAGACGGTGTAGCCGGCCGCGACCTCGATGGGAGTCATCTCGTAAGCGCCGAGAGCGACGGCCGGTGTGGCCTGGATGTTGTTGCCCAGACCCATCTTGCGCGCGACCTGCACGACGCGGCCGTAACCGATCAACTCCGCAACCTTCACCGTGGCGACGTTGAGCGAATGTGTCAGTGCGTCGCGCGCCGTCACCGTGCCCATGAATTTTTCGCCGTAGTTGTTCGGCGTGTACTCCTTGGCGTCGAATTCGAACGTTGTCGGCTCGTCCACGACCGTCGTTGCCGGAGTGACGATGGGGCTGACGCCATCCACTGCGTTGTCGAACGCGGCGGCATATACAAACGGCTTGAAGACCGAGCCGGGCTGCCGCCTGGCCAGCGCGTGGTTGAGCTGGCTCTGGCCGTAATCGCGGCCCCCGACCAGCGCCTTGATTTCGCCGCTGCGCGGATCCAGAACCACAAGAGCGATTTGGACGTGCGGAACGGGTTCGGTGGATTTCTTGCGCGCCAGTTGCTTTGCCCAAGCGGCGTATCTCTTCGCCAGCAAACCATCCGCGTTCTTCAGGCCCGCATCCGCGGCGGCCAGCGCGGCGCGTTGCAACGCCGGGTCGAGCGTCGTATAGGCGCGGAAATTTTCGGCCAGCAGTTCGATTTCGGAGTATTTGTCCAGGAGATGGTCCTTGACCATGTCCACAAAGTAGGGCGCCTCCGTGGTGGATAGGGCGGTTCGAATGATGTGCAGAGGCGCGCGCTTGGCGGCCTGGGCTTCATCCGGCGTGAGGTAATTGTTCTCCACGATTTGCGCCAGGACGCGATCGCGCGCCTGCGCGCCGCGCTCCGGGCGGCGATCGGCGGAGGAGTAGTAGTTGGGAGCGCGGATAATCCCCGCGAGAAACGCGCACTCGCCCAGCGTCAGTTGGTGAATGTCTTTGCCGAAATAAGCCACGCTGGCTTCGCCGAATCCGCGGATGGCGAAACTCCCGCGGTTGCCGAGATAAACTTCATTGGCGTACATCTCGAAAATCTGTTGCTTCGAAAATCGCTGCTCCAGCTCCAGCGCCACCATCGTCTCGGCGATTTTCCGGCGCGCGGTGCGCGCGGTCGTGAAAAAAAACGTCCGCGCAACCTGCATCGTGAGCGTGCTGGCGCCCTGCAAATGCGCCGAGTGGCGCAGGTCGGCCCAGGCGGCGCCAAGAATGCGCACGGGGTCGAATCCGGGATGTTCGAAGAAACGCTTGTCTTCGGCGGACAGAATTGCGTTGAGCAAAGGCTTCGGGAAATCGTCGTAGCGCACCGCGCGGCGTTTTTCGCGCGCATCGTCAAAGAGATTCGTGATCAGTTCGGGCTCGACGTCGGCGGCGCCGAGCTCGCTTCCGCCGGAGAGCGGCCGGATGGATTGGATTGTCTTTCCCGCGAAGCGTACTTGGAGAGCGTTGCCGCCCGCAAAATAGGAAATCTTCGAAGGGCGAATATCAATCGTGTTGTTCTGCGCGGTGTATTGGCCCAGCGCGCCCTCCGCCTCTTGCGGGCGGTAGCCCGCGCGCTGAAGGTACGCGGCCAGTTCGTCGGCGGTCATGCTTTCACCCGGCGAGATGCGCAACGGAGCGGAAAAGATCTGCGTCGTGTTCTGGAGGATCCCTCCCGAGAGGCGCTGATCGATCATCCTCGAAAATTTGATGTAGTAATAGGTGAAGACGCCCGCGCCACCGAGGGCGCAGACCAGCACGAATCCCAGAAGACCGAGGCCAAACGCCGATGTCCAAAAGCCTTTTTGAAACCGAATGCGCAAGAGAGTCCCCCGGATCGTGAAAGTCCATTGTCTCGCAAGAGCGGACATGAAGATAGACGAACGCAGCGCGCAGGGAGTTGCTTGTGTAACAGCGCGGGAACCGTGCACGCAAACTGCGGGGAAAATCGATTGCCGCAGCGCAAAAAGAAAGCTAGACGATGGGCTTGGCTTCGCCGGTGGGATTGAAGTGGAGGTCTGTGTGATACACCAGAAAATCGATGGGAACCGTGTATTCGACGCTGATGCGGAGGATCCGATTGGTGTTGTCCAGCTTGATCCCTTCGCGCTTCACGGGAAGATCCAGCTCCTGAATCTCGCGAAAGATGATATTGCGAATCTCCTCGTCGCTGTGGTGGTTGACCACGGCGAAACGCGCTTCTTCGTTCATCTTGTCCTGGATCTGGTAAAGGGTGATGTACGGCGGAATGAGCTTGAAGCCAACGTAAAGGACAGTGATGATAATCAGAGTCCAGAAGATGGCTTTGAAGCGCCCCTCCCCGCGCTGGCTTGTGGCTCGCGGGCGCGTTGCAACTGCTTCTCCGTGGGTGATCGTTTCCATATTCGTCTCCACGAAACTAGCATTGCCGAGAGGAAGTGTCGAGGTGGAGTCCCGCGCTGTGTATCCGGAAAGGAACGGGGCAGACATGAGCAACTGCCCGATTGATCAGTAGGCGCGGGCGAAGATGGCGCGCTCGGTGGCGGGCTTGCCGCAATAAATGCAACTGCCGCCACCCGGACCTTGATCCAGCGGGATGCAGCGCATGGTGGCCTTGGTTTCTTCCTTGATCTTCTCTTCGCATTCGCCCCTGCCACACCAAAAGGAATAGGCGAAGCCGCTTTCAACGGCTTTTTTCAATTCGTCGTAGGCCACGGCGTCGTGCGTGTTCGCTTTGCGGAAGGCCAGCGCCTTGTCGTGGAGCGCCTGCTGAATTTCGGCGAGCAGGTGCGTCACGCTGGGGACGATTTCGCCAAGCGCAACGCTGACCTTGCCTTCCCTGCCGGGACGGTCGCGGCGGGCGAGGACGGCGGCCTGCTTGACAACGTCTTTGGGGCCCAGTTCGACGCGCACGGGCACGCCGCGCATTTCCCAGTCGTTGAATTTCCAGCCGGGGCTTTGCCCTTCGCGCTCGTCGAGCGTGACGCGGATGTCCGCCTTCACCAGGTCTTTCTTGAGCTTGTGCGCGGTCTCAAGGACAACAGCCTTTTCTTCGTCGGTCTTGAAGATGGGCACGATGACGACTTGAAACGGCGCGAGCTTGGGCGGGAGGATGAGGCCCTGATCGTCGCCGTGAACCATGATGATGGCGCCGATGACGCGCGTCGAAAGCCCCCAAGAAGTGGTCCAGCAGAATTGCAACTGGCCGTTTTTGTCGAGGTAGCGAATCTCGAAAGCCTTGGCGAAATTCTGGCCGAGATTGTGCGACGTGCCGGACTGCAGCGCCTTGCCATCGCCCATCATGTCTTCGATGGAGTAGGTCTGGTCGGCGCCGGCGAAGCGCTCGGCGGCGGATTTCTTGCCGGGGATGACGGGGATGGCCGCGTCGTTGATGGCGAAATCGGCGTAGATGTCCAGCATCTGGAGGGTTTCCGCTTGGGCTTCTTCGTAAGTGGCGTGGGCGGTGTGGCCCTCCTGCCAGAAAAATTCCAGCGTGCGCAGGAAAAGCTTGGTGCGCAGTTCCCAGCGCACCACGCTGTTCCACTGGTTGATGAGCACCGGCAGGTCGCGGTACGACTGAATCCATTTGGCGTACGCGTGGCCGATGATGGTTTCCGAAGTGGGGCGGATGACCAGCGGCTCTTCGAGCTTTTCACCGCCGCCATGTGTGACCACGGCAAGCTCAGGCAAGAACCCGGCGACGTGCGATTGCTCCTTCGCGATGAAACTCTGCGGAATGAGCAGCGGAAAGGCCGCGTTGACGTGCCCAGTGGCCTTGAAGCGGCGGTCCAGCGATTGCTGAATGTTTTCCCACAGCGCCCAGCCGTAGGGCCGCACAATCATGCAGCCGCGCACCGGAGCGTAGTCCGCTAGCTGGGCGCGGAGAACGAGCTGGTTGTACCACTCGGAAAAATCCTGCGTACGCGAAGGGAGTTTTTCGTCAGCCATGTGGGCAGTGCACTGCTCCTTATTAAATTGTGCGCCGATGAATAAGGGTTTGAGCGTAACCAACGTGCCGCAACGTGTCAACGCGGGGGCAGTCTACATCAGGGCGTAGACGTTGCCGTCGGCGCTGCCAACGTACACCGTCCCCCCGGATACAACGGGAGAGGAAAGAATGGACCCGAGGGACATCAGTTTTTGCACACCGGCGACCATCTCGTCATAGAAGAAGTCGGAGAGGACCGCCTCGTAATTTGGCGTCCCATCGGGCTTCGTGTACGCTGCACCGTTTTTCCGGAAATTCTCGGTCTCAAAGGTCCAGGCAAGTTTTTTCGTTTTGAGATCGATGGCCAGCAGTTTGCCCTGAAAGGAACCGATGTACGCCATGTCACCGGCAATCGCCGGGGATGAATACATAATCCAATGTTTGTTTTCGATAGAGAAGTTGGGGACTCCGGTTTTCGCGTCGAAGCTGTAGAACACGCCTGGATCCGAAGACCCGACAAAAACCTTGCCGTCCTGCACCCCGGGCGAGCCAATGATCCAGGTTCCTTTGTTGTCAAAAGACCAGCGTAGCTTGCCCGAGGCGGCATCCACCGCGTAGAGCTTGGAGTCGCGGCAGCCGAAGTATAAGGTGCCGTCCGCCACGGCTGCCGAGGACTGGATGCCAACTTGATTATGAATTTTGGGATCCTCGCCGGTCTTGAAACGCCATTTTTCTTTTCCGGTGACAGCATCCAGGGCGTAAAAGTAGCTGTCCCAGCTTCCGACAAACAAAGTGCCCTCGGAAAGCGCCGGCGAGGCATGCACGACATCGCCGGTTTTGAATTTCCATTTCAGGCTGCCCGAGGAGGCGTCCAGCGCATAGATGTAGGTGTCTCCACTTCCGAAATAGACACTGCCATTCGCGACGACCGGGGAGGACAAAAAAGTATCCCAAGGGTCAGGCATGATTTCCGCGGCAGGTTGCGCTCCGTGAAGATTCGGTGCGGCAAAGCGGCGCTCGCCGCCGGTCTGAAACTTCCATTTCAATTTGCCGCTGGTGGCGTCCACGGCGTAGAAGCTGCCGTCGAAGCTGCCGAAATAAACGAGACCCGCGGAGACGGCGGGCGAAGATGTGATGCGACCCTCAGCTTTGAATTTCCATTTGAGCGTGCCCGCGGCAAGATCAAGCGCATAGAGAAAGTGGTCGCTGCTGCCGACGTACAGCGTTTCGCCAGCGACAGCAGGGGAGGAGAGGACCTGTCCACCGGTCTGAAACTGCCATTTAATCTTGGTGAATTGGGGAACGCCGGCTGCGGCGTACACGCCGGTGTGCTGCGGATTCCCGCGAAACATAGCGTCCTGAGCGAACAACGGCAAGCCAAATACCAGGGCAGATAACAAAATCAGGCGTTTCATGGGAGAGGCCTCCGATGCCGTGATCGACGCGGAGGGGCGAAGAAGTTTTCCGGCTGTCGCAATCTACTCGCCGATTGGGAAAGAAAGGGCGGGCGCAGCCGTGCGGCTCGTTCAAAATATACAGTCAGAACCATGACTGCGCAAGGCGCAGCAGCGGGCGCTAGGGCGCCTCGGATGTATGGTTGACAGCGGCGCGGGCCGCGCATAGGATGCGCGCATTGTCCGCACGAGGGGCCCAAGACAATTTTGAGGAGGTGTCCGGTGAATACGGAAACCCGTTTGCGTTCTCTCCGCATCGTGTTGGTTCTGGTCGGCTTGATTTTTGTTTTCGGGGTTTACCCGCTCATGATGGGGCTGTGGCCTTCCGGGTGGCGGTGGCAGCCGAATCAGCCTGAGTATGAACAGATGATTCTAGGCGTGTACGCCACGCTGGGAATTTTTCTGCTGCTGGCCGCGCGAGACCCCTTGCGGCATCTCAGCCTGATCTGGTTCACGGTGTACTCGAGCCTGGTGCATGCCGGGATCATGACCGTGCAGGCAATCCGTACGCCGCAGGAGCACGGTCATCTCTTCGGAGACGTGCCCGCGCTGGCTCTCGTGGCGATCGCTCTGGCGGTCTTGACCCCGCGTGGCGAAGCAACCAAAGCCGCAAGTTAAGAACAAAGCGGGCGGCGAATCTAAATCCCGGCCCCTGAGGCGATAGCGGCTTTGCCGCAATTGCCTGGTGGTGGTTTCCGAAACAGCTGGTAGTGTTTTTGGAGTATTGCCGGGGGCAGCGCGCGCTTGCACTATGACGCGTCTTTGAGGAGGCTTTGCCATGGCCCACATTAAACTTCCCGACGGCGTTCCCGGCATCCGTGGGCCGATGCTGATCAGCCCGGAGACGACCAAACCGCTGCGCGAACTCGCCGAAGTGCTGCTGCGCGGGCCGAATTCGCTGACGCCGGCGGAGCGGGAGATGATCGCCACCTACGTCTCCTCCGAAAACGATTGTTACTACTGCCAGCATTCCCATGGGGCTTCCGCAGCAGAGTATCTTGACGGCAATCTTGAGTTGATCGAGCGGGTAAAGAAGAATTTTGAGGCCGCGGAAATTTCAGAGAAATTGAAGGCCCTGCTGGCCATCGCCGGCAAGGTGCAGAAGGGCGGGAAGCACGTCACCACCGGCGATGTGGAGAAGGCCAAGGCGCGCGGCGCGACGGACAAGGAAATCCATGACACGGTGCTGATCGCCGCGGCGTTTTGCATGTTCAACCGCTACGTCGACGGCCTGGCGACGTGGCAACCGCAGGATCCCGCGGTCTACAAGGAGATCGGGGTGCGCATCCGCAACCACGGCTACAACTCACCGGGCTGGGAGAAGCCCATCTCCGCGGCAGCCAAGTCTTCGTAGTTTTCAGCCTGTCCAACAGGCAGATGGCGCACCATGCGCGCCTGTGCGTTGCACACGATACCTTTCCTTCCGAGAACGAGCCTGGTGTACCTAAAGGTTCGGAGGGTGGCGGCGGTCTTTTGTCTACTTCCTAACGCATGCATTTAATATGTCGTGGAAGTTCGGCGTACGATGGCGGTCACGTAGATAACCTTTTGCGCGTGTTCCAAGCGAAAGAAAATCCGCCAGTCGCCGACGCGGCGGCGAAGCGTCTCCTTGCCTTCGAGGTATTTGATGTCACCCTGAAAGGGACTGCTCTCCATCTCCTCGATCGCGGTGCGGATGCGGGCTCGGTCGTGAGACGGAATGCGCTTAAGAGACTTTCGCGCGGGCCCGGCGAGGACGACGAGTCACTTGTTCTTCTCGGCGGAGTTCATCAAGGGTTATGTAGTCGCCGCGACCGATTGCGGCCTCCCCGCGGCGAATCGCGCGGAGCTCAGCGGGGGTCGCGGCTTCCGAAGGGATGGAAAAATGCCGCTGGAGAACTTCAACGGCCAGGTCCGAGGGCCTGCGATTCTGCTTTTTCGCGGCACGGCGCACACGGCGGGCCACGGCGGCGGGAAGCTCGATGGTGTACTGGCGTTTGCTCACCAAGGAAAGCCTATCACCCAGGGAAAGCGTGTCAAGACGAAGGGGCACATGCGTGGGCATGAACTTCGCTCGCTGCTGTAGCGCGCTGCGGAGAAACCTGCACAGGCCCATCGTTCCTGAGGGTAAACAGTAGTGCCCGTGCCACACAAACTGCGCGGATTGCCGGGAGTAGGTGACTCCGATACAATCCTCGAAGAGACTCCTTGATGGCCGATCCCACAACGAAGCCGCGGATTGTCCTGGGCGCCGACCACGCCGGCTATCACGTGAAAGAGACGATTCGCGAATACCTGGAAAGCGCGGGCTACGCCGTGGAGGATTTGGGGACGTGGTCGGATGAGTCGGTGGACTATCCGGACTACGCGAAGCGCGTGGGCGAGAGCGTGATGGCGCGGCGCAGCGATCTGGGAATTGCGGTGTGCGGGACGGGGATGGGGATTGCGATTGCGGCGAACAAGATTCGCGGAATTCGCGCCGGGGTGGCGCACGATGCGCTGACAGCGCGCCTCGCGCGCGAGCACAATGATGCCAATGTGCTGGCGGTGGGCGGGC
>JBGPGF010000094.1:0-11677 GCA_041483755.1 Terriglobia bacterium | reverse complement strand
GGGCCGCTACGGCTGGCCGGCGCATCACCCCGCCATCCGGCGCGCCGTGGAATTCTTGCTGAAGGACCAGACGGACGATGGCGCCTGGTTCGGCCGCTGGGGAGTGAATTACGTCTATGGCACCAGCGGCGTGTTGCGCGCGCTTGAGACCGTGTCCCTGACCGCTCGAGAGTACTGCCAGCGCGCCGTTGCCTGGTTGCGCGCGGTGCAGAAACCCGATGGCAGTTTTGGCGAGTCGGTCCGCTCCTACGACGACCCCGCGACGAAAGGCCAGGGCAAGAGCACCGCTTCCCAGACGGCGTGGGGGCTGATCGGCCTTCTGGCGGCCAGCGATCATCGCGATCCGGCCGTTGCTGGCGCCCTGGCCTGCCTCGTGAACCAGCAGAACGCAGACGGCTCCTGGTCCGAAACCGAGCACACCGGCACGGGTTTTCCGTGCGTGTTTTATCTCAAATACCATCTCTATCGAAATTACTTCCCGCTCTACGCTCTGGCGCGCTACCGCAACCAGTCGCAAAACCTGTCCGAATACCGCGCGCTCGCATTTGCGCCGCGGGAGTTCCGTCTGCGCAGCGAATTCCAGGGGGCTGAATGAGATTTCCGCTGAAGATGACCGCGAATTTGAGCAAGTACATCGCGGGAAAAAAGATTCGCGGGGAGAAAAAATTTCCGCTCGTGATGATGCTCGAGCCGCTGCACGCCTGCAACCTCACGTGCACGGGTTGCGGGCGCATCCGGGAATACAAGTCCACCATCAACGAAATGATGACCGTCGAGCAGTGCGTGGCCGCTGCGGAAGAGTGCGGCGCGCCCATCGTTTCCATCTGCGGCGGCGAGCCCATGATCTATCCGGAGATCGGCCGGCTCACCCGCGAACTCCTCGACCGCGGCCGCCACATCTACCTCTGCACCAACGGCATGTTCATTCGCAAGCGCCTGCACGAGTTCAAGCCCACCTCCAGCTTTTTCTGGAACGTCCACCTCGACGGCATGGAGCGCACTCACGACCTGTGCGTCGAACGCGACGGCGTCTTCCGCGATGCCATCGAGGGCGTTAAAGCCGCCAAGGCCGCGGGTTTCATGGTCTGCTCCAACACTACAATCTATAGAGAGACCGACCTGAAGGAAATCGAGGAACTCTTCGAATTTCTGCACGAGCTCGGCGTGGACGGCTATATGATCTCGCCCGCGTATTCCTACTCCGCCGTGCAGACTCAGGATATTTTTCTCACGCGCGCCGACATTCGCGATAAATTCCGCGATGCCCGCGGCATGCTCGACAAATACAACCTGATGATGTCGCCCATCTACTACGAATTTCTCCGTGGCGAGCGCGAACTCGAGTGCGTGGCCTGGGCCACTCCGACGTACAACCCGCGCGGCTGGAAGGCTCCCTGCTATCCCATGACCGACGGCCACCACGCCACGTTTAACGAATTCATGGACAATGTGGACTGGACCAAGTACGGACCCGGCCGCGACCCGCGTTGCTCCGACTGCATGATGCACGTGGGCTTCGAGCCTTCGGGCGTTCTGGGCGCTCATGCCAAGCTCGGCGACACTTGGAAGCTGCTCTCCTGGCAGATGAGCGGAAAGCTCGGCGGGGCGCGCGGCAAAGACAAGAGCGGCAATGGGCGCGCGAACGGAAACGGCCACGGCCCCAGCGTCGGAAACGGCAATGGCCATTCGACGCCATTGCCGGTGGCTCCTCCTCCCGAACAAGATCTCATCTCCGCCGACGGCCGCCTGCGGGTTCTATGACCACGCTCGTGACGGGCGCTGCCGGCTTTCTCGGAAGCCACGTCGCGCGGCAGTTGACGGCCCGCGGCGATTCTGTTCGCGTGCTGCTTCGTCCGTCAAGCCAGACGCGCGCGATTGACGATCTTCCGCTCCAACGTGTAACCGGCGATTTGCGCGATCCTGCCTCGCTCGGCCGCGCCCTCGTCGGCGTGCGCTGCGTCTTTCACGTCGCCGCCGATTACCGCCTCTGGGCTCGCGACCCGCAAGAAATCTACGCATCAAACGTTGCGGGCACAAAAAATCTGCTCGATGCCGCCAAGCGCGCGGGCGTCGAACAATTCATCTACACCAGCACGGTAGCCACGGTGGCCGTGGACCGGCCTGCGCTGCCCAATGAAAAAACGGATAGCGCGCTCGACGAAATGGTGGGCCACTACAAGCGTTCAAAGTGGCTGGCCGAAAAAGAGGTCTTGCAATCGGCCAACAATGGATTGCCTGCGATCGTCGCCATGCCCACCACGCCCGTCGGGCCGGGCGATTGGAAACCAACACCGACAGGCAAGATCATCCTCGATTTCTTGAACGGCAAGATGCCCGGCTACGTGCACACGGGCCTGAACTTTGTCGGTGTGGAGGATTGCGCGGCGGGGCACTTGCTCGTGGCGGAAAAAGGCAAAGTGGGCGAACGGTACTTGCTGGGCGCGGAAAATCTGACGCTGAAACAGGTGCTGGACACGCTGGCGAAGATCACCGGCCTCTCCGCGCCGCGCCTAAAAATACCTCACGCGCTGGCGCTCGCTGTCGCCTATGCCGAAACTGCATTCTCGCGCGTTATCGGGCGCGAACCGCAAATCCCCGTCGAAGGCGTGAGGATCGCGCGCCACATGATGTTCGTGGATTGCTCGCGCGCGCAAACGGATTTGGGCTTTCGGCCGTCGCCTGTCGCGGCGGCGCTCGAGCGCTCCGCGCGCTGGTACGAATCGAACGGCTATGTCTCGGCGCGCAGCGCCAAGCGTCTCGCACAGGCCGCCGCATAAGGTTTTGTAGTGGCCGGTCTTTAGACCGGTGCTTTTTCCGGGGGTCCGTGGAACGCCGGTCTCCATACCGGAATCTTTCTCGGCTGACAATGAAAATCCTCGTCACCTTCGCGGTCGAAGCCGAATTCGCTCCCTGGAAGAAACTGCGGGTTCTGCGTGAGAGGAAAATCGGCGGCGCCACAATCTATCAGGCGCAAATTGGGCGGGCCTCCGTGGATTTTGTGGTCACGGGAATGGGGCCGGGCAACGCCCGGCGCGTGGCGGAAGTAGCTTTGTCCGGGCCCTACACGATCTGCATCGCGGCGGGATTTGCGGGCGCGTTGAAGCCGGAACTTCAGGTGGGCGACGTGGTTGTTGCCGAGGCCGTTCAGATGCTCGGGAAAACGCTGACGATGGAATGCGCGCGGCGGCTCCATGTTTCCGCATTTTTCGGTCAGGCTGTGCGCGTCAAAACGCTTCTCACTTCGGACCACCTCATCGCGACTGCGGAGGAGCGGAAACGGCTCAGCCCGTTCGCGGACATCGTGGATATGGAGAGTTTTGCGGTGCTTTCCGCCGCGAAGGCGCGCAACGTGCCGGCCGTGGCAATCCGCGTGGTTTCCGACCGCTTCGATGAGGACATGCCGGTCGAAATCAGCACCACCGTGGACGAGAAAGGACGGGTGAGCATCCGTGGCGTCGTTCGCTATGTCGCTCGCCATCCTTTGCAACTGCCTGCATTGGTCCGGCTGGGGCGGAAAAGCCGCACCGCGGCGGAAGCGCTGGCGCATTTCCTGGAGGCGTACATCAAGGAGCTTTCCTTCAAGACGCATGGCTACCCTCCCGCGGAGTTGCAGGAGGTGGCGGCCCGATGAGCGGGACGCGAGCAATCCTGGAGACGCGTGCGGCCCTCGGGCCGGTGCCGAAGACCATGCGCGCAGGCGTCTATCGCGGAAAGGGCATTGTCCGCGTCGAGGAAGTTCCGGTGCCGGACGTCGGCGCTGGCGAAGTCCTCATCAAGATCGCGGCCTGCGGGGTTTGCGGCACGGACATCAAGAAAATTTTCCATGCCTATGTCGAGCCGCCGCAAATTCTCGGGCATGAAATTGCCGGCACCGTTGTCGCCGTGGGCCGCGGCGTCACGAAATGGAAGCTCGGCGATCGGGTGATGAGTTTCCACCACATTCCCTGCGGCGCATGCTTCTTCTGCCGGGAGCGCTCATTTTCGCAGTGTAAGCAATACAAGACGACGGGCCTCACCGCCGGGTTCACCCCGAACGGCGGCGGCTTTGCCGAGTACGCGAAGGCCATGCCCTGGGTGGCGGAGCGGGGCATTGTCGCCCTGCCAGACCGGGTCACTTTTGAGGAAGCCACGTTCATCGAGCCGGTCAATACCATCGTAAAAGCCGTCGAGAAGGCGCGCGTGTCGCCCGGCGAAAATGTCCTGGTGATCGGCTGCGGGCCCGTGGGGCTGCTCTTGCTGATGGTGAGCAACCTATACGGCCCGGCACTGTACACGAGCGACCCCATGGCCGAGCGCCGCGCCAAGAGCCTGCAACTCGGCGCCAAGGAATCATTTGACCCCGGGAGTGGTAAGCTGGTGGAGGAGATTCGCGCCAGGACCGAAGCGCGTGGCGCAGACGCGGTACTGGTGGCTGTGGCCCATCCTGCGGTCGTTGCCGAGGCCTTGGCGGCTGCCAGGCCCGGCGGGCGTGTGCTGCTCTTTGCCGCCAACGACCCTGTAACGAAAATCGAGTTTCCGGCATCTGCAGTGGGGGTCGACGAAAAGGAAATCCTGGGCAGCTATAGCGCCGCTGTGGACATCCAAGAAAGGGCGGCCCAACTCGTGCTAGGGAGGAAACTGCCGGTGATGGAATTAGTCACACACCGCTTTCCGCTCGATAGAATCCAGGAGGCGCTGGAGCTGGCGGCGCACCCCACGGTGGAATCTCTGAAAATATTGATCACGCACGCGTGAGTACGACGATGCATAAGATAGAAACGGCCACGGTTATCGGGGAGCATTCCGCAGCAGCGGCGCCGCCGCTTGCGATTCCGGCGCGGATGACCGCCGCGGTGCTTTACGGCAGCGAGGATTTGCGGATCGAGCAGGTGGCCGTACCGGCACTTGCGCCGGATGAAGTCCTGCTGCGGATTCGCGTGGCGCTGACCGATGGAACCGATCTAAAAGTCTGGAAGCGCGGATACCACGCGCGCATGATTCAGCCGCCCGCCGTCTTCGGTCACGAAGGCGTTGGCGAGATTGTCGCGGTCGGCAGCTCGGTGGATGCGCGGTGGCGCGTGGGGATGCGCGTCCTCCCGGCGAATTCGGCGCCCTGCCGCGTATGCTATTACTGCCAGCGTGGGCAAGAAAATCTCTGCGAAGATCTCCTCTTCAACAACGGCGTCTATGCGGAGTATTTGCGCGTGCCGGGGCGAATTGTCCGGGAGAATCTTCTCGCCGTTCCGGCCGAAGTCGGCGATGTGGATGCGGCGCTGGCCGAGCCGCTGGCCTGCGTTCTGCGGGGAATCCACGAAATGGAATCGAAGCCCGGAGATACCGCGGTGGTCATTGGGTGCGGCCCGATTGGATTGATGTTTGTGCGCATGCTCTCACGGCGCGGTGTTCGTGTGATCGCGCTGGCCCGGCGCGCGGCTCCGCTCGAACACGCGCGGCGCATGGGCGCGGCGAAAACCTTGATCGTCGGCGACCACCCCAACCCCGTGGCGGCCGTCAAAGACCTGACCGATGTTGGCCGCGGCGCGGATTGCGTGGTGGAGGCGGCCGGCACGCCAACGGCTTGGAAGTGGGCCCTCGAGATGGTGCGCCGGGGCGGGGTTGTGAATTTCTTCAGCGGGCTCCCCGCCGGGACGCGAGTGGAGGTCGAACCCGCGGCCATTCATTACGCGGATAACCGCCTGATTTCGCCGTTTCATCACACGCCGCGCTTTTTCCGCGAAGCGCTGGAAGCCATCCGCCGAAAAGATATCGTGGCGGGCGACTTCGTAACCGGGGAGATTCGCCTGGCAGAGCTGCCGCAGACTTTCGAACGCATGAAGTCGCGAAGCGGCGAAATCAAAATCGCCGTGCGGCCCTGAACGGTGCCGTTCCCCAGCCGGGAATCCGAGGTCAAGCGCGAAAGAATGCTGCGTCCGGGCGAACTCGAGATCGCCAAGAACGCCCCACCCCCGCGGTGCACGCGCGAAGAAGCGCAGTCTTACACGCGCTGGCTCGCCACCCATCACTACGAAAACTTCAACGTTGTATCCTGGCTCCTCCCCCGCCAGTTGCATCAGCACTTCTACAATGTATACGCCTACTGCCGCTGGGCCGATGATCTTGGCGATGAGGTGCCGGATGCCGCGCGCTCTCTGGAACTGCTCAACTGGTGGGAGGCGGAACTGGACGCCTGCTTCGCGGGCCGCCCTTCACATCCCGTGTTTGTCGCCTTGCAGGAAACCGTGGTTCCCTTCGACATCCCGAAACAGCCGTTTGCGGACCTGCTGAGAGCCTTTCGCCACGACCAGAGCGTAAAACGTTACGCCACCTGGGACGAGATGCTCGGCTACTGCCGCTATTCGGCCCATCCTGTTGGGCGGCTGGTTCTCTATCTGTGCGGGTATCGCGACGAAGAGCGCCAGCGGCTCTCCGATGCCACCTGCACGGCGCTGCAACTGGCGAATTTCTGGCAAGACGTCGGGCGCGATCTCGACAAGGGCCGCATCTATATTCCGCTGGACATCGCGGCGAAGCATGGCGTGACGGAAGAAGATATCGTTGCGCGGCGCTTTGACCAGCGCTACGTTTCCCTGATGAAGGATTTGATCGCGCGCACCCGGCAGCTTTTTGACCAGGGCCTGCCCCTTGCGCACCGCGTCAATGCCCATTTGCGCGTGGACATCGAAATGTTCAGCCGGGGCGGCACCGCGGTTCTGGACGCCATCGAGGCCTTGGGCTACGACACGCTCAATCGCCGGCCGGCGCTAAGTCGCGGGAAACAGGTGCGGCTCCTGGGACGGGCGCTGCTCACGCGGCTGGTTGCGCGCGACAACGATGTCTCTCCGGGTGGGAGTCGTACGGAGGACCACAGCGTCGCCGAGTCTTACGCGGAGTGCCAGCGCATTGCGCGGGCGGCCCGCAGCAATTTCTACTACGCCTTCTACCTGCTTCCCCGGCCAAAGCGCGACGCGCTGGCCGCGCTCTATGCCTTCATGCGCCTTGTGGACGACGTAGCCGACGAAAGCGAAGACCCCACAGCGAAGCAGCGCGGTCTTGCTCGCTGGCGGGCCATGTTGGATGCCGCCCTGGTGGGTAACGCACTCGCCGGCCACCCGATTCTCCCCGCGCTGGTGGACACCATGCGCCGTTATAACATGCCGGCTCGCTACCTCCACGACCTGATCTCCGGCGCGGAGATGGACCTCACGGTCGAGTCCTATCCGACGTTCGACAGGTTGCGCGAGTATTGCTACCGTGTTGCTGGCACCGTCGGATTAACGTGCACCCATGTGTTCGGTTTCCGCGAGCCTCGCGCGCTGGACCTGGCCGAAAAGCTCGGTCTCGCGTTTCAGCTTACGAATATCATCCGCGACGTTCGCGCGGACTACCATCTGGGTCGCGTCTACCTGCCGGGAGAAGACCTGGCGCGCTACGGAGTCGCGCCGGCGGACCTGGGAAGAGACGAGGCCACTCTGGGCGTGCGCGAGCTTCTGCGCTTCGAAGCCGGCCGCGCGTGGCAGTGCTATGAAGAAGGCGCGGCGCTGGTTCCCCTGGTGGATGCGGACAGCCGCGGAGCGCTGTGGCTGCTCACGCGAACGTACAGCGCGTTACTCGCGCGCATGGAAGAGCGCGATTTCCACGTTTTCGGCGAGCGTGTTCGCGTCGCGAAGACAGACAAGCTTTACTTTGCGGGATTGGCGCGCTTCGCGCGCCTGACGGAAGAGAATGTCCTCGAAAAGCGTGATCGTGATCGGCGGCGGGCTGGCGGGTCTGGCGGCCGGCGTCGCGCTGGCTGAAGCGGGAGTTCGCGTCCGCGTGTTCGAAAAGCGCCCGTTCTTGGGCGGCCGCGCGACCTCGTATGTCCTGCCGGGCGGCGAGCACGTTGATAACTGCCAGCATGTCACGCTGGCCTGCTGCACCAACCTCGCGGATTTCTATCGCCGCGCGGGTTCCGCGCACAAAATCAAATTCTACGATCGGCTCTTCTTTCTCGATCCCCAAGGGCGGCGCGGTGTGATGAAGGCTGGCTTTCTCCCTGCTCCCTTTCACCTGGCCGGTTCGTTCGCGATGTTCGCGCCCTTGCGGCTCCGGGACAAACTCTGCATCGCGCGCGCCATGCTGGATATCGTGCGTTCGAAGGGCAAGCCGGCGGACATCGCGCAGCCGGGAGGAATCTCCATGCTCGAATGGCTCCGGCGGCGCGGCCAAACGCCCGGAGCTATCGAGCGTTTTTGGCGCGTGGTGCTCGTCAGCGCGCTGGACGAGGAGCTCGTTCGAACCGACGCGCGCTACGGCGTGGACGTTTTCTGGAAGGCCTTTCTTTCGAACCGCACGGGCTACCGCATGGGCGTTCCAGCGGTGCCGCTCGCGGAACTCTACGACGGCTGCCGCGCCGCCGTCGAGCGCATGGGTGGCGAGGTGACGCTGCGCGCCACGGTGCGCGGGCTGCGCGTCGAGAATGGCGCATTGGCCGGCGTGCTTTTTGACGATGGCCGCGAAGAGTCAGCCGACGCCTGCGTTTTTGCCGTGCCCCACGATTCCTTGTTGGAATTATTGCCGGAAAGTGTAAAGAAACAGGATGCGGCGTTCGCGAATTTGGAGAAGTTGAGAGTCGCGCCAATCACCGGGGTTCATTTCTGGTTTGACCGCAAAGTGATGTCCGAACCGTTCGTCACGCTCCTGGATACCACGACGCAATGGGTCTTCAACAAGTCCCTGCTCTACGGCGGCGGAAATATTGTGGATACGGATTTCAACGGGCAGTACCTCCAGCTCGTCATCAGCGCGTCCTACGATCTGCTGGAAAAACCTCGCCAGGAAATCATTGACCTCTGCCTAAAAGAAATAATGCAGGCGCTTCCTGCCGCGCGTGAAGCGCAGTTGCTCAAAGCCACCGTTATTAAGGAAGCGTCGGCGACGTTTTCGCCGCAACCGGGTTGCGATCGCTGGCGCCCCAAGCAGAAAACCGGCATTCGCGGATTATTTCTTGCCGGCGATTGGACGGACACCGGCTGGCCCGCCACGATGGAGGGTGCGGTCCGCAGCGGCTACTTGGCGGCGGAAGCGATTCTTGATGCGGATGGAAAGCCGCGGCGTTTTCTCCAGCCGGATCTCGCCGTCGGTCCGCTCGTTCGAATCCTCGCCCGCCATTCGAACTGATTCATTCCAAACTCCCGATGTGCCTTTCCGCCACGGTCAGCGATGCGCATTCTGCGTCGAACCTTTCGTATTCCTCGCGAAACCGCGTTCGAAACGTTTCGTACGCCTCGCGCGACGCCCACGAATCGAGCGTAAAATAAATACGCTCCCGCGAAGTGTCCCGCGCCAGGCGTGTGCCGAGATAGGTGGGATCGCGGCGAAAGAACTCCGCCCAGCCGCCTTGGGGGCCATAGACGGATTCGAAGCGTTCCTCGCAACCCGGCTTGACTTCGAACTCCCAGAGGACTACAAACATAGAGGTCCCATCTCCCGCTCTCGGATAGCCGCAACCCCGGTTGGAATCCCGAAGGACACGAGCGCGAGCCGAGTGTAGCAATCCGGTTGGACTCAAGTCACGAATCAATGGGCAGTGGCGCGGATTTTAGTGTGTTTGTAATCATTTTGGCAGTTTGCCGCGCGAACGCGGCGCAACACGGAGGTACGTGTGGATCGTAAGTACGGCCACCGCGGGTATCGGGACGCGGAGAAACAAGATAAGAAGACCGAAC
This sequence comes from Terriglobia bacterium, assembly GCA_041483755.1. Taxonomy (GTDB): domain Bacteria; phylum Acidobacteriota; class Terriglobia; order Acidiferrales; family UBA7541; genus Acidiferrum. The sequence continues at coordinate 1,994 of JBGPGF010000094.1, read as the reverse complement.
GCAAGCCCAGGCCCCAGAACGGGCCGAGGCCGGAACAGTTCGGGCCGCGCACGCCCCGCATGGTCGGCACGGTTACGCTGGCGCGCTGCTCGAATTGCGGGACGGTGCTGGCGTCCGGTTTCGATCCGAACGCGCAATGCCCGAAATGCCAATTCGAGCTGCATTCCTGCAAACAATGCCGCTTCTTCGATTCGGGCGCGCAATTCGAGTGCATGCAGCCCGTGCACGTGCGCATCTCGCCGAAAGACGCGAAGAACCCATGCACGTTTTATGAGTTTCGCATGACGGTTGAAAAGGATACCGCCCCGACGACTTACCAAACACCGGCGGCTCCCGCGGCGGCATCCTCGCCCTCGCGGCCAAGAGATGCGCGGCAGGCCTTCGAGGACCTCTTCAAGAAGTAGTTCTCATTTTTTCTCATCCAAAGGAACTCCCAATGGAAAGAGCATGGGCTCGGCGGGAGCTTCGCTCGAAATAGATTCCAACTGTGGATAGTGTTGGCGGAGCGGCTCGGGCACCTTCACTTTTTCTCCCTTCAAAATGTGGATGAGCTGCAGCGCGTTGACCACGGCTTTGCCCTGAAAGTGATTGTTGGTGACGACGAAGACGTTGCGGGCGTGTTCGGTGACTTTGCGGATGCGGCCGGCCCAGGGCTCGAGCTCCTCCAGCGAATAAAGATAGTTGTAGCGCTCGTGTGCGGGAACGGCCGGGTCGTCGCTGAACCAGGTATCGTAGCGGCGGCCGTGCAGGCGGATGTAGCCGACGGGCGAAGTAACCTGCTCGGACGGTGCCAGAGAATGTCCGATGATGGGCTGATCAATGTTGCAGAAGCCTGCGCCGGATTCTTGCAACAGGGAGAAAACTTCGGGGGCGTACCACGAGCCGTGGCGCACTTCGACGACGAGCGGGTAATCCGCGAAGCGCCGCAAGACGGCGGCAAGATAAGCCGTTGTTTCCGCGGTGCGATGAAACGAGAAAGGGAACTGGAGCAAAACCGCGCCGAGCTTTCCGGCTTCGCACAGAACATCGAAGCCGGCGCGAACAGCGCGTTCGTCTTCGACGGTGGCGCTGGGGTCGTGCGTGAAGCGCTGCCAGAGCTTGGCGGTGAAAAGAAAGCGCGGATTCGATGCCACGCGCGCGAGCCATAGCGCGGCGTGCTGCGGGCGAATCGGCTGGTAGAAGGAAGTGTTGATCTCGATGGTGTCGAAGTATTCGGCGAGGAAGGCTGCTTCATGGAATCCGCGGGGCAGCCGCGCGGGGTAGACGTAGCCAGCCCAGTCCGGATACGACCACCCGGCCGGTCCGATGCGCACGCGCTGCCAATCGGAAGGCGCGAGGATTTTTCCCGGATGCGCGCGGGCATTCTTTGGGTCTTTGTGGACCATGGGTGCCAGCCGGCCAAAGGCCGGCGAAGAAGCAACGATACAGTGAAGCAAGGAAACAGGGAAGCAAGGAGGTAAGGGCGTAGGGTGGGCGTGAGTCGTAATTCGTGACTTGTGGAAGAGAAGAGCCGGGAAATGGATCGCGCGGGGAGTGAAATGTGTCGCCTTCCCTTGGTGATACCCCCACTCCCCCCATAGTTTTGTGCATCTGTTCATTCCACACGACTTGCGGACTCCTTGTCTGCATCTGTTCATTCTGCGGGAGTTACGGACGCGATTTCCGCTTCCTCCGGGCCTCGCTGGCCAAGCGACTGTTGATTCGACAGGGCTTGCGGCGGACAGGCTAGGGCAGACGGCGCGAGCGGCGCAGGAGTAGGCTCGGGCGGGACACCGAAAAGCTCGCGAAGCTTGTCGTCCCAGGCGTCTTGTCCGAAGGCAGCGTTCACTTCCCGGGCGACCTGGGGGAGAGAGTGGAGGAGCAGAGCGCCGATGTAGGCGAGGGTGGCGGCGTTGCGAGGCGGGATGCGATTCCGGGAGACGGCGGCGAAGAGGTTGCCGAGGGCGCGGTTGACGTCGTGGGCGGTCTTGAAGGTGCCGGTGAGGGTGGCGAGC
>JBGPGF010000093.1:0-11694 GCA_041483755.1 Terriglobia bacterium | reverse complement strand
GCGCGTGCAGCTTGGCAAGGACGTGTTCGCGGGATTGCGGCGAGTTGAGAACGCGGTACGGGCGTGAGCCGCAGAAAGATGCCGGGCTGAAGCCCGGCGTTACAAGGAGCAAAGAGCGCATGCAACTTGGAATGATCGGGCTGGGGCGGATGGGCGCGAACATGGTGCGGCGGCTGACGCGCGGCGGGCATCAGTGCGTGGTGTACGACCGCAGCGCTGACGCGGTGAAGCAGCTCGCCGCCGAAGGCGCAGCGGGCGCGACTTCGCTCGACGAATTTGTGAAGAAGTTGTCCGCGCCGCGCGCCGTGTGGCTGATGGTTCCGGCGGCGGTGGTGGACAGCACGATCGCGGAGCTTGCGCCGAAGCTCGGCAAAGGCGACGTCATTATTGATGGCGGAAACTCGTATTACATCGACGACATCCGGCGCGCGAAGGAGCTATCCGCGAAAGGCATCCACTATGCGGATGTGGGCACCAGCGGCGGCGTGTGGGGACTCGAGCGGGGCTACTGCCAGATGATCGGCGGCGAACTCGACATCGTCCAGCATCTCGATCCGATCTTCAAGACACTGGCGCCGGGGCGGGGCGAAGTCTCGCGCACCCCGGGGCGGGAAAAGGCCATCGGGACGGCCGAGGAAGGCTACCTCCATTGCGGACCCTCCGGCGCGGGCCACTTCGTGAAGATGGTGCACAACGGGATCGAATACGGGTTGATGGCGGCGTACGCCGAAGGGCTCAACATTTTGAAGCACGCGGACGCGGGGAAGAAGGGACGCACGGTGGATGCGGAAACGACGCCGCTGCGGAATCCCGAGCACTATCAGTACGACTTCAACCTGGCGGACATTACGGAGGTGTGGCGGCGCGGGAGCGTGGTCGCGTCATGGCTGCTGGACCTGACGGCGATTTCGCTGCTGGAGCAACCGGATCTGGAGCGCTTCTCCGGACGCGTCTCCGATTCCGGCGAAGGACGCTGGACGATTCTGGCGGCGATTGAATCCACCGCACCGGCTCCGGTGCTGACCGCGGCGCTGTATCAGCGGTTTACTTCGCGCGGCGAGGATGAATTCGCCGCCAAGGTGCTGTCCGCGATGCGCTTCCAATTTGGCGGGCACATCGAACGCAAAGAAGGGCACTGACGGAGCGCGCCTTGGTCCATCGAGAAGTTAGGGTGTTACGCGATGCCAGCGCGTTGTGCGACGCGGCTGCAACAGAATTTGTGCGTGCAGCGGCAGAGACGGTGCAAGAGAAGGGATCTTTCTCCGTTGCGCTTTCGGGCGGCTCGACGCCCAGGGCACTTTACTCCAAACTCGCCACGGACGCCGCGCTGCGCGCGCAAGTACCGTGGGACAAGATGCAAATTTTCTTCGGCGATGAGCGTCACGTTCCTCCCGATGACAACGACAGCAATTTTCGGATGGCGCAGGAGGCGCTGTTTTCCAAGGCACCGCTCGCGCCGCAGCAGATCGCACGCATCAAGGGCGAATATCCAGACGCCGCGGAGGCAGCGCGCGAGTACGAGCAGGCGATTCGGCAGAGTTTTCAGCTTGCCGGCGGAGCGCTTCCCCGTTTCGATCTGGTGCTGCTGGGAATGGGGCCAGACGGGCACACGGCTTCGCTGTTCCCGGGCACCAAGGCGCTGCACGAAGAGCAGCAGCTGGTGGTGTCCAACTGGGTCGGAAAGTTCTTTACCGACCGGATCACGCTGACGCCGCCGGTGATTAACAATGCCGCGCGGGTCATCTTCCTCGTACAGGGGGTGGACAAAACGCAGGCGCTGAAGGCGGTCCTGGAAGGGCCGTACGAACCCGAGCAGCTTCCCGCGCAACTGATTCAGCCGAAAAATGGTATATTGATATGGTTGGTGGACCGGATGTCGGCTCCCCTCCTGAGCACGACCCTACCCAAGGAGAAAGTGTAATGGCAACGACAACTGTCGGTAGCTCCCTCGAACAATACCTGGGCGACAAGGCGAAGACGCTGCTGGACTTCAATGCGCCTAAAATTCCCAAGAGCCGCTTGCATCTGCCCGGGCCGGACTTTGTGGACCGCGTGTGGTCGCACTCCGACCGCAACATACGCGTGCTGACGAATCTGCAGCGCATCTTTGCGCAGGGCCGGTTGCGCGGCACCGGGTACGTTTCGATTTTGCCGGTGGACCAGGGGATCGAGCATTCCGGCGGGGCAAGCTTCGCGAAGAACCCGGACTATTTTGATGCGGAAAACATCGTGAAGCTGGCCATCGAAGGCGGCTGCAACGCCGTGGCTTCCACCTATGGGGTGCTGGGCGCGGTGGCGCGCAAGTACGCGCACAAGATTCCGTTCCTCGTCAAAATCAATCACAACGAGCTGCTGACCTATCCAAATAAATTTGATCAGGTGCTCTTCGGCACGGTCAAGGAAGCGTACGACATGGGCGCGGCGGCCGTTGGGGCGACGATTTACTTCGGCTCGGCGGAGAGCACGCGGCAAATCGTGGAGGTCAGCCAGGCATTCGCGCACGCGCACGAACTGGGCATGGCCACGGTCTTGTGGTGCTACATACGCAACAGCGCCTTTAAGAAGGACAAAGACTACCACGTCTCCGCCGACCTGACCGGCCAGGCGAATCATCTGGGCGTGACCATCCAGGCGGACATCATCAAGCAGAAGCTGCCGGAAAATAACGGCGGCTACCTGGCGCTGAATGCCAACGGAGTGAGCTACGGCAAATCTGACAAGCGCATGTATTCGGATCTGTGCAGCGATCACCCGATTGACCTCTGCCGGTATCAGGTGGCGAACTGCTACATGGGCCGCGCGGGATTGATCAACAGCGGCGGCGCATCGGGAGCAAACGACTTCGCCGAAGCGGTTATGACCGCGGTCATCAACAAGCGCGCCGGCGGCACGGGCCTAATTTCCGGACGCAAGGCGTTTCAGCGGCCGATGAAGGAAGGCGTGGCGCTACTGAATGCGATTCAGGACGTTTACCTGAGCCCGGATATCACGGTCGCCTAGAAACGGCGCATCGCTGTTCGAAATCCATGGTTTTGCGTGGCGGCCCGAAATGGGCCGCCACGTCCATTTTTAGCGGCATCGCGAAGCTGATTCCCCCTTCGCGCAATCTCCCACTTGGTATAATCTCGCCCATTCGGCCGGCAACAACTCTCAGACCAGGTGTGTCCGCATGCTTACTGACGGCGACTTGCCTAATTCGGCGCACGAGGGGAGTTGGCGGCGCGGCTTCTGGGGCCTGATCGCCACGCAGTTTCAGGGCGCGTTCAATGTGAACGGCCTGCGCAGCCTGGCCATTTTCCTGATCCTCGCCGTCACCCACGATCAAAATGACCGGGAGAATCGCGAACTGGCCCTCGGTCTTCTGTTTTCGGTTCCCTTCATTCTTTTTTCGATGACCGGAGGCTGGCTGGCCGACCGCTACAGCAAGCGAAGCGTCACCATTGGAACCAAGGTTTTCGAGATCGCCATCATGCTGGTGGCGCTCTACGGACTCTGGCGAGGGGACCTGCGCATCACGCTGGCTGCGGTTTTTCTGACGTGCACGCAAGCAGCGCTCTTCGCTCCTTCGAAATACGGATTGCTGCCGGAGCTTTTGCCGCCAGACCGATTGTCCTGGGGAAACGGAGTGCTGGAGCTGGGCACGTTCCTGGCGCTGATTGCCGGAACCGTGGCGGCGGGGCCGATGGCTAGTGCGTTCCACGGGCGGCAGAGCATCTCTGGCGCGATTTTCCTGGCTTGCTCGGTTGTGGGCCTGGTGCTGAGCCAGACGATCACACGAGTTCCGGCTGCGGATCCCGCGAAAAAATGGCGTGCGAATTTCCTCGGTGACCTGTGGTCGCAAGGGAAGAAGATTCGCGCGGACCGGATTCTGTACCTGGCCGTGGCTGGGAACACGTACTTCTGGTTCCTGGGCACGTTGCTGTAGTTTGAAATCATCATTTATGTTAACGACGTTTTGAAGGTTGACGCCACTTCCAACGCGATCCTGCAGGGAGCCCTAGCCATCGGGATCGGAACGGGGAGCCTCGCTGCGGGCTATCTTTCCGGGAGACAAATTGAGTACGGCCTCATCCCCTTGGGATCTGTAGGGATAACGGTCTTTGGGACCATGCTGGCGATTCCCGGACTGTCGTACACCGCAGTTCTGGCGGTGCTGGTGGCGCTGGGATTCTCCAGCGGGTTCTTTATCGTTCCCATTAATGCGCTCATCCAGCACCGGCCGGCCGAACAGGAAAAGGGCGGCGTTCTTGCGGCGGCCAATTTGCTTTCTTTTGTCGGCTTCGCTGCAGCCACCGGCGCCTATTACGGCTTGACGCATTATCTGAAGCTCAGCCCGGTGGGAATCGTTTTCTGGGCATCGCTGGGCACGCTGGCGGCAACGGCGTACGTGGTTTATCTGTTGCCCGATTCGCTGCTGCGGCTGCTGCTGTGGTTCGCCACGCACACGCTGTACCGGCTGGACATTGAGGGACGCGAAAACGTTCCCGAAAGGGGCGGCGCGCTGCTGGTTCCCAACCATGTTTCCATGGCCGACGCGGCGCTGCTCATCGCATCCACCGACCGGCCAATTCGCTTCCTGATGTTCAAGGATTCCTATGAACATCCGCTGGTGAAACCGTTCGCGAAAATCCTGGGCGTGATTCCGATTTCAGCGCAGCAGCGGCCGCGCGAATTGATTCATTCGCTGCGGCTAGCCACCGAAGCACTGCAAAACGGCGAAGTCGTCTGCATCTTCCCCGAAGGGCAGATGACGCGCATCGGGCAGATGATGCCCTTCCGCCGCGGGATGGAGCGCATCATGAAGGGCGTGGACGCTCCGATTATTCCGGTCAACCTCGATGGCGTTTGGGGTTCGATTTTCAGCTTTGCGGGCGGGCGCTTCCTCTGGAAGTTCCCGCGAAGGATTCCGTATCCAGTGCGCGTGACATTCGGCGCGCCGTTGCCTCCGACCGCGACTCCACTCGAGGCGCGGCAAGCGGTGCAAGAACTTGGCGCGCAGGCGTTTGCACGCCGAAAACGGCGGATGAAGAATCTGGCGCGAACATTTATCGGCACCGCCCGGCGGCATCCGCTGCGATTTGCGATGGCGGACGGACGGACGCCGCGCGTGCGCTTCTTCGGCGCGCTCGCTGGGGCGCTGTTGCTCGCGCGGCGGCTGCGTGAGCCGTGGCGGGGCCAGGAAATGGTGGGCATTCTGTTGCCGCCGTCGGTGCCCGGAGCCCTGGTGAATCTGGCGGCCCTGCTGACAGGGAAAATTCCCATCAATTTGAATTACACCGCATCCAACGAATCTCTGGCGTCGTGCGCGAAGCAGTGCGATTTGCAAACCATCGTCACCTCGCGCGCCTTTCTGGAAAAGATACACACGCAACCGCCCGCTGAAATCAAGACCCTCTTCATTGAGGATTTGGCCGCGAATCCGCGCCTTGGCGAACGGATGGCGGCGGCGCTGGCCGCCGGCTTTCTGCCGGCACGCGGCGTCGAGAAATATGCCGGCGGCGAGCGCAAGGCGCAACTCGACGACACGGCCACAATTATTTTTTCGAGCGGTTCGACCGGCGAGCCCAAGGGCGTCGTGCTGACGCACTACAACGTGGCGTCTAACGTGGACCAGCTCAACCAGGTTCTCTTGCTGAACAAGGACGACCGCATCATGGGCATCCTTCCATTCTTTCACTCGTTCGGCTTCACGGCGACGCTCGCACTGCCCGCGGCGGTAGGGGTCGGCGTGGTGTTTCATCCCAATCCGCTCGATTCGCGGGTGATTGGCGCGCTGGTGTGCCAGCACTCCGTGACCATGCTGCTGGCGACGCCGACGTTCCTCAACGCCTACACGCGGCGCTGCACGCCGGAAGATTTCGGCAGCTTGCGCTTCGTTCTGGCCGGAGCGGAAAAGCTGCCCGACCGCATCGCGCAAGCGTTCGAGGATCAATTCGGCATCCGCCCATTCGAAGGATATGGCTGCACGGAGTGTTCGCCCGCGGTGGCCATCAACACGTTTGATTTTCGCGCGGCTTCCTTTCGGCAAGTGGGCGCGAAGCGCGGCAGCATCGGGCATCCGCTTCCGGGGATGAGCGTGCGCATCGTGGACCCAGACACCCAGCAATCGATGCCGCCCGGCCAGCCGGGGCTGCTGCTAGTGCGCGGACCAAATGTGATGCAGGGCTATCTGAATCAGAGCGAAAAGACAGCGGAGGTTCTGCGCGACGGCTGGTACAACACCGGCGACATTGCGACGGTGGACGAAGACGGATTTCTGCGCATCACGGACCGCCTGAGCCGGTTCAGCAAGATCGGCGGCGAGATGGTGCCGCACATCAAGGTCGAGGACCGTCTGCACGAACTGGCCGGGGTGACGGAACAGATGTTTGCGGTGACGGCGGTGCCCGATGAAAAGAAGGGCGAGAAATTGATTGTCCTGCACACGATGGCGGAGGAGCCGCTGCGCGAGTGCCTTGAAAAGCTGGCACAGAGCAATCTTCCGGCGCTGTGGAAGCCGCGGCCGGACCAATTCCTGCGCATCGAAAATCTGCCGTATCTGGGTACAGGCAAACTCGATCTGCGGCGGCTGCGCGAACTGGCTCAGGAGATGCTGGCACATGGCGCCCACTGACCGGTCCCGTGCAGCCCGCGGCCTCGTGCTGCGCGTCGTCGTGACTGCCGCGGCGCTGGCGATCTGGTTCTGGACGCAGTCGCTCATTGGCGCGCGCCACATGCCAACAGAAGGAATCGGCGATGGGCTGCATCAGCTTACGGCTCCGCTGAACGGCTACTTTCATCAGTCGCCGCGAGCCGCGAACGCGCTGCTCATCGTGAGCTCCGGCCTGATTGACGCACTGGGGATCTTCTTGTTGGGAATGTGGTTGCTGCGCGGAAACGTGCGGCCCTTTCTCGGGCTCATCCTGCTACTCGGTTTGCGCCAGATCATGCAGGCGATCTGCTCGCTTCCCGCGCCGCCGGGGATGATTTGGCACTACCCCGGCTTCCCTTCCCTGCTGGTGACCTACAGCGTGGCCAATGATTTCTTCTTTTCGGGACACACAGCGATTGCCGTGTTTGGCGCGACGGAGGTTGTGCGTCTCGGCCGGCGGTGGCTCACGGCCCTGGCTATCGTTGTGGTTGTCTTCGAGGTTGCAGCCGTCATCATCCTGCGGGCGCATTACACGATGGATGTTTTCACCGGAATCGTCGCGGCGCTGTGGATCGCCACTGCGTGCGGACGCCTCGGACCGCGGCTCGATCGCCTTCTGAACTAGTTTGCGACATCAAGCCGAAGGGGAGCCTCACAAACCACGCAAGGCCACGGCCACCGGGCGCCGCGCGGCGCGGATCGCGGGCGGCAGCCCGCCGAAGACCCCCATGGCGAGCGCGAACACAACACCCATGATGAGCAGATCCGGGGTCACGCGAAAAGCGAACGCCAGGTGGGAAAACGTCTGCCAGTTCATCGCACCCGTCGTAAGGCCGTTCAACGGGAGAACTGCCAAACAGCCAATTGCCCCCCCGACAAAGGAGATCAACAGAGCCTCGATCACAAACGACGTGACGACGCTGGGTCCCCCAAAACCGAGCGCCCGCATCGTAGCAATCTCACGCGCGCGCTCCGCCACCGCCGAGTACATCGTATTCAAGGCACCGAAGACCGCGCCAATTCCCATGATGACGGCGACGAGACCCCCAAGAATCGTGATGAGCTGCGTCATGCGCGTGGATTGCTTAGCGTAATAATCAATCTCGCGGCTCACATCCACGTTCAGCCGGGGGTCCGAGGTGACGAAGTCCTTAAATTGCTGCAAAGCATCGGGAGAGGTCAAGTGGATGGTGGCCGACTGAAAAACATTCGGAGGGCGCTTGTACACATCATCGAGCACGCGCGCGTCGCACCAAACTTCAGAATCGAATGCGCTGCCACCAGCGTCAAACACGCCCACGACCTGCCAATGGCCCCCACCAAAGAGGACGGAATTCCCGAGGGTCAAGCCTGCATACGTGCTGGCGGCATTCTTGCCCACGACCAACTCAGATATGCCGGGCTGGAACATGCGGCCCTGAACGATGTGCGCGGTTTTGCGAATCGTAAGCACATTGGCCGAAACGCCCCGCACCTGAACATTGGCATCGGTGCCGGTGGCACGCAGAGGGAAGGGGGCTATCACCACGACTTCAGAAGTGACGAGAGGGCCATTGGAATCGCGGGCCACACCGGGGGCATCCTGGAGAATCTTGACGTTGTCGAGGGAGATGCCGCTCATCATTTCGGATGTGGCGCCGGCGCGCATGACGATGGCGTTGTCATTTGTGCCGGAAGCAACCAGTGTGGCTCTAAAACCGCGAGCAAGAGACAGCATGGCCACAAAGACACCGACGGTTCCTGCGATGCCGAGGACCGCGACGATGGCCGACGTCCAGCGCGCTTTGACACTGCGAAAGTTGTAGATGACGGGAATGGCCATGTCAGACCCTCCGGAGCGCATCAACCACGCGCATGCGCATTGCGCCGATTCCCGGCAGGAGGCCGCTGGCGGCTCCGACTAGCAATGCGATACCAAGGCCCAGAGACAAAATCGAAGTGGATAGGACAAGCGTTGGCAGCAAACCGTTTAGGGCGGCGGCGAGCGCCGGAACGGCGGCCGCCGCGAGACCCAGGCCCAGCAATCCGCCGACAATGGCGATCAAGAGAGATTCGGCAAGCACCAAGAAGAGCACGGCACGACCGGTGAAACCAATCGCTTTGAGGACGGCGAGCTCGCCCGTGCGCTCGCGGACAGAAATGGCCATGGTATTCCCCGTGACCAGAAGTAGCGTAAAGAACACGACGCTTCCGATTGTCACAATAAGGAATTCAATGTTGCCAAACTGCTTCACCCAACTGGCCGCAAATGCCGACTCAGTCTCCGTCTTGGTTTCGTAAGAAGAGTTGGCGAACATTTCGTCAATGGTCTTGGCGACACGCACGGCATCATCCGGACTGTTGAGTTTCACGGTGTACCAGCCGACATTGCCCTTGAAGCTCTGGGGCATGCGCTCCTCGAAATAGTCCCACTGAAACCAGAACTGGCTTTCATCGCCGCCAACCCGTTCACTGTGATAAATGCCGTCGATATTGAACTCCCAGGCGCTCCCGCCGCCGAAGAGAGAATTCTTGATGGGGATGTGGTCGCCGATTTTCCAGCCGAAGCGCTGGGCAGTCTTCGCTCCCACGATGGCGCCCTGGCGGTCCTTGACGAAGTTTTGCCACTGCTCGTCCGGCACCACCAGTTCCTGGAACACTTGGCGCTGATTTTCGATATCGATCGCAAATTGCGGAAAGAAGTTTTTCTCATCCTGATACACGCCGCCGAACCAATTGTCGTGCGTGATGCTTTTCACGCCGGGGATGCGCAGGATCTTGTCGCGGTATGCCAGCGGCAGCGGCTGAATGATCGAGATGCGGTTAATAAGCACGAGACGATCCGCACCGGCGATGTCCGCTCCGCGGTTGAAGGCGCCTTTGACGACGGCCAGGAAGGCAAAGAGGAACAAGGCCACGGCAAAGGATCCGACCGTAAGCAGGAGGCGGACCTTCTTGCGGAAGAGGTTCGCAAAGAGCAAGCTACGAAATTTCATGCCGCGCCTCCCGCGGGGATTCCCTGGGTAGTTCCTGCTTCGACCAAGGAGCCCTTCTCGAGATGCAGGGTGATGTCGGCGCGTTTGGCCACAACCGGATCGTGCGTCACCATCAGTACCGTCTTTTTGAACTCCTTCACCAGGCGCTCAACGAGAGCCATGATTTCGTCGGCGCTCTTGCGGTCCAGGTCGCCAGTGGGCTCGTCGCAAAGCAAGAATGTCGGATCGGAGACGATCGCGCGCGCGATGGTTACGCGCTGCTCTTGCCCGCCGGAGAGCTGCCGCGGGTAGTGGTTCATGCGGTCGGCAAGACCAACAAGCCCGAGCACCGCTTCCACGTGTTTTCGACGGTCCGCCTTCGATAGCGACGTCAGCAGCAGCGGCAGTTCGACGTTCTGATAGGCCGTCAGCACGGGAATCAAGTTGTACATCTGGAAGATAAAGCCCACATGCCGCGCCCGCCACTCGGTGAGTTTTCCGGCGGACATGTTGGTGATCTCGTCGCCCGCGACGGTGATGCTCCCCGCCGAAGGCACGTCGAGCCCTCCGAGGAGATTGAGCAGCGTCGTTTTCCCCGAGCCGCTTGGCCCCATGAACGCCACAAATTCGCCTTTGGCCACGTCCAGGTTAAGACCCTGCAAAACGTGGATTTCCTCCCCGCCGCGCCGGTACTTCTTGTCCAGGCCGCGCACTTTGACCAGGCTCGATCCATCACCGTTTCCATCCACGCGCACCATTTCGCTCTCCCTATTGTTTGATTTCCACCGCTTGGCCCTCGGCCAGCGTCTCCGGCCCGCGCACCACCACCGAATCTCCCGCTGTAACGCCTGCAATCACTTCCACATCGCTGCCATGCTCGGGGCCGAGCTTCACCACGCGGCGCTCGACCTTCCCGTCGCGCACCAGAAGCACAACTTCTTTGCCCGCGTCATCCCGCACCGCACTCTTGGGAATGACCGCCTTCGCATCGCTGACTTTCCCCTTAGCTGCGGGCGGTTCGTCGCTCAGAAACGCCACTTTGACTCCCATGTCCGGCAAGATCCAACCCTCCAGCTTGTCGAACGAAATGCGCACTTTCACCGTCGCCTTTTGCCGGTCGGCGGAAGGAATAATCGTCCGTACGTGTGAGTCGAGCGGCCGGTCGGGATATGCGTCCAGCGTGGCCTTCACCTGTTGGTGGGGCATCACTCGCGCGATGTAGGATTCGTTTACGTCCACCTCGATCTCGTTGGAAAGCATGTCTACGATTGTCGCGATGCCCGTCCGCGTGAACCCGCCACCCGCCGATATCGGCGACACCATCTCGCCGATCTGGGCGTCCTTCGAGACAATCCTCCCGGCAAACGGCGCCCGGATGGTGCAGTTGTCCACGGCTTGTTGGGCCTCGGCGATGCGCGCATCGGCCGCAACCACTTGTTGTTTTGCCAGCGCGATCTTCGCCTTCAGGCTGTCCGCCGTCGCCCGTGCATTGTCCAGCGCCTCCTGGGTCTGTACTTTCGCCGCCTGCAACTCTTCGGCGCGGTGGAGTTGGAGGTTCGCAAGCCTCAGCTGCACTTCCAAGTCCACGATCTGCGCTACCGACGACCCCTGCGCCGCCTTGGCCGAATCCAACGCCTTCCGCACGTCCGAATCATCCAGGGTTGCCAGCAGTTGCCCCTGTTTCACGTTGTTGCCTTCATCGAAAAAGACGCCGGTCACTCGACCCGTGATCTTCGCCGCGACGGTGGCCCGGCGCCGCGGCGTGACGTAGCCACTGGCATTGAGGAGGGCCGTGCCTCGCTCGTCACTTGCCGACCGCGCTACGGCCACTTCTACGACGGGCTTTTGGTTCTTGAAAGCGACGACAAGACCTGCCGCCACGAGCAGAAGGATACCCAGGACAGCCGAAAATATTCCCAGCCGCTTACCGGCCTTTCCGGCGCTGCGCGAATGATCGTCAATCTTGAGCGACCCGAGATCGGGTGCAGCAGCTTTGGCTGTTGTCGTCATACAGGCAGAAGGACCCACGAACCGGTATCGCGGAGCGGTGATTCGCGGTCACGCAAAACGAATGACCCCACCGGCAAAGACAGCGAGGGCGCGAGCACT
>JBGPGF010000092.1:0-12074 GCA_041483755.1 Terriglobia bacterium | reverse complement strand
CGATAGCCGAAAGGGGGCGAGACGTGCGCCGCAACCGGCCCCTTCCAGTCGATTCCGCCCAATCGCGACAGAGTCTCGCGAAGAATGACCGTCTTCAGCCGCAGTTGCTCTTCGGCCGGGATGTGCTGGTAATGGCAACCGCCGCACGTCTGAAAATGCGCGCACGCCGGCGCCACGCGCTCCTTCGACGGCGACACCACCTCCACCAGGCGCGTGCGGATGAGCTTTTTGTTTTTCTGCACCGCGGCGGCGCGTACTACTTCGTCCGGCAACACGTACGGCACGAAAATGGTCTGGCCATCGGCATGGCCCAGGCCGTCTCCTCCGTACACAAGTTTCTCTACTGGAAAACGCAATTCTTCAGTCATAGGGGTGAGAAACCATTTTGCGCCACCTGCTGCGCAAAGGAAAGCCGGAGCGTGAAGGCCCTGTAGCGGCGGCGTCATTTATCCCGACCCAGTCGGGACGCCGCCATCTTCTTCCTCGCAAAGTGTCAGCAGAAGTAAAATAAACTCAGCCGCGGCAATCCGAATTCTTCGAGCAGCCTCTTGTGCAAATACTGGCGTTCGATCTGCGCGAGCTGTTCGCCCTTCATTTTCCCCCGGTATGCGGCAAGTTGACCGTCCATCTCCCGCCGCAGCCGCAGCATCAGCTCTTCCTTCGCGTAACTCGTCAGCGCGGCTTGCAGTTTTTCCTCGCAAACCGTCAGCCGCCGTTCCATATCTTCGAGGTCCGGCCCACCAGGGGCATCGAGCAGCGAGGTGTTCCCCGCGAGTGATTTCGCCACTTCACGGATCCTTGCGCCCAGTTCGGGCGTGTCTTGTTGCCAGCGCTCCGCCGCCTTCAAGAGTTGCGCCGCGTTCTTCTGCACATAATTCTTCAATTCGTCCCGAGAAAATGCCTCGGCAGTTCCCGCGGGGCGCTTCTCATCCGGCGCAGCGCCTACGCCCGCTTCCTTCTCTTCTGCCGCCGCTTCGAGCACTGCGTCGGTGCAGTACGCCAGGCTCTTTAGCGGGCGCCCCGCGCCGCCGCGCCGCGAACGTTGATAGCTTTCGAACGCCCGATCAATTCCCTTTAACACCGCGCTGACTGGCACGCCGGCCTTCTGCCACGTCTCCATAATCGCCCAATCCAGCGGCGACACCAGCAGGTGCGCCCCGCGCTTCTTCCAGAAGTACTCCTCGACTTCCGTGAAATAATTGAAGTAGTTCCAGCCTTCCATTCGGCGGGCTCAGCGGGAGAGTTTCTTGGCGGACGCGGCGGAACGTGGCGCGCGCGCGGTGTCCGCAGCCATCTCCGCGGCGGTTTGGTTCTTTTCCCAGATGAGGCGCAAGCCTTCGAGCGTTAAAAACTCGTCAATTGTTACAATGTGTTTCGAGGCCTTTCCGATCAGCGAAGCCTGGCCGCCCGTGGCGATTACTTTCGTCTCCGGCCCCATCACCTTCTTCATCCGCTCCAGTATCCCGTCCACCATGTCCGTGTAGCCGTAAAAAAGTCCCGCTTGCATGGACGCCGCGGTATTCGTCCCGATGATTTTCCCCGGGTCCTTGATTTCCACGCGAAACAGGCGCGCCGCGCGCGCAAACAGGGCGTCCGCCGAAATTCCCATTCCAGGGGCGAGCACGCCGCCGAGATACTCCCCGCGCGCTGAAACCGCATCGAAATTGATCGCCGTGCCGAAATCCACGATGATGCACGGCCCGCCGTACTTCTCGAATGCTGCCACGCTGTTCACGATGCGGTCCGCGCCCACTTCCAGCGGGTTGTCGTATTGCACGGGCATTCCTGTCTTCACCCCGGGCTCGACAAACAGCGCGCGCTGCCCAAAATAACGTTCCGCCATTCCCGCCAGCGTCGCATTCAGCGTTGGCACCACCGAGCTAATGATGACGCCGCCGATTTCGCCGGGCTCGAGTCCCGCCAGCGTAAAGAGATTGCGCGTCAGGATTCCGTACTCGTCAATCGTTTGATCGCGGGCCGTCGTCAGCCGCCAGTTCGCGGCGAGTTCCGCGCCGCGGAAAACGCCCAACACCGTGTTTGTGTTTCCCACGTCGAGCGTCAACAGCATCTAGCGCGCCTCCGCCACGTCGCCGGAATACACTGTCACGATCTGCTGGTCCTCTCGCTGGACCAGCAGCAAACCGTCCGGCGTCAATCCCGTTGTCGTTCCCACAAAACTCTCTTTGCCATTGTTGATCCGCACGCGCTTTCCCTTCGCGAAGCTCGACGCTGCCGCAAACTGCTCCAGCACCCTCGCCGCGCCTTCTTGCAGGAAACAATTGTAGTCGCTCTCGAATTGCCGCAGCAACCGCACCAGCAGCTCCAGCCGCGATTCCTGCCGGCCTGTTTCCGCGCACAGCGATGTAGCCATTCCCGCCAGCGCTTCGGGAAATCTCGTCTGGTTGACGTTCAGCCCAATTCCCACGATCACGAAACGCACCGCCCCCGGCTCCGCGTGCATTTCGGTCAATATGCCGCCTATCTTGTGGCCATGGATCAGCAGGTCGTTCGGCCATTTCAGGTCGGCCACCAGCCCGGTTTGCGCTTCAATCGCGGCGCGCGCCGATAGACCCGCCAGCATCGTCAGCAGCGGCGCCTGCGCGGGAGGGAGCTGCGGCCGCAGCAGCAGCGTCACGTAAATGCCAGTACCCCTTTCGGAATGCCACGAATGCCCGGCGCGGCCGCGTCCGGCCGTTTGTTCTTCCGCCAGCACCACGGCGCCTTCCGGCTCGCCCGCATGCCCAAGTTCCAGCGCCACGCGATTCGTTGATTCCGTCTTGAAAAAATGATGGATACGTTTTCCGAAAAGGCTTCCTCGCAGCCGTTTGCGCAAAAGATCCGGCGTCAAAATGTCCGGCGATTTTTCCAGGAAGTAGCCTTTGCGCGGCTCGCCCTTCACGCGCACGCCCATCTCCCGCAGCCGCTGTACCCACCCCCACACCGTCGAGCGCGAGACGCCTATCTCCCGGGCAATCCGAGCCCCGCTGATCACGATCGTCGAATTCTCCGCCAGCAGCGCCAGCAACGAAGCAATTCGCCGATCCGTCGCCCCCGGAATTGTTTCTATCGCCATAATCTGAACGGAGGACTTCACATCCTGCAGGTCTTCACGCCAACGCAGCTTACCCGCCGGACAGCGATTCGACAAGCAAACTGAGATTCGCGGGCGGCGCGGAGTGCGTGAGCGCGCCGACCGCCAGAAAATCCGCGCCCGTCTCCGCGAATGCCCGCGCATTTTCCAGCGTAATCCCGCCGGAAGTCTCGACCGTGCATTGGAGGCGCACTCCGCGCGCGATCCAAACGCAGTGCCTTGCCTGCTCCGGCGTCATGTTGTCGAGCAACACGGATTCCGCCCCAGCCTCCAGCGCATCGCGCAGCTCCGCCTCGTTGCGCACCTCAATCTGCACGAGAAGGGAAGCAGCGTGAGCCCGGGCGCGCTCCAGGGCCGCGCGCACGCCGCCGGCCATCGCGATGTGATTCTCTTTCAGCAGAATCGCATCATAAAGCCCGAAGCGGTGATTCGTTCCGCCGCCCATGCGCACGGCATATTTCTCCAGCGCGCGCAAAAGCGGCGTCGTCTTGCGCGTATCTCGAATCTTTGCTCGCGTCCCGGAAAGCTGCTCCACGAACCGCCGCGTGAGCGTGGCGATCCCGCACAAATGCCCCAGAAAATTCAGCGCCGCGCGCTCGCCCGCGAGGATGGCCCGCGCGTTACCCTCCAGCCGTACCAAGTCGCTTCCCGGCTGCACGAAATCGCCATCTTGGTGAAGCATTGCAACGCTCATGCCGGCGTCAAGCGCCCGGAATACGCCCTCCGCAAGCGGCAGACCTGCGCACACGACAGCTTCACGCGTCAGGATGCGCGCCCGTGCCCTCGCCCTTTCGGGAATCGTAGCGAGGGAAGTGGCGTCACCCGCGCCGATGTCTTCGGCCAGTGCCTGCCGCACGAGTGTCGCAATCGCTTCTGAGTTCCAGTCCATCTTCTATGGCACAGACTTCAGTTCATCCCGGCAGCGGAAGGGTCTGTGCACTTCGGCCTTGCCGCGGAGTTACCCTCCCTGCTCCAACTGTCCCAGCCGATCGTTCACTTTCGCGTACTCGATGCGTCGCTCCACCAGCGTCGTTTCGAGGCCGCGCACAATCCTTTCCGGCGCCCTGCTGCGAAACGTCTCGTCGGCCAGCCGTTTCGTCTTGTCCTCGATATCGCGCTCCAGCCGGTCTTTCTCTTTACGCAGCCGCGCCAGTTCCGCGACCATATCCACCGCTTCGGCAAACGCCACGCGCACGTCGAATTGCGCCGTCGAGCGCAGCGTCCCGCCTGACGAGACTAGCTTCTCCGAGGAAATATTCAGCTCACTGAGGATCGCAAGTCTCAGAATTGCCTCGCGGTCGCGTTCGACCAAATCGCGGATCACGCCGGCGGCACTTGAAAATTCTGCTGCAATCTTCTTTCTTGGATCAAGCTTCATCTCCGCCCTGACATTTCGCAGTGCGACGATGACCTCCTGTAAGAGTTCAAAGTGTTTCTCGGCGGCTACATCGACCCATTTCGGCAGCGCCTCGGGATACTGATCCAGCGCAATGGACTTGGCCCCGGCCCGCTGCGGCAACTGGTGCCACAACTCTTCCGTCAAAAACGGCATGAAGGGATGCAGCAGCCGCAGCGCCGCTTCGAACGCCGCGAACAAGTTCTTCCACGCCACCACGGCGCGATCGCCATCTGCGTTCTGCAAATCCGGCTTCACCCACTCGATATACCAGTCGCAGAAATCGCCCCAGAAAAACTGGTACACGCCTTGCGCCGCCTCGTGAAACCGGTAATTCGCCAGCGCTTCATTCACCAATTCCGTCGTCCCGGCCAGCCGCGAAAAAATCCAGGCATCCGCAAGCGCCACCGCCCCGCCGGTGGCATACGGCGCGCCCAGGCGCACGTCCGGTGACGCCAGTTCTTCAATCCTGGCCCCGCCCTGTTCGAACCTGTCGAAATTCACGAACAAGAATCGCGCCGCGTTCCAAATCTTGTTCGCGAAGTTGCGCGCGCTCGCCAGCCGGTCCTCCGACAAAACTATGTCCGTCCCTGGCGCCGCCATGGACGCCAAGCAAAACCGCATCGCATCGGTGCCGTACTGCTGGTTCAGCGCCACGGGATCAAGCCCCGTGCCCTTCGACTTCGACATCTTCTCGCCGTCCGCCGTGCGCACCAGGGAATGCAAATACACCGCGCGAAACGGCACTTGGTCGGTAAAGTGCAGCCCCATCATGATCATTCGCGCGACCCAGAAAAACAGTATGTCGTAGGCGGTAACCAGAACGCTCGTGGGATAGTATTTCTTGAAGTCCAGCGTCTCTTCCGGCCAGCCCAGCGTCGAAAACGGCCACAGCGCCGAACTAAACCACGTATCCAGCACGTCGGAATCCTGAGCAATCTTCGCCGAGCCGCACTTCGAACACTTAGCCGGCGTCTCGCGCGCAACCGTCACCTCTTTGCAGTCGCCGCAGTGCCAAGCCGGAATCCGGTGGCCCCACCAGAGCTGGCGTGAAATCACCCAGTCCCGGATGTTGCGCATCCAGTGGAAATACTCTTCGCGGCGATTGTCCGGAACGATGCGAATTTCGCCGCGCTCGACCGCCGCAATCGCCGGCTCCGCCAGGGGTTTCATCTTGCAGAACCATTGTGTGGACGCCCGCGGCTCGACCACCGTCTTGCAGCGCTCGCACAATGCAATCGCGTGCGAATGGTCGGTGATTTTCTCCAACAGTCCCTGCGCCTTCAGATCCGCGACGACTCTTTGCCTCGCCTCGAACCGTTCCAGCCCCGCATAGGCCCCGGCCGCGGCATTCATGTGCCCGTCGTCGGTCATGACGTCAATCTCCGCCAGCCCGTGGCGCCGTCCGCATTCAAAATCGTTGGGGTCGTGCGCCGGCGTCACTTTCACGGCGCCAGTGCCAAATTCGCGGTCCACCATCGCGTCCGCAACGATGGGGATTTCGCGGTTCATCAGCGGTAGCCGGACATTTTTGCCCACCAGATGCTTGTACCGCGCGTCCTCCGGATGCACAGCCACGCCCGTATCGCCCAGCATCGTCTCCGGGCGCGTCGTCGCCACCATCAAATATTCATTCGTCCCCACCACCGGATAGCGAATGTGCCATAGATGTCCCTGCCGCTCTTCGTGGACCGTTTCCAAATCGCTGAGCGCCGTCAGGCAGCTCGGGCACCAATTCACCAGGTAATGCGCGCGATAGATCAGCCCTTCCTCGTAGAGCCGCACGAAAACCTCGCGCACCACGCGCGAAAGCTCCGGCGACAATGTAAATTTCTCGCGCGACCAGTCGCAGGTTTCGCCGATCTGCCGCATCTGCCGCGTAATCGTTCCGCCCGACTCTTCCTTCCACTTCCAAACGCGCCGCTCAAACTCTTCGCGCCCCAGCGCCCTGTAGTCCACACCTTGCTCCGCGAGCTGGCGCACAACGACGCGCTGCGTCGAAATCCCCGCATGATCCGTGCCCGGTAGGTACAGCGTGTTAAATCCGCGCATGCGGTGCCACCGCGTCAGGATGTCAATTTCCGTGTGGTCCAGCATGTGGCCGATGTGCAGGGAGCCGGTGACGTTCGGCGGCGGAATGACGATCGAAAACACCGGCCCCGGCGCCGCGGCGTCGGCGCGAAAGAGCGCTTCCGCGACCCAGTATTCCGCCCAGCGTGGCTCAATCTGTTGCGGCTCGTAGGCTTTGGCTATCTCGCGCGCCATGCTATGTCCAGTCTCTGCCTTTGCTGATTTCCGCGCGCCGCTGCCCTGGCTTGCGAGGCAATCTCAGAGGCGCAGAAAAATGTGTGAGGGCGAAAAATTCACTATACGGGCCAGAGTGCTGGCCCGTCAATCCGTCGGTTATGGCGGGAAAAGAGAATCAGGACTTCTTCGAATCCATCTCGCCCTTGACGATGGCTTCCACGACCGGCTTGAGGATCTCCCGTGTCATCGCCTGCAGCATGTCCGGGCTAATTTTTTCGAGCACCTTGGCGACAAGGCTTTCCATCTGCTCCTGCGGCGTCGGATGTGCGGGCTCACTCGTCATCTCAACAGTGGCCTTTTCTTGAGGCGCCGGCGGAGTTGTTTCCACTGGAGCGGGTTCCGCTGCGTACACGGGAGCACTAGACATTTCAAACTCTGGAACGTGCGCCGCCCGCGATGCGGCCGCGGGCGCAATGGGTTCGATCGCATTCCACGTCTCGGAGAGACGCTGGGCCTCTTGTATCTTTGCGTCCCACGGATTTGTGGGCACCGAAAACCACGGAGGCGTGCCCGTACCCGCCGCCACGCTGTCTGCAGCGTGCACCGGCTCGTGAGCTCTCTCTGTAACAACATGCGTTTCTGCAGTCGCTGCCGGCGAAGGATCACCCCAGCTACCGCCCGCGCTCACCTCTGCGGGCACAGCGGCGACAGGCGCGGCCTCCAAATCAATCTCTGCAGGCGCGGCCTTCGCTTGTGCCACAGATTCTTTGACTTTTCTTCCCGGCTCCAACTCCCGCTGCACACTCGCCGGAAGCGCGGCCATGACCGTCTCGCGCCAATCGCGGGTGCCGTTCGTCGCTGCACCCGCTTCCAATTCTTCATTCTCTGCGTCGCGCCGCCAGGAATTGCGCGGTTCCTCTGCGGCTTCCTCTTCGATAGCCTCCGGCGCCGGAGCAGAGTTCCACGAGCGCTCCTCGTCTAGCTCCGGATGGCGTGCCACCAGAAAATTCGGATCCGTTTCGTTCTCGGGTCGCCGCGATTGCGGCTCATGCGTCCCCAGGAGGTTTCCGAACGCCAGCGGCTGGTTTTCTTCGGGAATGTTGACCGGCGCGGAGCGATGGGGCACAAGATCGTTGCTGGATTCGTCGTTCCCGAGCGCCATCGGAATGCTGGCCAGAGGTTTTCCGGGCAAATCGTCGATTTGCGCGCCAAAACTCATCAATTTTGGCAGCGCGGGCGCGGCCGGAATCGCCGGCGCGGCGGCAGCCTGGGGCACCAGAGAAACTCCGGCGCGCAGCAAAGCTGATTTCACCATGGATATCAGCGGGTCGGGGGGAACAAACGGTTTTTTCAATACACCGTCCGCTCCGACGCGCTGCGCTTCCTGCTCGTCGAGCGGGTCAAATGCTCCGACCAGCAAAATCACGGGGATGTGCGCGAGCTTGCTGTCTGTCTTTACATACTCGCAGACTTCATAGCCGTTGCGCACGGGCATGAAAACATCGGCCAGAACAAGGTCCGGCCGGATATCGGCGATCTTGCGCACCGCGGCCTCGCCGTTGCCAACCGCCACGACTTCAATTCCCTGATCGCGCAGGGCAAGCCCCACCATCTTCTGTATGTTGCTGTTATCGTCCGCAACCAGAATCTTGGCCACAGCACGCCCTCCGGGAATGCCACTCCCGTTTAATGATGTTGCACCTTTGCCATTTGAGCATCGGAAAGAGGGTCCGTCAATGTCAAGCCGTGCGGCGTGTGTCGGAAGGGGACACTCTCTTGTTCCCCCGTTTAAACCGCCCGGATTCGGCGGCGGCGGCGGGAGCCAAGCGAGTGCCTACCAGGGGATGATCTTGCGTAGGCCTTTCTTTTTCTTGCTGCTCGATTCTTTCTGTTTCCCGGCGGGATTTTGCTTGGCGTTCGGGTCTGCGGCTCTTGCGTCCGGCGCTTGGCCGCTGGAGTTCGTTGCCGCCCCTCCGGACGCGTCCTTCGCCGCCGCAGGGGTGCCCATAGCAGGCGCCGCGTCGGGCTGCGCTCCTGATCCGGTCGCCGCGGCACTTGCATCGCCACTCGGTGCCGGTGTCGCTGCCGCTCCTCCCGGAGCATCGGTGGATCCAGTCGCAGCAGGCTGGTCATTCTTCGGTTCCTCAGCGGCCGTGCCGGATGTGTCGCTCGATTCTGCCGCGCCCTCTGTCGTTGAAGAGCTCGCGTTCCCCGGCACAACAGTTGCTATGACCGCTGTGCTCCCCCCCGGCCCGCCCATTCGAGTCTGTCCGGTCGCCGTGAGTACATCGCCTTCAAATCCCGTTTCCGGCTCCAGGTTTGGCGGCCCGGAGAGCGACGCTGTATGCACATCGGGAGCGGATTTCATGACCCCCATAGCCTTGTGAACCAAACTGGAATGGCCGTGGTCCGTGGACTGTTCCGCTTGCATCCATGCCAGTGCCTGCGGATCGGGTTGCGGGACAGGTTTCCCGAGCGCCGTGAGCTTCTTCTTGGCGTTATCCGTCTCCTGCGACAGCGGGTAATTGCGCACGATTCGGGCGTAGTACATCGCGGCCTGGTCCTTCCGCTCGCTGCGCTCAAAAATGCTCCCCAGCATCCACAGGGCTTCGTCGGACTTGCTGTATAACGGATAGCGATTGGTCACCCCCAGTAGCCGCGAAGCGGATGCGCGCAGGGACCCTTTGAGGTAATAATAATTCGCCACGCGAAAGTCGCCTTCCGCCAGAACCTCCTGCACTTCACGCAGCCTTTGCTCGGCCTGCGGTTTCAGCGGATCGCTCGGATACTTTCGCAAAAACGTCTGGAGTTCGTCTTCGGCGGCGTGCGCCTGGCGGCGGTCCCGGTCCGGCTTCTCCATCTGCCGGTAGTGGGCCATCGCCACGTGCAGTTGCGCGTAGGCCGCCTCGGGAAGGAAAGGGAAGAAGACGATAAAGTCCTTATAGCTGGCGATCGCCTGGGTCAGGTTGCTGCTTCCGCCCTCTTTGTAGAAAGAATCCCCGATGGACAGCTTGGCCTTGGCCAGATACTCGCTGTCGGGGTAAGTGTTGATCAGCGTTTGCAGCGTCAGCCGCCCCACGTCGTGGCGGCTCTTCTTGATGTCGTTGAGCGCCCGGTCGTAGAGAACCTTGTCCGGCGCCGAGGAGTCATCGGCCACGGCCGCCTTCACGGGTTGCTTCTTGGCTTTCTTCTTCTGCGCGTACCCTGTGTCCGCGCTCAAGCAGACCAGCGCGGCGGCCAGTAAGATCAACGCTCGACGCAAGAATTCACCTCTCGGTCTCGATTTCATCATCTCGCGGGCCTCGCAGCGCCCCTGCCGGCTCCCGCCGGGAGGCTCGCTTCCTGCATCCCTCACGCTCGCTGCAGGAGCGCTTCCCTAGCCAGCCGCTGAAGACTCTGCACGGCTGCCGTGGGGTCCGGTGTGTGAAACACCGACGTGCCCGCAACTAAGATCTCCGCCCCCGCGCGCACCACTTGTGGGACGGTCTCCGCCGCGATTCCCCCATCCACTTCGATCCGGAAACCGTAAGTATAGCGCGAACGCAAGTCCCGAAGCTCCGCGATCTTCGCATTCGAGCTTTCCAGAAAGTGCTGTCCCCCGAACCCTGGATTCACGCTCATGACCAACACCTGATCCACATCCGCAAGGATCTCGTTCAATGTGTTCACCGGCGTTGCCGGATTCAGAGCGACCCCGGCCTTGCAGCCGCACTCCCGGATCTGTTGCACGGCGCGATTTAGGTGCGCGGACGCTTCCTGATGCACGATGATCACGTCGGCCCCGGCCTCCGCGAATCCCCCAATGTACCGTTCGGGGGTCTCAATCATCAGATGCACATCCAGCAGCAGCGGGGTTGCCTTGCGCAGTGACGCCACCACGGGGATTCCAATCGAAATATTGGGCACGAAGTGCCCGTCCATCACGTCCACGTGAATCCGCTTCACCCCGGCGCGCTCCACCGCGCGCACCGCGTCGCCCAAGGCGGCGAAGTCAGCAGCCAGAATGGAGGGGGCAATTTCGACCGGGGAGTGTGCGGCCATCACAGCCAAATTTTAACATAAACGGGGCGCTTCAGACTGCTAGAGAGACACACCGGACTGCCGGGCACGGCAGTCCGGTCCCGTCGCGCAGATTGCGCCTATTTCACTTGCAGAGTCTCCATGTAACGGATCAAGTTTGAAATCCGCATGTTCACGATGCTTGGATCGTGCCCGCTGACATGAGCGAAGAGCGGCCCCCAGACCGGCATGTCGCTCGTACCGTGTGCGGATCCTTTGACTCCCTTCTCCAGGAGCGTCATGACACGGGTCTCGGGGAATTTCCCATCATTGCGCTTCGCCAGGGTTGTCAAATCGGGAGGAAGCTCCTTCAGTGCGGAGGCCGCCGGCCCATTTCCCTTGGCGTCCGGTCCGTGGCAAGCGGCGCAGTAGGATTTGTACATCGCGGCGCCATTCCCCGGGGACGTATGTTGGATCGGTACCTTCTTGATTGTCGTCTCCTTCTTTTGCGCCCAGCCGAGCGCAACAAACGAAAACGACACCACAACTGTGAAAGCAACCTTGCGGATGGATACATGCGACATGCTGAGCCTCCAGAACGATTCACAATCTCAGGTTCTTGGCGGAAGTGGAGGGCCACCCGCGCCGGGCCGATATCGTTTCAAGTTATACTTACTCTCATTCGGTTTTGCTGTCAATAAACCAGGCATCGGAGCGCCCGTGGGAAGTACGGGCGGCGTCATCCAACTTTCACCCCATTGTTCGAGGCAATCTCCGCTTGCTCAGGGTTGGGCCGCTCGCTACGATAGGCGCCCTCGGCCCGCGGTAAAGCCCCTCAACGCGTGGAGAAGCGAGGACAATGCCGCTCACTCATACCGATTGGGCCGTAGTCGCCGGGTATCTGCTGATCAACCTGCTGATCGGCGCCTATTACCGCCGCCGCGCCAGCGCGACCACATCCGAGTTCTTCATCTCCGGCCGCGAAGTCTCCTGGTGGCTGGCGGGCACTTCCATGGTCGCGACCACTTTTGCCGCCGATACGCCGCTGCTGGTTGCTGGCCTCGTCGCCACGCAGGGCATCGCCGGCAATTGGCTGTGGTGGAGCCAGTGCCTCACCGGCATGCTGACCGTCTTTTTCTTCGCGCGCTATTGGCGCCGTGCGGAAATCCTCACCGACGTGGAACTCACGGAGCTGCGCTACTCCGGCCGCCCCGCCGCGTTTCTGCGCGGACTCAAAGCCATCTATCTCGGCCTGCTCATGAACTGCTTCATCCTCGGCTGGGTAAGCCGCGCCATGGTGGACATCATCACCGTTCTCCTCGGCCCGGCCATCGCGCAGGG
>JBGPGF010000091.1:0-12090 GCA_041483755.1 Terriglobia bacterium | reverse complement strand
AGGAGCTCTTCACGCGAAATCACCCGGCCCGGGGAATGAAGAAAGAACTTCAACAACTTGAATTCCTGCGTGGTCATGGTCACGGGTTTCCCCGCCCGTGTCGCCTCCATGCTTGTAAAATCCACTTCGACATCGCCGAAGCCGAGCACTTCGTGCTGCACTCCATCCTTTCCGGCACCCGGCGCCTGCGCCGACTTCATCCCCGCGCGCCGCATGGCGCGCCGCACTCGCGCCAGCAGTTCCTTGGGACTGAAGGGCTTGGTCACATAGTCATCCGCGCCCAGCTCCAGCAGCAGCACTTTGTCTTCCACCTCGGCGTTGGCGCTCAGGACGACGATGGGCACCGATGCCTCCAACGCTTTGAACTGGCGGCACAGCTCCTTTCCGGATAGCCCCGGCAGTTTAAGGTCGAGCACGACCGCGCTCGGCAACTGCTTCCGAAAACTCTCAAGGCCCGCGATTCCGTCCGATGCGATCTCCACCTGCAACGAATCCGCCTCAAACAGGCGCTGCAGTGTGCGCTGCATCGCGCGGCTGTCTTCCACGACCAGAACCGTATCCATGTTTAGCTCCTGCTTCCCATGAGAGTCCGCACTGTCGAAGCGTTCGTTGGCGCCGCTAGCCGCTTCCGAAACACGTTCTAGTAATCCGCGGCCGGGGCCTTTGGATCGTATTCCTGCCCAAATTTGTTCTTGTGCTTTAGGTGCTCCCGTTTGCCAACAGGGATTCGGATGGACGACAGGGCGTGCCCTTCTCCGTTTACGACCACCGGCCGCCGCAGCGATTGCAGCACCTCTGCCGGCGCGTGCTCATACCAGACGCGGAGCATGTATTTGCCGGGCGGCACATTCCGGATCGCCACGTGCCCCGTTTTGTCGGAAACACCGAAGAGCGGCGATTCGATGGCCAAGACCACCGCGGTCATCTCCGCATGAATGTTGCAGAAGAGATAGGACGGCCCGGGCCGGTCGAATCGGACGGACCTCTGCGAGCCCGCCTGGTACAGCCCGAGATCGAATCGTTTTCCACGATAGAGCGAAAACACGTTATGAAACCACGGGTCCAGATTGGGGAAATCCACGGAGCTTCCCACCGGCACAACGAGCAAGTGCGGTTCAAATCCCTTGTTGTGCTGGACAATTTTGTAACGCGCACTCTCCGAGTTCGATGCAGCCATGCGCACGGGGCTCGCCGCGTCCTCCGGCACGAGCCAGACGACAACCTGGGACGCGTCTCCCACCGCCCCGCCCGCTGCGGCGGGTGTGAGGGTCACTTCCGCGGACACATTGTGCACAGGTTCGGCGAGATCGCCCGACTGCGCGGCCTGCATCGCGGCCGCAACCACGAGCCCGCCCACGGCGATTGCGATGCCACAGTTGAGCATAGCCTTCAAAACACAAATCCCGCGGCGAGGCCGAACTGTCCCGCAGCCGTCGCGGGTCCCGTCACGTCATAGGTACGCAGCTTTCGGTATTCGGCCGAGAAGATAAGGTCCGATCGAGGCCGGAAAATGTAGTTGACGAAAAGCATCTGGTTGCGCGCCGGCACGGTTGTGAGGTAGGGATCCGCCACCGAGGCCTGCCGCAAGGCACTCGAATTGCGCCCGCCGTATCCGGCCGCCACGTTGAATTCGCCGCGGGCATTCACTTTGACTTTCACTTGCGCCCAGCTGCCCAGCATCGAGATTTCCGCCAGCGCCGGGGCGCTGACGGTGATGTACTGGAGGTAATCCGAGGGCTCGGCATAGCTGTAGGCGGCGCCACCAAAGCCGTCGAGTCCTTTCCCGGTAAAAAACTCGCCGCTGAGTTCCGTCCGCGGCAGCACGGGAAACTTCCAATCCAGTTCGCTGCCCCATCCGGCCAATTTGTAGCCATTATAGAAACGCTGGGGAGAATAAATGCCGGCGACGCCGATGGACGCTGGCCGGTCTTCTGTCCGACGATTGGCCGAGAATCGCACCGCATACGCGGGATGCCGTGAACTTTCTCCGGGCGAGGGATATCGCGCGCTCGGGCTGAGATTCGGCTCGGCCGTGGAATCAAACAAGCCCGCCTCGGCCTTGAGGATTCCCGCGCGAGTGTCGAATCGCTGCTCCACGCGGATGGACGGCGTCCACGCCCAAAGGTTTCCGGCCGAAGCCAAGCCCGGCACCGCAACCGACATATAGGACGTGGGTGAATTGGGCGAAAAGAACGGAGTATCCAGCCCGCCGGCGAGCGAAGTGTTCTTCCAATCCAACCGGATTCGCGCCAGGCGCAAACGGCCGATTCCCAAGGCCGCTCCTCCGTAGGTTGCCGGCAGGCCCCCGAAAAAGTCCAATTGCAGGTCCGCCACGGTCCTTGCTCCCATGATCTCCGGGCCAAAGCCTGTCAGTCCCAAGACCGACTGCCGCAGGGACGCGCTCGTGCTTCCTCCCGAAGCTCCCGGAAACTTCGGTATGGCGGCACTCGGCATGTCGAGGTTGTCCACTTGGCCCGAGGTGCTAAACGCGTTAAAGAGGGCCAGTCCGGAGAGTTTTAGAGGGAACTTGGAACTGCTCTCCACTTTTGTCTGCCGCTGTTCCTCGACGCGCGCATTCAGGATCTCCCAGTCGTCCTGCGAAAACCGCGCCGGACTTTCGCTCGTCATGGCATTCGCGTCCGCGGGTGCCGGCTGGGCCGGAAGCCCTTTGCCTGCCGTCTCCAGGCCGTCCATCTTTTTCATCACCTCGCCCAGCGTGGCGCGCAGCTCGCGGATCTCGGTTCGCGAGTCCGAAAGTTCGGCCCGCGTTTTCTCCAAAGAATCGGTGAGCAAGCGGATGCGGGCCTCCAGCGGCGTTTCTGCCTCCGGGGCCGCCTGCCTCGTCCCGGATTGCGCGCAGACCGGCGCACACCACAACAGGACGGCACATAGGAACCCCTGGTGGATGCTGTTCAGTAATCTTTTCGCGGCGTTCATGCGAGATTCCCTCCCTTCGTATGGGCATGATGCGACAGCCGCTCAGAATATGCCATTGAAGACTATCGCCCCGGACTGCCCGCTTGGATGCACATGGGGGGTGCTTCGGGATGCCTTTGCCATGCGCTGACGGCACGCCTCCAACGCAACGCCGCAGCCCCACAAGTTTCCACACGCTGAAGGAAGCAGCGCGCGAGGCCGCTCAGGTCCAGCCAGCGCAGAAATATTTCTCTTTTTCGCGCACTGCGACTTTCCAGCAGCGGGAATCCGGAAAAGTCCGGAACCGTCCGGAGCGCTGCGATGACCAACCGCTTTAGAGCGTGCTTAGGCATTGATCTGTATCATTCAGCATCGCCGAGGCCGCGCCAGTCATCGCCAATCTCTCCGCATCTCGCACGGCAATTGCGGTGAGCCTCATGAGCAGTGGGAGAACCCTCTCTTCCAGGGCTGTTGTGTTCACGCTGGCCCCGATGAAACCCAGCAATTCTTTCCGCTCGCGGTCCACTCCCACGACGCACGCGGGACCCATGCAGACCAAAATCACGGGGCCTGCCATCACGATCATGGTTTCCGAGAGCTCGCCCTGCGCGTCAGGATCGCGCACCAGTTTCCAAAGGAAGGAATGGGCATCTGGCGAGCTTTCACCCGCGGGCCACGCGGAAACGGCCTGGAGAAAATCGGCGTCATTTGTCTCCATCACCAAGTTTGTGCTCCCCAGGCGCGCCGTTCTTTGAAATGGCGCCGGCATGAACCGCCGCAATACGTCCAGCGGGTCGTTGTATGTCGGGATTGTGTCCGAAGCCATGTCAGATTCTCTCGAAGAACCGGCTCACCGCCTCCGCCGTCTTCTGCGGTGATTCGCCTGTGCGCAGCAGCCAGCAGGGCCGGTCTGTAAGCGACCGAATCGTCCCGGACCGCTGCGCCGCCGCATCCGCCAATTGCGGCGGCAGGCATTCCACGCTGCTCTCAAAGAATCGCCGCGCTTCTTCCTGCTCATACGCCACGAAATCGCAACCTGGCTGCTGTACGCGCTCCAGGAACAAGACGCAGAGCGGGCTGGATTGTCGCTGCATCTTCACCCCGAAAACTCGACGTGCATCCGCCGCGAACGCCATTTCGCCCTTCAGGGCCTTGCCGGTCCTGCAGTTCCGAAGTTCGGGGAAATGCCGCACCGCGTCCGGAAGCAACCTCACAGGCACCGAGAGCCCGTAAGCGGTCAGATCATTTCCATTTCTTGCCAGGTACGTCCAGCCGTCCGACACCAGGTCGAAACCGTTTTGCGAGGCCGCGACAGCCAGCGTGGATTTTCCGGCTCCGGAGACGCCGGCAATCAGCAGACCTCTCCCGTTGCGATCCAGGCATGCGGCGTCCACGGGCGCCAAACCGAGCGCGGCACCTAACACTCCCATGGTGGCCGGCAAGAACACGGTATTCCAGAACCTGGTATCGTTTGCTGTTTTCGCGGAGATCACCCCGGTCACTCGCTGCCGCTCCAGATCAAACGAGAAAAACTCCTGCCGTCCGAACACCGCGAAGACGAGGTGATGCAGCCCCCGGAAATATGGTTCTCGAGTTCGTGCAGAGACGAGCGATGCATCCACCATCACGGCCATTTCAAAGGAGCGGTCCGTTCGCGACCCCGGGGAACAACTCCATCGCGAGACGGCGCCCAGCACCGCTCGGGAGTTTGTCAAAAGCGAGCATCGTGTTCCGGCCACATAGACCTCCGCGCGCAGGGGCAGTGTGCCGTGGCTCAAAATGTGCAGCTTCGTCACGATTGAACACACTGTAGCGTGGAAAACCACACGTTGCGTCAGCCCAGATAACATATTACAGGTCAGTGACATCCCCGTGACACGGCCAATTTCACTGCGTCGTATCGTCCGAATTTGTAAGGGGAATGCGAAATTCTCGAAAAGTTGTTTCTTTATCCCCATACTCTTTCAGCTCGAAAGGCCCAGCCAGTGACCGCCACAGCCGCAAGGGTTGCAGCCGCTGCCTCCGGGTCGCAGCAGGGCAAACGGCAGTTGTTCTTGCTGTGCGCGCAGTGTCACGCCGCCCTCGGCTCCCTCACGTTTGGCACTCCGGCGCCGCTTACGCCGCGCCTCGTGTGCCCGCAATGCCAGCTATGTCTCGTGCACGACCGCGGCATCTGGGTGGCTCTCGCTCCGGAACGCCTTCTCTACTACGACCGGTTTTTGAAGGACTACCAGATCGTGCGCTCCGAAGAAGGCCGCGGCAGCGATTCCGCCGACTATTATCTCGCGCTGCCCTTCAAGGATTTGACCGGGCGCAATCAGGCGCAGTGGAGCATTCGCGCGCGCACCTTCCGCTGCTTCGAACGCACCGTCCTCCCGGAAATCGAGTGGCGCGCGAATCGCCCTCTGCTCGTGCTCGATCTCGGCGCGGGGAATGGCTGGCTGAGTTATCGCTTGGCGCTTCGCGGCCATCTTCCTGTCGCCGTGGATTTGCAGACCGGCGATACCGACGGTCTTGGCGCGGCATCCCACTATCTTCAGACCCTGCCCGGCCTCTTTCCGCGATTCCAGGCCGAACATGATCGCCTGCCCTTTGCCGCGGCGCAGTTTGATTGCGCCATTTACAACGCTTCGTTCCACTACTCGGAAAACTTTGTGCGCACCCTCGGCGAGGCCGTGCGCTGTTTGCGCCCCGGCGGGACCGTCGTTATTGCGGACAGCCCCTGGTACAACAGCGCCGGCAGCGGTGAGCAGATGGTCCAGGAAAGGCGCGCCGCCTTTCAGAAGCGCTTTGGTTTTCCATCGGATGCGCTGGCCAGCTTGGAATACTTGACCGACGAGCGCCTCGCCGCGCTGGAAGATTTCTTCAACATCAATTGGCGGATAGACGAGCCGGGCTACGGATTGCGCTGGGCGTTAAGCCCTCTTGTCGCCCGCTGGAAAAACTCGCGCGAGCCGTCGCGGTTCCGCATTCACAGCGCGCAGGTGAACGCAAAATGATCATCTTGTTCAATCCCCGCGCCACAAAGCCGCGCAATCGCCGCTTTCCGCTTTCCATTCTCGCCCTCGCCGCCGTCCTCGAGGGCAGGGAAGAATACGAGATCGTGGATGGCAACGTGGACGACAACGCAACGCAAACTATCCTGTGTCTCATCCGGGAGCACCCCGTCAAATTGCTCGGTGTCACCGTGATGCCGGGACCGCAGATGGTCGCGGCCATGGAAACCTCGCGCGAGATCCGCCGGCTGCATCCTGAAGTCCCCATTATGTGGGGCGGATATTTCCCGTCGATCTATAGCGACGCGGCCTTGAACGCGCGCTACGTGGACTACGCCGTGCGCGGCCAGGGCGAAGACACTTTGATCGAGCTTCTCGAAGCTTTTCGCGGCCAGCGCGCGCTCGATTCCATCGCCGGCCTATCTTACAAAGACGTCTTCGGCCTCCACCGCCACAATCCCGAGCGCCTCATGAAAGGCCCCGGCGCGTTTCCCTGGACGCCGTTCCATCGCATTCCCGTCGAGAAATATCTGCGCCCTTCGTTTTTCGGCAAACGGACCGCGGCCCACCACGCCAGCATTGGCTGCCCGTTCCGCTGCAGCTTCTGCGGCGTGCACGCCGCCTACGGCACACGCGAACTTGTGGAGAGCCCCGCGCGGACGGAGGCCATCCTCCGTCATCTCGCCGCCGATTACGGCGCCGATTCCGTGCAGTTCTACGACATGAATTTCTTTCCCCGCGAAGACCACGCCCGCGAGCTGGCCGATCGCATCACGCCGCTCAACCTTCGCTGGTGGTGCGAAGCCCGCATTGACACCTTCAATCGCTACTCGGACCAGACGCTGGAAGCGATTCGCCGCTCGGGCTGCGCGATGATCTTTTTCGACGCGGAGTCCGGTTCGGACTGGGCCCTGAAGGAAATGCAGAAGGACATCACGACCGAGCAGACCCTCGAGCTTGCCCGCCGCATCCGCAGAATCGGCATCATCCCGGAATTTTCTTTCGTGGTCGGCAATCCGCGCGATCCAGAACGCGACACGCGCGAAACTTTGCAGTTCATCCGCACAATCAAAAAACTCAACCCCGTCTCCGAAATCATCATCTATCACTACACGCCCGTCCCGCAGCGCACCGCCATGTACGGCGACATTGACGGCAAGATTACTTTTCCCGCGACCCCCGAGGAATGGGCCACGCCGCGGTGGATGGACTTCACGTTGCGCATTGATCCCAACACGCCGTGGCTGAAGCGAAAAACAAAGAATCTCATTGATAATTTCGAGCTGGTGGTCAGCTCGCGCTGGCCCACCGTGCAAGACATCCGGGCGCCGAAATGGAGCCGCGTGCTGCTCAGGATACTCAGCGCCTGGCGCTACGCCGCGCGCATTTACTCGTTTCCGCGGGAGCTGCGCTGGGCGCACGAGTTCATCAATCTGCGCAAGCCCAAACGCGAAAGCCTCTAGTCGCCTGCAACTCCCATGCCAGCGCCAGCCACAACTCAGCGACTCTCCCCACAGGAAGGCTATCGCCTGTGGTCGCGCGTTTACGACGCCGAGCCCAATCCCATGCTCTCCCTGGAAGAGCGCTATCTTTACCCTCTCTTGCCGCCGCTTGCGGGGCGCGACATCGTGGATCTCGGCTGCGGCACGGGCCGCTGGCTCGTTCGGCTCGCGGCGCATTCCTCGCGCAGCATGGTTGGCGTGGATTCTTCCCCGGAAATGCTCGAACACGCGGAGCGCAAACTCGGCGGTAGTGCGACGCTCCTGGCCGGCGACGCCGAGCACGTGCCCCTACCCGAATCGTCCGCCGACATCGTCTTGGCATCCTTCGTCCTCAGTTATCTATCCGGTCTGGATCATTTCGCGGAAGAAATTCGCAGGATTGCGCGCCCGGATGCGCATGTCTTCCTGACCGACGTGCATCCGGTCACGGAGTTGGTATTGGGATGGGCGCGGGGCTTCCGCGCCGAAGACGCGCACATCACCATGGCAACTCGCTGCTGGCCGCTCGATCAAATACTCCTTTCCTTTCGCCAGGCGGGATTTCGCGTGGCCGCATTGCTGGAACCGCATTTCGGCCAGCCGGAACTGGCCATTTTCTTACGGGCCGGAAAGGCGCGATCCTTCGCGGAAGCTGCGAGCCGTCCGGCCATCTATATCCTGCAACTGCGGCCGGAGAGCGCCGCGTCGCGAAAGCGGGTAAGCGCGGCGCCTCGGGACGTTGCGAAGATTCTTCGCGGGGCCCGCGTGGCCCTGGGTCCGCGCGAATCCGTGTCCGCCAATCTCCGCGTGGATGACGGCCGCATCGGCTTCTTGGGTTCCTCCGGCGCGCCAGCCCGTTCCTCGTCCGCGAAACAAGAGCCCTCTCTCGACTTGAACGGTTTCTTGCTGCTCCCCGGCATTGTCAATTCCCATGATCATCTGGAGTTTGCCCTGTATCCGCGGCTGGGCAAGGGCGGCTATCGCAATTTCACGGAATGGGCCGACGACATCCACCGCCCGGATAGTCCGCCGATCCGCGAGCATCGCGCCGTCCCACGGGATGTGCGCCTCTGGTGGGGAGGCATCCGAAATCTACTGTGCGGTGCGACGACGGTGTGCCACCACAATCCCTACGCCACGGAGGTCTTCGACGGAGGGTTTCCCGTTCGCGTCGTGCGCGAATTTTCCTGGACGCATTCGCTGTGCATGGACCCCGATGCCGGTCAGAAGCGGCGAGCTGCGCCTGCGGACCA
Organism: Terriglobia bacterium; assembly: GCA_041483755.1. Classification (GTDB taxonomy): domain Bacteria; phylum Acidobacteriota; class Terriglobia; order Acidiferrales; family UBA7541; genus Acidiferrum. The sequence goes on along the minus strand of JBGPGF010000091.1, from coordinate 3,444 downwards.
GCCGTTCATTCTCCATCTGGCCGAGGGCGTGGATTTGCAGAGCGCGCAGGAAATATTCGACCTGGATCGCGCCGGGGCGCTCGACTCCCGCACCGTCATCGTCCATGGCCTGGCTCTGGGTCCGCACGGGAAGGAACTGCTGAAATCGCGCAACGCCGCGCTCATCTGGTGCCCCACTTCCAACGTCTTTCTTTTCGGCAAGACGCACGACCGCGACGCAATCCGCCACTTTCCACACGTGGCGCTCGGCAGCGACTCGCCTCTCACCGCACAAGGTGATTTGCTCGACGAGCTACGGTTCGCGCGCGAGCACACCGGCATCTCCGCGGAGGAGCTTTACAAGCAGGTGACCTCGTCCGCCGCCCGCATCCTGTGCCTGAAAAAGGGTGAAGGTTCGATCCGCGCGGACGCGGTGGCCGATCTCGTCGCCGTCCGCGACACGGGCTGCTCGCCCGCCGCATCCCTCGCTGCGCTTTCCTTCCGCGACGTCGAGCTTGTCCTCATTGGCGGGCGCGTGCATCTAGCCTCTCCCGCGGTCCTCGAGCGTCTTCCAAAGCCGTTGAGGGCGGGCCTGTGTGCACTCGATGTCGAGGGCGAAACTCGATGGCTTCGAGCCAACGTCGAATGGCTCTTGCGCGAAGCGAAGTCGGCCCTCGGCCCGGACATCCGCCTCGGCGGGAAAAGGGTGGGCCATGCTGTCACCGCGTGAAGCCCTGGCGGCGGAGCGTCCCGCCGCGCTGGATCTCCATCGCATTACTCATTTACCTGTTCTTGTTCTTCATGCGCACAGCTCCTGCAACTGCCGTTGCATCATGTGCGACATTTGGAAGACGCAGCAGATTCGCGCGCTGCGCCCCGATGATCTCGTGCCCCATCTCGACTCTATCCGCCGGCTCGGCGTGCGCTGGATCGTTTTCTCGGGTGGCGAACCGCTGCTCAACTCGGCGCTTCCGTTGCTCTGTGTGGCCCTCCGCCGCGAAAGCATCCGGCTAACGCTGCTCACCACCGGCTTGCTCCTGGAAAAGTGGGCCGCGGACGTGGCCGCGTCGTTCGATGACGTCATTGTCTCCCTCGATGGCCCGGAGCCGGTCCACGATGCCATTCGCCGCGTGGATGGCGCCTTTTCGCTGCTCCAATCCGGCATACTTGCCGTTCGCCGTCTTCGTCCCGATCTTCCCATCACGGCGCGTTGCACGGTTCAGAAAGCCAATCACACGCGCCTTCGCGAAACCATTCGCGCCGCCAAACAGCTTTCTTTGGACGCCATCTCATTTCTCGCCGCTGATGTTTCTTCGGAAGCCTTCAATCGCGAACTTGTCTGGCCGCTCGGACGGCAGAACGAAATCGCGCTTTCTCTCGCGCAGTTACCCGCCCTCCAATTCGAAATGGGCGCACTCCTCTGCGAGCATGCCGCGGACATCGAACGCGGCTTCATCGTGGAATCGCCCGCCAAGCTTCGCCGCATCGTGCAGCATTTCCGCGCTGAGCATCGCTCGTACGCGCATTTGCCGCACCACCGTCCGCGCTTCCCGCGCGGAGAGTTCCTCGGGCGGGTTGTGGCATCGCCCGCAGTGCGTTTGAAACCGCTGCTCGCCCTCGGCGCCGTTCCCCTTCGCCGCTATGGCCTTCGGCTTGGTCTGTGGCAGCGCATCGTTGCCCTGCGCCGCCCCATATGCGCCCAGCGCGAACACGCAGGCCAGCACCGCCCCGAAAATCGCCGAGCGCTTCATTTCGCCCTCCCCGGAAAGATCGGGAACAGGAAACGGTAGCTAATCGCGAAGTTCCAGATGTTGCTGTTGCCCGCGCTGCTGAATTGCCTGCCGTAGCTCGCGTTTAGCCGCACGTTGCGCGGCAAGTAGTAATTCAAACCGATATCCATTCTTTGCGTGTCCACCCCGGGAAGAGCATCGTTCACGCCCGGGGATGTTCGTTCAAAATCCTGTACGCGTCCAACGGCCTGCAGCCTTCCAATTGCGGAAGTGGGGCCGTGATATTTCGAAAAGCGATAGGCAGTTTCGAGCCAATAGCCGTGGCCGCTCGGTGAGTGCGCGTATTCCGCCTTGATGTCCACGGGCACGCGGAACGGCTGCCAGGCGAAGTGCAGGCCGGCGGCATTCAAGTGCGTGTCCTGCAAATACCGTTGGTAAGACGCGCCGAATTCCAGCCGCGTGCCGGGAAGAAAAATCCCCGCCCGGCCACCCGCCGCTCTTCCCGCCTCAAACTTGTTCGCCGTGCTCAAGGCCGAAAAATACGCCGTGTAGTTGAGCTCCCACCGGCTGCGCGCCACCGCCACGCCGCGCACCATCGCGCCGTCGCTCGATCCGCTCGCGCGCGTTCCGATCCCATAAATCAGCGGCGGGTCCTCGATATTCTTGATCCACTCCGGGCCGAGCCGCTCGTTATAAATCCCGAAGGGCGTGAGATATCGCCCCACGCTGATCGTCATCCGAGAACTCGCGACATAGTCGAGTTGCAGGTAATCCACGCTCGTAAAGGTCAGCGCGTGGTAAGGCCCCGACGTTCCGTTTTCCCGGAAGACGAATTCGTCCAAAGTGCCGCGCGATTCGATCAGCCATTTATCGCCGATCGGAACTGTCACCAGGGGAGAAAGTATCGGCGGAAAGAAGGTGACCCCGGCGTTCGTCGTGCTCACAAAGCTCAGTCCGCCGGAAATGATGGGCACGGAAGTCTGCGCCGGCGTCAGCACTCCTCCGACAAGCGCCAGGAGCGATGCGATGAGTAATTTACGGAGCATTGTGCCCTCGAAAAAAAGTGTTTCGAAACAGGGGCCGGCTCCTGGTACCGCCGCCGGGCTGCCTCTGCCCCGATGGCGATTCTTGAACGCGCGGCTCGACAATCTACCGTAGCGTCGCGGCCACTTTGTTTTGTCACGCGGAAGTTAAATGCGGGCCATGTTTGTGCATTCTATGTATTGCTTGCTCTCGATGCGTTGCGTCGTTTCTGCGGGTCGCATGCAGCCGGAGTAGAAACACCGTTTTTCGCGCGCTTCAGTCATTTGCAGATCGATGGACGCCCTCGTCTCTTCACGTCGCCGTGTATTGCAGAAGTGCTATCCTCCCCTCGATGGACCCCGCCACAAGGAAATAACAGAGGGGAGGCCGGGTCACCCATCCTTCCGGCCCAAATGACAGCGAGAAAAAATCTGCCTGCCAAAAATGTCGAAAACGGCAAAGGACACAGCCTCCTGAAGAGATCCTTCGCCGTTTTGGGACCCGGACTGATCACTGGCGCGGCCGACGATGATCCATCAGGAATCTCAACCTATTCCGTCGCTGGAGCGGCCCACGGATACGCCACGTTGTGGATCGCCCTGCTCACGTTTCCGTTGATGGCCGCGATCCAGCTGATGTGCGCACGGCTGGGCATGGTTACGGGGCGCGGGCTGGCAGCCGCCGTGCGGATTTATTATCCACGCTGGGTGCT
>JBGPGF010000090.1:0-12126 GCA_041483755.1 Terriglobia bacterium | reverse complement strand
TCAACGTGGTGGTCGGCACGACGGGTTGGCTGGAGCATCTTGAAAAGGTGAAAGAGAGCGTAGTGCGGCGGGGTACGGGACTGGTGTGGAGCACCAACTACTCCGTCGGCGTTCTTCTTCTTCGCGAACTGGTGGCGCATGCGGCGCGGCTCTTCGCGGCGGAGGCGGACTATGGCGCTTGGGCGTGGGAGATTCATCATGCGGCAAAAAAGGATGCGCCTTCGGGCACGCTGCTGACATTGGTTGAGGAGATGAAGCGCAGCGGATATGCGCGGCCCATCTCAACGAGCGCGAGCCGGGCCGGCGTGGTTCCCGGCACGCACGAAATCGGTTTTGATTCGGCGGCGGACACGATTACGCTGCGGCACACGGCGCGGAATCGCGAGGGATTTGCCCGCGGGGCGTTGCGGGCGGCGCGCTGGCTGGCGGGCAAGAAGGGTGTGTTCGAATTTCGCGAAATTATCGCGGAGCTGGGCTGAGGAAGCCCTGGCGCATGTGCGGCCGAAGAAGAGCGTGTTCTTCGATGAAAGTGTAGGAGGAGGGATCGAAACATGTTTACGGGATGCGGAACCGCGCTGGTCACGCCGTTTCGGCCGGACCAGTCGCTGGACCAGGTGACGCTGCGGCGGTTGGTGAAGCGGCAAATCGAGGCCGGCGTGAATTTTCTTGTTCCCTGCGGCACGACGGGTGAGAGTCCCACGCTGACGCGCGAGGAATACTTTCGCGTTGTCGAGATCACCATCGAGGAAGCGCAGGGGAAAGTACCCGTCCTCGCCGGTGCGGGCGGCTACAACACAGCCGAGGTTATTGAGCTGGCGCGCGAGCTGCAGGCCAGGGGCGCGGACGGAATCCTTTCCGTCACGCCGTATTACAACAAGCCGACGCAGGAGGGGCTTTTCCAGCACTACCGCGCCATCGCCGCTGCGGTACCGCTTCCCATCATTCTTTACAGCGTCGCCGGCCGCACGGGCGTGAACATCGAGCCCGCGACCGTAAAGCGGCTCTCCGAACTCGGAAACATCGCGGGCATCAAGGAAGCGTCCGGCAACATCTCGCAGATGTCCGCGATTCTCAATGTGGTTCCGGAAGATTTCATCGTGCTTTCCGGAGATGACTCGATCACGCTGCCTCTCGCGGGACTCGGCGGCCACGGCCTCATTTCCGTCGCTGCCAATGAAATTCCGGCGGAAATGACGCGCCTGTGCGCGCTTTGCAGCCAAAACGATTTTCTGGCCGCGCGAAAGATTCACCGGCGCTTCTTCCCGCTCATGGAAGTGAATTTTGTCGAAAGCAATCCCATCCCGGTGAAAGCGGCCATGGCCATCATGGGTTTGCTCGATCCCGTGTGGAGGCTGCCGCTGGTGCCGCCGCGGCCGGAGTCGCTCGAGAAAATCCGCCGCGTGCTCGAAGCGCTCGATTTGGTCGGGAAGGTCCATGCTGCGCGAATCAATTGAGCGGCTTTTCGATGCCCCGCCGGCGAAATATGCGGACGAACATTTCCGCCTGTTTCAGGCGTTCAAGGACGGGCTGAACGCCGGCGAAATTCGCGCTGCCGAGCCCGACGCCGCAGCGCCCACGGGATGGCGCGTGAACGCATGGGTCAAGAAAGGCATCCTCCTCGGCTTTCGCATGGGCGCGATCGTGGATCAATCGGTGAACGCCGAGCGCCAGCCGTTTTTCGACAAGTCCACGTATCCGGTGAAGCGCTTTGCGATCGCGGACGGCGTGCGCATTGTTCCCGGCGGGTCCAGCGTTCGCGACGGTTGCTACGTCGCGCGCGGCGTGGTATGCATGCCGCCGATGTTCATCAACGTGGGCGTGTACGTCGGCGAAGGAACGATGATTGATTCGCACGCGCTGGTGGGAAGCTGCGCGCAGGTGGGGCGCAACTGCCACGTTTCCGCCGCCGCGCAAATCGGCGGAGTGCTTGAGCCCGTCGGCGCGATGCCGGTCATCATCGAAGACGACGTAATGATGGGCGGGAACAGCGGGGTGTACGAAGGAACCATCGTCAAGCGCCGCGCCGTCCTCGGCACCGGCACGATCCTGAATCGTTCCACGCCCGTGTACGATCTCGTCCGCGACGCTGTGTACACCTCGAGCGACAGCGAGCCGCTTGTGATTCCCGAAGAGGCCATCGTGGTGCCCGGTTCGCGCGCCGTTTCGCATCCGGTCGGGAAGAAGTGGGGCCTCTCGCTCTATGCCGCAGTCATCGTCAAGTACCGCGACGCGAAGACCGAAGCCCGCGTCCAACTGGAAGATTTTCTGCGCTAGCGCACCGCGCACAGCCAGGATTGGCTGTGCCACGAAAACCCATGGCTGTGCGTGATTTGACGGAAACAGACGCGCATCGTATTCTTAGGAATTGCTTTCCACGAGTTTGGGCCGCTAGCTCAATGGTAGAGCAGTTGACTCTTAATCAACGGGTTGCAGGTTCGAGTCCTGCGCGGCTCATCACTTCTTTTCAATAAGTTAGCCTCTGCGGATTTCTCCGAAACAAAAAACTGTGCCCAATTTTGTGCCACACCCGGCTCAAAATCCGTCCCGCGAAGAGAGTCTACAGCTCTGCGCTTCGCTTCGTGATGGCATGGCCCACGTCGTGACGCTCAGGCAAGACCCTCCCGCGGTCTGCTATTAGCTCCCACAGGCCTAACTGCCGAAGGATACGGCCATGGCCATTCCCCCCCCATGTTGTCCTATTCAGCTCCCCGTGTCCGGTTCTCCGGACCCATCCTGGTGCAGGATATGTGATGCTGGTCACACTATGTTGTGATTAGGGTCACTATATTTCACCGAGTAATTGTTTTGCACTATTGCCCCTCCATGCGCTTTGCGGTTAGGTGGATCACGCGGGTGGTGTTTGGCCGCGAAGCGCAGGGCATCCAAGACTGACGGATGTGATCTTGCCTTCCGTGGTCTGTCACCATCCGGTTGAGATTGCCGGTACCGTTTTGGGCGGGGTGGGCGGGTGGCAAGTCACAGATCGGATCAAGGGCGGGTTTCCCTCTGGGGTTGGAGCACCGCCGGGATTGTTTTCTGCTCGTTGCTGCTAGGCATTGCATCGGCTGCTCAAAGTGATCGGCACGCACAAGGAACCCCGCCGGCGGCGACCCATCCCGACATCATTTTCGTGGAATCGCCAACTGTCGCTTCCGGCCCCCTACCTCAGCGTTTTCCCCAAGGCAGCCGTATCGTGCGGCTCCATTCCCCAGCCACGCCCGAACCATTGGTGAATTTGACTCCCGAATTCTTTGCCGCTGCTGATCCCGAAGTCTCCTTTGATGGCGCCAACGTGCTCTTTTCAGGCAAAAAGGAGCATGACGAGCCATGGCAGGTTTGGGAGATGAACGTGGATGGATCGAAGCCGCACCAAATCACGAGTTGCGCGGCGGACTGTCTTCGCGCTGCTTATCTTCCCGCCGGCGAAATCGCATTCACCGTTTTCAGCAACAAGAAAGGGCGCCTGGCATCGTATCTGGCGGTTTCAAGCATGGACGGCTCCCAACTTCGGCGCATTACATTCGGCCCCGGCGACTTTCAATTGGAAACTGTTTTGAGAGATGGCCGGATACTGGCGTCAGCGCCCTGGCCGTTGCTGGCGAGTGAGGACGCAGCAGACTCGCGCCTATTCTACACCTTGCGGCCGGATGGCGCCGCGCTTGAGTCTCTTCGTTGCGAGCACAGGCAGACCACCGTACAAACCGATGGAGAAGAACTAGAGAACGGCTCGATCGTATTTGTCAGGAGTTCGCATGCCGGGCAAGCAAAGGGCGGCGCGCTAGCCCAAATCCGGCGGGGCGCTCCCGGCGAATCCGCCCTCGGCAGTGGGCAACTGTTGTATCGGTGGCCGCGGCAAATGTCAGCCCACGAATTGATCGTCGCGCGGCAACGGCCGTCGCCCGCAGACTCCCCCGCGAAATTTGATCTCTATGCCTATCACCTCGGGAGCGGCACGCTCGGCGAGCGGATCTACAGTGATGCTCAACGCTCCAGCATCCAGGCAGTGCCGCTCGTGGCGCATGCGGCTCCGAAAAGATTCTGGAGCATGGTCAATCCTCAGTCCGGCGCGGGCTACTTCATCTCTTTGAACAGTTACGTCTCCGCGGGGAATCCAGAAGGACGCATTACGACGCCCATCACGCACGTCCGCGTCATGACCTCTGATCCAACCAGCGGCCGGGAGCGCGCATTGGGCGAGGCACCCGTCGAGCAGGACGGCTCTTTTTACGTGGAGGTTCCCGCCAACCAGCCCATCCGTTTTGAAATGCTGGACGCAGAAGGCCGGACGATCCGTGCGGAGCGAAGCTGGATATGGGCGCGCTCGGGAGAGCAGCGAGGCTGCGCCGGATGCCACGGCGATAAGGCACTGGCGCCGGAGAACCACTGGCCTCTTACACTGAAACGATTCGACACGCCGACGAACTTGGGAGACAAGGAACATGGTTCGGCTGCATCTCCAGCAAAATAGAATGAGCCGCTGCCCGCGTATGGCGCTCTTCCTGGCCGTGATGCTCTCGCTCGCGAGCGCCACGAAGATTTTGGGCCAGAAGACCACGGTCGTCCCTCGGGTATCGTCCCGATTGCCGGCTTACGAAGACGTCACGGAAAAAGCCGGCGTTCACTTTCAGCATTCTTTTGGCGAGGAGAAGCTGAGCTCAATCCTCGAGGCGACCGGTTCCGGCTGCGCCTGGTTGGACTACAACAACGACGGCTTTCTCGACCTGTACGCATTGAGCGGACGTTATCTGGACGGCGTCACGAACCACTCGAAGGCGGACGGCGCGAACGCCACGAATCATCTCTATCGAAACAATGGCGATGGCACATTCACTGACGTCACGGCCCAGGCGGGCGTAGCGGGCAAGGGATTCACGATGGGCGTGACCGCCGGAGATTACGACAACGACGGATACGAAGACATTTATATGACGAACTGGAACTCCTCGATCCTCTATCACAATAACGGCGATGGAACCTTCACGGACGTCACAGAGAGAGCCGGCGTGCAGAACAATCACTGGGGAGTGGGCGCCGCCTTTGTTGACTACGACCGAGACGGCCGGTTGGATCTCTTGGTTGGCAACTACCTGAAGTTCGATCCCACCGCCAAGAAACCTTTCTACCCGGCCGAGGCCTTTGCCGGGCCGCTTGATTTCGAAGCGGATGCCAACCGGCTCTTCCACAACAGCGGGAACGGAACTTTCACGGATGTTTCCGAGAAAGCAGGTATCGCCAACCCTGCGGGACGCGCCATGGGAGTGACCGTAGGCGACTACGACAATGACGGTTGGCCGGACATCTACATTGCGAACGACCAGATGGAGAGCTACCTCTATCACAACAATCATGACGGAACTTTTGCCAATGTAGCTTTGGAGCAGAATGTGGCCTACGGCACAAACGGCGATACGCCATCCGCCATGGGTCCCATTCTTGCGGACTACGATAACGACGGCTCGCTGGATCTTTTTGTTTCCGACATGCGTTATCACCGGCTCTTCCGTAATTCCCACCAGGACAATTTCTTCACCGACACAACCAGCGAAGCAGGCATCGCGCAGATTTCCGGGCAATACGTGGGCTGGGGCGACACCATCCTGGATTTCGACAACGACGGATGGAAGGACGTGTTCATCGTCAATGGCGGGCTGCATTGGCTGGTGCCGATGGAGGACGCACTCCTGCGCAACAGCGGAAACGGGACATTCACGGATGTTTCCGCCGATGCGGGAAGCTACTTCAAGACGAAGAAAGTTGGGCGCGGCGCATGTTTTGCGGACTATGACAACGACGGCCTGATGGACGCCTTCGTTGTGGTCCTCGGTGGCAAGGGAATCCTGTTGCACGCCAAGCCTCCCGCGGGAGGCACAAGAAACCACTGGCTGACGCTCCGGCTGGTGGGCACGGCCAGCAATCGAGACGGTTTTGGCGCGCGGATGGAAGCCTCCGCCGGAGATCTTCATCAAGTTGTCGAGAATGTTCCGCAATCAGGTTACCTCTCGCAGAACGACCCGCGGCCTCATTTCGGATTGGGCGCACACAATGAAGTGGACACTCTCACGATTCGCTGGCCAAGCGGAGCCGTGCAGGCGCTCAAACACGTCAAGGCCGACCAGATCCTGACGGTTACCGAGCCTGGCGAGCGCCAACCCGAGGGAGCAGGAGGCAGGAGTCGATGAGTCCCGTCCCAAGAAAACGGCTGCTTCCCAGCGGAATGTTTCCGCTGGCGCTGCTTCTGACAAGCGTGATGGCCATGGCGCTTTGCGCCTACTGGGCAAGAGCCGCACAACCCGAGACACTGCCGCCCCCGGTCGTTCCGCAAAGCAACTACCTCACTCCCGTGGAGGCGAAGTTCTCGCGCGACGGCATGAGGCTTTACGTGGTGTGCGAGGACGATGACTCCGTGCTGGCTGTTGACGTGCGCACGCAGCGGGTCGTGGCCCGGGCGAAGGTCGGACACAAACCAAAAGATGTGGCTGTTTCGCCCGACGGAAAGACTCTGTACGTTTCCAACGAGTGGAGCGACACAGTCAGCGAACTTGATGCGGCGACTTTCGCGGTTCGCCGGACACTCGCAACGGGCTGGGGCCCCCTTGGATTGACGACGGACCAGACCGGCAAGGTCCTTTACGTCGCCAACAGCATCGGCAATGACATATCGTTGCTGGACCTGTCGCGCGGAGTGGAAATTAAGCGCCTGGCCTCGTGGCGCTCGCCTCATTATCTGCAGCTTTCTCGCGACGGCCGCCGCGTTTACGCTGCGAATTTGCTCCCTCACCTTGGGTCTCCCGACGAATCACCCGTCTCCGAATTGACAGTCATAGATACCCAGAAGCAGAGGGTCACCGAACGAATCCTCATACCCGGCGTACTGGAACTCCGACACATCGCCGAGGCGCCAAGCCAACGGGGGGCGTATTTGCTGGTGCCCTTCATGCGGCCGAAGAATCTAAACCCGCTGATTCAGGTCGCTCAAGGATGGATTGTCACCCATGGGATGGCGGTCGTATGGCCGGCCACGAACGCTCACGAGGCCGCAAGACACTCGAAGGTAGCGCAGGTTCTTCTCGATGACGCCGATTACTACTATGCAGGCGCGAACGGCGCGGCCTTCACCCCGGACGGCCGGTATGCGCTCGTAACGCACTCGGAAGCCGATATCGTCTCCGTGATCGACACGAATAAGCTAGAGCGCCGCCTGCGCCAGGTGCCAACCGCGGACCTTCCGAACCGCCTGGATTCCGCGCGGGAGTTTGTCGTACAGAGGCTGCCGACGAGATCCAATCCAGCGGCTGTCGCGATTTCTCCGGATGGACAATCGGCATATGTCGTTAATCGCCTGGACGACAGCCTCACGGCGGTGGACATACCTGGGTTTAATGTTCGCACGCGAATCGATCTGGGCGGACCCAAAGTGACCTCGCAACTCCGGCAAGGCGAGCGGCTTTTCCACGACGCCCGTTTTTGTTTTCAAGGACAGTTCGCCTGCTTTAGTTGTCATCCCGATAACCATTTTGACGGAGTGGCATGGAATCTGGAGACGCCTCAATTGGGCCGTGACCGAGTCATGAATCGCACGCTGCGCGGAGTCGCGGAGACGGCACCGTACAAGTGGAATGGCCACAACCCGGATTTGGAGACTCAATGCGGACCGCGCATCGCAAAATTCCTGTTTCATTCCGAAGGTTTCAACGCCAAGCAGTTGGCGGACCTGGTGGCATTCATCAAGTCGATTCCTCTTCCTCCCAATCGGCACCTTGCAGCCGGCGGTCAGCTTACAGCCGCGCAAGAGCGGGGCCGGGAAGTCTTCTTCCGGAAGGCCTGCGACACCTGTCATACACCGGCGACACACTACACCGCGCAGATCAGCTCGGACGTCGGCACGGCAGCGAAGTACGACACCTCCGGGCTCTTTGACATCCCCCAGCTCGACCGTACTTACGAGAAGCCCCCGTATCTGCACAACGGGCAGGCGCTGTCTTTGGAAGAAATCTGGACCATTTACAATCCTGGAGACAAACACGGAGTTACATCGGACATGACCAAGGAGCAGTTGAACGACCTGGTTGAGTTTTTGAAGACCTTATGAAAGTCGGGCCGTGGAGTAAGAGCGAAGAAAGATGAGGACCAAGCCATGAAAGGGACGCAATGGAAGCGCTGGTTGCTCGGCGCCGTGGCGTGGTTTGCATTCCTGCCGCCACTGGCCGCGCAGAATGCCCCTTTGTATACGAGGTGGGAAAACTACACGACCGCTAACGGCATGCCGGATGACAAGGTGCTCGGCGTTGCTGTGGACGGCGACCGCGTGTGGGCAGGCACGGAGAACGGCCTGGTCCTGATCGAAAAAGGGCGGATCGCGAAGGTCTTCCAGCCGGCGGATGGTTTGGCCCACAGGGTTGTGACTGGGATTGCCGTGGACCCGAAGACAGGAGATGTCTGGATTTCCACGTTTGGAGGCCTCAGCCTCTATTCGGGCGGGCAATTCCACAATTACACGAACCTGACGAGCGGCCTGGCCAATGACATCGTTTACGCGGTTGCCATTCAGGATGAATACGTCTGGGCGGCCACGACCGCCGGCATCAGCCGCTTCAATACGCGCACCGGTGAATGGTCCATCTTCAGCGAAAAGAACGCTCCGCTCCATGAACCCTGGTCTTATGGCATCGCTGTGGCAGAAAAAAAGGTGTACGTGGCGGTATGGGGCGGGGGAGTGCTGGAGTACGACATCGCCGGAGGGTTTTGGAAGCCTTATAACGATCCGGACGGAGAGATGGAGCTCGTTCTGTTCCGGAACCAGGGGTTGCTTCATGACATCGTCAGCGGCGTCGCCTACAACCGCGACACCAAAATGTTTTGGGCGTCCACCTATTTCGGCCTCAGCGGGTATGACGGGCGCAATTGGCACAACTACCTCTCGACGGACAGCGGTCTAGCATCCGATTTCATCAACGCCACGCAGTCTCGTGGCGATGAGGTCTGGGCTTGCACGGACAAAGGACTGAGCAATCTCAGCTTTAAGACAAATACCTGGGTCACCTACCGGCCCGGCCCGGGAAACGGGCGCGGGGAGATTGTCATCACCGGGCCGGACAAGAAGGTGACCAAGCTCGATACACCGACCTCCCTCGCCCACAACTACATTTTGAACCTGGCCTTTCAGGGCCAGGACATTTGGGTGGCCACAGCCACGGGGCTAAGCCACGGAATTCGTGAATCCCACAAGGAAGGTAAACTCGATGAACACGCGAGAACTGGCCGTTGAAACTGTTGCACCGCTTCAAGAAGCACAACCGGTGGTCTGCAAGAAGGCTGTCAGTGCGCCACAGGTCTTGAACGAAGCATTTCGCTATGCGCGGCCCTCTTCCTTTTCGCGGGCGCTGCGGCTGGACATCAAGGGCGTCACCATTCTCCTCATTTCGGGCACGGCGAGCATTGATGAGAACGGCGTGTCCATTCACATCGGCGATTTCCGCGCCCAAACCTGGCGGACATATCAAAATGTGACTGCCCTGCTCGAAGCGGAAGGCGCCACCTGGAAAGACGTCGTGCGAACCACGTGCTATCTCCGGGACATCGAGCGCGATTACGCGGCCTTCAACGAAATCAGAACACGGTTTTTTCAGGAGCAAGGTCTGGACCCTCTGCCGGCATCCACCGGCATCCAGGCCATCCTCTGCCGTCCGGAACTGCTTTTCGAAATGGAAGCCATGGCGATTTTCGAGTCAGACCGGAAGGCAAAGGAATTTTGAGGAAGGATGACAGCATGTTGACCGCTTCGCGGTCACACTTGCAAGGTTAGCGGCTTTACCGTGGCCGTTTGGGGAATTCAAAGTGGGCGCCGGACTAGAAGCGTGGCGGCCGTGACAGCAATGAGAAGAACCCGGGAAGGTAGGGTCCCATGAGTATCGCAGGGTGCGTCAGCATCGGAGATTTGCCGAGAATCTGCCCCTTATTGAGCCGGAAGATGCAACCGTTTGACGTTGCAACTCAGACGCGAGTCGTTGCGGTGGGGATGGTGCGTTTTGGGGACGCCCGCCCCGTTGTGATTGCGGGCCCGTGCTCGGTGGAGAGCTACGAACAGACTTTGGAGTTGGCGCGCGCAGTAAAGGCCGTCGGCGCGGATATGCTGCGTGGCGGGGCGTTCAAGCCTCGCACCTCCCCGCATGATTTCCAGGGGCTAGGTCTGGAAGGGTTGAGGATCTTGCGAGAGGTGAGCCGGGATACTGGCCTCCCGGTCGTCACTGAGGCAATGGACGTGCGGCTTGTCGAACAAGTAGCCGAGTATGCGGACATGGTGCAGATCGGTTCTCGCAACATGCAGAACTATCCTCTGCTCGTGGAAGTGGGCCGTGCCGGAAAGCCTGTCCTGCTCAAGCGCGGAATGGCGGCCAGCCTGTGCGAATGGCTGGGAGCGGCGGAGTATATCGCCAAGGAAGGAAATCTTGAAATCGTGCTCTGCGAGCGAGGGATCAAGGCGTATCCCTCGGGCGAATACTCACGCTATGTGTTGGACCTGAATGTGATTCCGGCGGTAAAAGCGGAAACATTTCTTCCCGTCATTGTGGACCCCAGCCATGCCACCGGCGTTTCCGCCATGGTGGAACCCGCCAGCCGCGCGGCGATCGAATTTGGCAGCCACGGGCTGATGATCGAGGTGGCCAGCGGCCGTCCGGATGCCGCCAGGCCGAAATGCGACGCAGCGCAAGCCATCAGCCCCGCCACCCTGAAGAACATCGTTGAGTTTATTGACGCGCGGCAAGAATGCGCTCCGAGGAGGAAAGCTCATGCGGTATAGCGAGACTGTCGCGACAGCAAAAGCCGGATTCGCCCCGGCCAAATCCAAAGGTGGCTACTCTGGTACGGGTCGGCTCCATTGGATGCACTCACGCCCGAGCATGCGCATCTTTTGGGCGTTTCTGTTTTTCCTTCTCGTTGCGATGCCTGCGCGGCCGCAGTCGGCGGAGTCCCCGAAGGCGCCCGACGAAACGCCCGCAGCACAACGCTATGCCAATATGCCGGAGGATGCGGTTCCTTACCGGCGATTCGCCAAGCCCTATAAGGAATGGTTTGTCGAGCCCAACACTCTGGAATATAACGGCGCCGCGCGAGATCGCGTATCCACGGAGATCCTCCGGTCGAAAACGGTGAATATCGGTTTCCTCGGCCCCATCGAGAACAATCCCGAATCCCTCTACGGCCGCGCGATGTTGCATGGCGCCCAGATGGCGATTGATGAAGCGAACGCGAACGGTGGATATGGCGCCAGCGGCCTGTCTCGCGGAAAACCCTATGCGCTGAAGGTGCACAATGACGCGGCGCTGTGGGGCGCGTCCTCGACGGAAGCTCTAAAGATGGACTTCGATGAGCACGTGGTGGCGGTCCTCGGCTCCGTGGACGGCGCCTCGACGCATATCATGCTCCGCGTCGCCTTGAAACTGGAATTCCCGATTGTGGACACGGGCACGACGGATCCCACCGTGACCGAAACGCGCATTCCATGGGTGCTGCACAATTTCCCGGATGACCGGCAACAGGGTTATGCGCTCGCCGGCTACATTTTCAAGGAGCGCCAACTCAAGAAAATCGGCGTCCTGCGGACGCAAAGCCGCTACGCGCGAGTGGGCGTTCAAAAGTTTTTCGACGTAGCCAAGCGCCTGGGCCGCGTGCCGGTGCTGGAAGTTAAGTTCGAACGCGGCGACCAGGATTTCTCCACGCAGCTTCGCATGCTGCAGAACGCCCGCATCGATGGTTTGGTGATCTGGGGTGAAGCGCCGGAGGCCGCGCTCATCCTAAAACAGATGCGCTCGATGGGCATGAAGCAGCCGGTGTTTGGGCCAAGCCGTCTCGCCTACCCGCAGCTTCTGGAAACAGCAGGACCCGCCGCCGAGGGTGTGGTCACCACTTCCGCGATAGACCCGGCGCGGACCGGCACAAAGTGGCGGGAGTTCCGGCAAGCGTATCAAGAAAAATTCCACGAAGAGCCGGACGCCTACGCGGCCTATGCTTACGACGGGATGAGGATTCTCATCGGTGCGATTGAGAAGACAGACCTGAATCGCGGGAAGATCATGGATGCCCTGCGTGAACATCAACTCAAAGAATACGACGGCGTGAGCGGCCTTG
>JBGPGF010000089.1:0-12217 GCA_041483755.1 Terriglobia bacterium | reverse complement strand
CGAAGCCATTCGCACGGCGCGGCTTGCCCGCGAAGCCGGGCTCTCGAATTGGATCAAGCTGGAAGTGATCGGCGACCAGCAAACGCTTTTCCCGGACACGGACGAATTGGTGAAGGCCACGAAGATTTTGGTGAGTGAAGGCTTCGTCGTCCTGCCGTACACGAATGACGACCTGGTCGTCGCGCGCAAATTGATTGACGCCGGCGCTGCCGCCGTAATGCCGCTCGCCGCGCCCATCGGCTCCGGCATGGGCATCCAGAATCCTGCGAACCTGCGCATCCTTCGCGAACGCATTACGGAAGTGCCGATGGTCGTGGACGCCGGCGTGGGCACCGCTTCGGACGCTGCCGTGGCCATGGAACTCGGCGCCGACGGTGTGCTGATGAACACGGCCATCGCCGAAGCACAAGACGCCGTGCTGATGGCCGAAGCCATGCGCGAGGCCGTCAGCGCCGGCCGCAAAGCCTGGCTCGCCGGCCGCATGCCCAAACGCCTCTATGCCACCGCATCAAGCCCCCTCTCCGGCGTTGTGAGGTGAGGCAAGCGGCGAAGAGAGGCTTGCATGTGACTGGAACCGAGTTGGACGAATTTGTGAGCGAATTGATCTCCGGGATTCGTTCGAAACGCCGTAGTATTTTCAAATCCAACTGTGCTAAGCAGACCGGGGCAATGAGAACTATCCTGCAGAGCATGGCGAAGAAGCGGCATTATCAGTTTCATCCAAACCGGATTCCGAATCGCAAGGAATTTCTATGCGATTTTGTGTGGCTTCGATCCGAAAAGCAGCACCCCGTGTGGGTCAATCAAATGGCACTGGCTGTTGAATGTGAGTGGCATAGCAAGAGGAGCGACAGGTCACGACTAATCCTGGAGGATTTCCGGAAGCTGTTAGTTGTTAATGCGAAATGGAAGCTTTGTATCTACCAAGTGCGAAAAGGCTCACCTGAAGGTACAGGGGAGAAACTGCGGGCCAAGATTTGCGCCGGACTTGAGAGATTTGAGGAGCATCACAGAAATACACACTACTTGCTCTTGGAGATAGACCGGATGAATGAGAGACCTAGTATTTTTCATTGGCGGGCCACCTTTAATGGAAAGGTTTCACACACCCCCACTTTTCGACCGGAGCATCCTTGCGGAAAGTACGGCGCTGAGGATTGACGGCGTGACCGCCTCCGGCCCGCTATCCGCCGTTGCAAGAATAAGGCACTGCTAGACCGCCCAGTTCTGTATCTTCAATCCGCGCACGCGGCGAAATTTCCGCTCGTTATTCGTCACCAGCGTAAGCTCCGCGACCTGGGCGTGGGCCGCGATCCATAAATCGTTGTTGCCGATCACCTGGCCGGCAGTTTCCAGTTCCGCGCGAATCGTTCCATAGGCTTCAGCGGCCCCGTACGGCAAGGACAGCACGGGGAGCAAATGAACGAGTTCCTCCCATTTCTCCCGAGCCGCTGCCTTCTGCCTTTTCTTTATCGCTCCATACAACAATTCGCCAAACGTAATCACCGAAACCGCAGCCTCGCCGGGCCGCAACGTCTCGAATCGCCGCAGCACCTCTTCCGATTTCTTCTGTCGGATATAGATGCAAATGTCTGTATCCAAGAGAAACTCGGGCTCCATCACAGCCCCTTCCGCTTCTGCGGGTAGTCTTTATTGCGCCCTTTCAGGGCATCCGGTTCCACCAACTCAGCGAGTAATTCGAACGCCCGGGCCATCGTCCCCCTTTTCTCCCGAAGAACAATTTCGTCCCCGCGCCGGGAAATCTCCACTTCCTTGCTCTTGAAGCGGAACTGCTTGGGCAGGCGCACGGCTTGGCTATTTCCGGAATTGAATACGCGCGCTGTGGCCATGGGCGGAACTCCTCTCGATGTATATACGCGTAGTATACACATTTTGCGAGACCCCTCGAAAGGGCGCGGACGGCGTGGTTGTCCGCATTTCGTAAACTGGGACGACTTCCCCAAAAATCGGAGTTGACGCGGTGCCTGTGAAGCGCGGTAGTGTATGGCCAGCACGAATGACGAACCCAGCGAACCGTCTCGCTTACATTGACTGGATGCGCGGCCTGGCCTGCGTGCTGATGTTTCAGACGCATTGCTACGCCTCCTGGCTGAGCCCGGCGGCACGCAAATCCACGCTGTTTGCCTGGTCGCAACTTGGCGGAACGCTTCCCGCGCCGCTCTTCATTTTTCTTGCCGGCGTGTCGATTGCGCTCATCACCGACCGGCTGCGCGCAAAGGGCGCGTCGCGCAACGAAGTCGCCCGCACCACGATCCGACGGGGCGCGGAAATCTTCGGCCTGGCTCTGCTCTTCCGCGTGCAGGAGTTTGCACTGGGCTACTCCCGGTCTCCCTGGACCGATCTTCTCCGCGTGGACGTGCTCAACATTCTCGGCCTCTCGATGGTCCTCATGGGGATTTTGTGCTGGCTCACCTCGGGCGCATCCTTTGCCAGAGCAGAGGGCGCCGATGCGGATGGCGTCGCACGCGCCCGCGCGCGCAATGTCGCCGCCGCACTGTTTGCCGCTGCGACCGTCGCCCTGGCCACACCGCCGCTTTGGACCACGCACCGCCCGCACTGGCTGCCCTGGTTCCTCGAGTCCTACATAAACGGCGTGCACATCTTCGACCAGCCGCAGCCCTGGCTCTTCCCGCTCTTTCCGTGGTGCGCCTTCGCCTTTGGTGGGCTTGCCGCGGGATTTCTTTTGCTCACCGATTTCGCGCGAAAGCGTGCCGGGCTCGTCATGGCCATGCTGGGTGGCACGGGAGCAATCGCCTGCGCCCTTGCGCTTTGGTTCGACGGCCTGCCGGTTCAGTTCTACGCCGTTTACGACTTCTGGCACACCAGTCCAAACTTCTTTTTATTTCGCTTTGGCCTGCTTCTCGTGATTCTTTTTTTGGTGCATGCCTGGTGCCGCTGGGGGCTGGCGCAGCGCGGATTCAGCCCCATCCTCCAGCTTGGCCACACTTCCCTGCTGGTTTATTGGGTGCACATCGAATTTGTTTATGGAAGCTTATCGATCTTGCCGAAGGGACAATGCAGCGTGGCGCGCGCCAGCCTGGGCCTGCTGACGATATTTCTCGCCATGCTGGCGCTTTCGCTGCTGCGCACGCGCTGGAAGCGCCGAGCGATCAGGGTTTCGCCGGCACCGGCGTCCCCGGCGGCGGTGTAGCCGCTTGCGGAATGCGGATAATCACTTCCCCCGGCCGCGCCAAGCCCAACTCGTCGCGTGCGATTTTCTCGATGAGCTGCGGATCGCTCTTCAGCGCCTTCACCTGATCCGCCAGTTCGCGGTTTTCCGCGTTCAGCCGGTCGAGGTCCTGCATCACCTTGGCAATCTCTCTTTCGGTGCGCCGCATGGCCAAAAAACCGTGCTGGCCGAAGATGTCGTGAACCACCAGCACCGCCACCAGCGGGATCAGCAAAGTCCGCCCATGCCGTCGCAACATTTCCTGGATCGTCTCTATCGCCGTCATAGCGAATCCTTTCGAATCCATTCGGCCGCCTCGCGCGCCAGCCGCAGCGATTCTTCCGCGCTTCCCGCTTCCGTGTACAGCCGCAGCAGGGGCTCGGTCCCGGAAAGCCGGCAAAGCATCCAGGAGCCGTCTTCGAAGACGAATTTCGCCCCATCCGTGCGGTCCACGGAAATTACCTTGCGCCCGAACAGATTGCTCGCGTCCGTTGCGGTCTTTTCCACCGCGCGTATCTTCTCCTCTTCGCTCAAATGCAGGTTCTGGCGCAGCGGCCAAAATTCGCGCCCGAGATTGCGGAAGAGCTGCCGAATCTGCTCGCCGAGGGTTGCGCCGCGCGCCGCCGTCATCTCCGCCACCAACAGGCACGCCAGAATCCCGTCCTTTTCCGGAACGTGTCCGCGGATCGTCAATCCCGAACTCTCTTCCCCTCCCAGCGCGACCTTGTCTTCGCGGATTAATTGCCCGATGTACTTGAATCCCACCGGAGTCTGATAGGTCCTTTGTCCGCGAGCTGCCGCTGCCGCATCCACCATCTGCGATGTCGCCACGCTGCGCGCCGCGCCCAGCGCCCAGCCTCGCGTTTCGCACAGATAGTCGTACACGAGAGCCAGGATATGATTCGGCGAAATCCACGTTCCGTCGGCGTCCACAATTCCGAAGCGGTCGGCATCGCCGTCGGTGGCGAGTCCCAACGTCGCCCGAGCTTCGCGCACCGCTTTGCTCAGCGGCGCCAGATTTTCTTCCGCAACGTCGGGACCGGTTCCGTCAAAGAGCACGTCTCGATTTGTGTGCAGCGCCGAAAATTCGATGCCGTGCCTTTGCAGCGCGCGGTCCAGATACCCGGCCCCGCAGCCGTGGCGCACATCAATCACAAGCTTGGCGCCAGCTTTCTTGATGACGTCGAAGCGAACGAGTTCGTTTAGCCGCTGGAGATACGGTTCAGCGAGGCGAATCGTTTCCGCTTTGCCGTTCGATGACGCCTGCTTTTTCTTCCCACTTCTCGCCGCGCCGCCCGCCATCAGCCGCGCCACGCGCGCTTCGATGTCCTTCGTCACTTCCGGCAGCGCCGGCCCCGCATCGGAAGACGAATACTTCAATCCGTGATAGGGCGCCGGATTGTGACTGGCCGTGAAGTTGATCGCGCCGTCCAATTTTCGGCGCAGAATCTCGAAGGCCACGGCCGGCGTCGGTGGAAAACCCTCCGCCTGCAGCACGCGTACTCCATGCTCCCCAAGAACATCCACGGCTAGTTGCGAAAACTCTTCCGAATAGAAGCGCGGGTCGCACGCAACCAGCACCGCCGGGTGCGCCGCGCGGCTTTTCACGTGCTCCGCGATCGCGCTCACCGCCAGACGCACGTTGGCAAACGTAAAATCCTCGGCGATCAGCCCGCGCCAGCCCGACGTGCCAAACCTGATAGGAGAAGAACCCATGGGCGGGTATTCTAACGTGGCGCGGGCCGCGGCAAAAGCTCTGTGCCCGATGGTTTACGCCGCAATGCACTGACGCGCACGGCAGCACAAGACAAGGAGCACATGCACATGGCCTCAAAACAAGTTGTCTCTGGAAAATCCCATCGCATGGTCTTCATCACGTGCGAGACTCTGACCCAAGCTCGCCGAATCGCCCACGAAACAATCAATGCGCGGCTCGCGTCTTGCGCGAACATCCACCTCGGCCCGATCGAATCCGTTTACCGTTGGAAAGGGAAAGTTGAATCCGCCCGCGAGGTTTTGCTCGTTTTGAAGACTGCGCAAAACAAACTCGCCGCGCTGGAAGCCAAAGTTTCGCAAGTTCACAGTTACGAAGTTCCGGAATTCATCGCCGTTCCCATCGTCGCGGGCTCGCGCGACTATCTCGCCTGGCTCTCCAAGAACATTCGCGCGGCAAGAACTTCCACCCGCGCCTGAGGCACACTCAAAAGTGACTCGGTGCACTTCTCGCCGCGCTGCGTCATAATGCGTCCGCCTTGTCCGCACTTCTTATTACGGGAGCGGCCCAGCTCCTGACCCTGCGCGGCCGTGCTCCGCGCCGCGGCGCCGCGCTCTCCGATCTCGGCATTATCAAGCAAGGAGCGCTCCTCGTTCGCGACGGCCTGATCGCCGCTACCGGCTCGGCCGCAAAACTCGAAGCACTCCCCGAAGCGCAGTCCGCCGAGCGGCTCGACGTCGGCGGCCGCGTCATCCTCCCCGGCTTTGTGGACTCCCACACGCATCTGGTTTTTCCCGCCAGCCGTGTCGAGGAGTACGAAATGCGCGTCGCGGGCGCCACCTACGAACAGATCGCCGCGAAAGGCGGTGGCATCCTCTCGACGGTCCGAAAGCTTCGCGAGGCCACCGCCGGCTCGCTCAAACTCCGCGCCCTTGCCGCGCTTCGCCAGTTCGCCGCGCACGGCACCACAACGCTGGAAGCCAAGAGCGGCTACGGCCTCGACCTGGCCGGCGAGATAAAGATCCTCGCGCTGCAAAAGGAGCTGGCCTCCGCGCAGCCGCTCGACATCGTATCCACTTTCTTGGGCGCCCACACCGTGCCCGCCGAATTCCGGCGCAAGACGCGCGGCGCCGATCTCTATATTTCGCTGCTTATCGGAAAGATTCTCCCGGAAGTTGCCCGCGCGGGCCTGGCCGAATTCTGCGACGTTTTCTGTGACCGCGGCACGTTCAGCGTCGAGCAGGCCCAGCGCGTCCTCGAAGCGGGCAAGGCACTGGGACTTACGCCGCGCCTCCACGCCGAGCAGCTCGCGCGAACCGGAGCCGCGCAGCTTGCCATTCGGCTTGGCGCTGCCAGCTGCGATCACCTGGAAAAAATATCGACTGCCGATATTCGCGCCCTGGCCGGTTCGAACACCGTGGCGACGCTTCTTCCCGGCTGCACCTTTCATCTCGGTCTCACGCACCATGCCCCAGCGCGCGAATTGATTGACGCCGGCGCCGTCGTCGCTCTCGCCACCGATTTCAATCCCGGAACAAGCCCCACGCTCAGCATGCCCATGATTCTCTCCCTGGCCTGCGCGCGGCTTGGCATGTCGCCCGCCGAGGCCATCGCCGCAGCCACCATCAACGCCGCCTATGCCCTGCACCGTCATTCGCGCATCGGTTCCCTCGAAGTTGGCAAGTTCGCGGACCTTGCCGTGTTCGATGTGGCCGACTACCGCGAAATTCCCTATTATTTTGGCGTGAACCACTGCTGGATGACTCTCAAGCGCGGAAAGATCATTTTCTCGCGCAGCGATTCGCGCGCTTGAGTCATCGCCGGCGCCGCCGGGCAATCCATGAAACGTCTCATTGAATGCGTGCCGAATTTCTCCGAGGGGCGCGACGCCGCCAAGGTCGAAGCCCTCGTCGCGGCCATGGCCGCCGTGCCTGGAGTGTTCGTTCTCGACCGCGAAATGGACGCGGACCACAATCGCTGTGTTGTAACGCTCGCGGGTGAGCCGGAGGCCGTCGCGGAAGCCGCGCTGTGCGGCGTTGGCAAGGCTCTCGAGCTGATTGATCTGACCAAACACGCCGGCGCGCATCCCCGTCTTGGCGCCACCGACGTTGTTCCCTTCATCCCCGTCGAGGGCGTCACCATCGAGGAATGCGTTGCGCTCGCTCATCGCGTTGGCAAGGAAATCTGGCAGCGCTACCGCATTCCCGTCTATTTCTACGAAGCCGCCGCCGCGCGCCCCGACCGCGTTAATCTTGAGAACATTCGCCGGGGCCAATTCGAAGGGCTTCGCGAAGAAGTCAAACACAATTGTGAGCGCCAGCCGGATGTGGGCGACCCGAAGCTGCATCCCACCGCGGGAGCGACCGTGGTTGGCGCGCGCAAGTTTCTGATCGCCTACAATATCAATCTCAATACCGCGGACGTCGCCATCGCCAAGAAGATCGCCAAGGCTATCCGCTTTTCTTCCGGCGGCTTGCCTTTCGTCAAAGCCATGGGCGTCGAGTTGAAGGCGCGCAACCTCGCGCAGGTTTCCATCAACCTGACCGATTTCGAGCAGACGCCCATGCATCGCGTGTATGACTTGGTGAAGCGAGAGGCGGAGCGCCACGGCGCCGCTCCCGTCGGCAGCGAAGTCGTCGGCCTCGTTCCGAAAAAGGCCATTGAAATGGCTGCCGGCTTCTTTCTGCAACTCGAAACTTTCTCACCCGACCAAATTCTTGAGAATCGTCTCGATGCGGCTTTGAGCGGCGCGGCGCACGGGCACGCGGGTCACGGTGGCGCGCTCGGCGCGATGGTCCGCCCGTTCCTCGATTCCGTTGCCGAGCCAACTCCCACGCCGGGCGGTGGTAGTGTTTCCGCTCTTGCCGGAGCGCTCGCCGCTTCTCTTGGCCAGATGGTTGCCGGCCTCTCGCGCAAGAAGAAATCCCAGGCCGTCCACGCGGACAAACTCTCCGAGGCCCTCGATGCCATGCGTAAGACGTCCGAAGAGCTGACGGAAGCCATTGACCGCGACGCGGCGGCCTATGAAGCGGTAATGGCTGCTTTCAAGCTGCCGCAGAGCAACGAAGAGGAAATTCGCGCCCGCGACGCGGCTATCCAGTCCGCGACCCGCGGCGCTGCCGAAGTGCCTCTAGAGGTGGCCGAGCGGACAGTTGCCCTTTTCGAACGCCTCGGACAACTGGAAGCTGTTTCCGCCGCATCCATGCGTTCAGACTTGCAAGTGGCGCGCCTGATGGCCGCTGCCGGTGCGCGTGGCGCCATCGCCAACGTCGAGATCAATCTCGATTCGCTCACCGATGCAGCCTATGTCAAGTCTTTGCGCGCAAAGGTCGCGGTTCTGCGCGATCGTTTGGGGGATGCATTCGGCGCATCCGGAGCATAGACTCCGCAGGGAAGCGGAATCGGCTAGCGCCGCTGGCGCAACGAATTACGATCGTATGGGTTTACCCACAGCAGGGATGAAGGAGTCTCACATGAAGTTTACGATGACAGTCCGCCGCATTGTTGCCGTCGCCGTCCTGGCGGCGCTGGCCCTCGCCCTTCCCCGGCCCGTTCGCGCCGGACGCCTGGGCACCGACATCATCGCCCTTTTCCCCAAGGACATCGGCGAATTCGCCTATGCCGATCTGAAGAAAGCGCGCACGCTGAACTGGTTTCCCAAACTGAAGCAGCAGTTGCTTCCCGAGCGCTTCCGGCAGTTCGAGCAGTTCCTGGCCTCCGCGGGTGTGGATCCGAATTCGCAAGTGGACGAACTTGCCTGGGCCACGGTTCCAGACGCTCCCGACCCCAAGGCCGATAAGTCCACCTACGTTCCCAGCGGAGAACAGATTGTCGGCGTGGCGCTAGGCAGCTTCAATCCCAATTCCGCCGAAGCCTATTTCAAGACGCAAAAACTTCCTACGTTCAAGCAGCGCGGCTACACGCTCTTTGCTTTTGGTTCGGGTTCCGGCCCCAACGATCTTTTCTTTTTCTTTATTGATTCAAACACAGCCGCCTTCGGCCACCGCAAACTGCTCGAAAAACTCATCGAAGTGCGTTTCGGCGCGGATGAGGGACTGCTCCGCAACGACACCTTCTTCCCGCTGGTGAATGAAGCGAATGGCGGCGGCACAGTTTGGGCGGTTTTGAATCCCGCGTACACGCGGCTGGCGCTGCGCCAGCTTGCACCGGAAGTCGAGCAGTTCCCCGAAGTCGCTAAAATCGCCGCGCGCATGCAGAACATGATTATCAGTGTGGAAGCGGGCAGCGGCCTCGACGGCAAGTTTCAGGCCGTTTGCGGCTCGGTGGAGGACGCCAATGCGCTCGCACAACTCCTTCAGCTCGGTTTCATGTACCGGCAGCATCAAGCGCAGCAGGACAATCCCGATCTCGCGCAGCTTCTGAGCCAGGCGCAGGTGATTCCCGCGGGCGATCGCGTGCAATTGCGCATGAGCCTCAGTGACGATCAAATGACCGCGCTGATTCGCCGCAACACCTTCGCCCTGAAAATGTAGCCGCGAGCTCCTGGCGGATATTCTGAATCCTTTTCCCGCCTGAACCCCTCTTCCCCTATAGAGGGAGATTCGCATTGAAAGAGATCTTGGCATCTGAACTACAGGCTCAAAACAGAGCAACCCGGCAATCCCAATGGGTGGACGTGCGCTCGCCCTCGGAATTTGCCGCCGGCCACTTGCCCGGCGCGGTGAACATTCCTATGGAGCAGATCGAGGCGCGTTTGAACGATCTGCGCCCGGACCTTCCCCTGGTCCTAATCTGCAAGAGCGGCAAGCGCGCCCGCCTGGTGGCTGGCTATTTGCAGCCTTGCAGGCAGGATGTTGCGGTCCTCGATGGAGGCACGGACGCCTGGGGCAAGGCTGGTTTGCCCCTCGTGGTGAATGTGAAGACGCGCTGGGCGTTGGAACGCCAAGTACGTCTTGCCGCCGGGCTCCTCGTCCTCACGGGAGCCGTGCTCGCGGTAACCGCGAATCTTCATTGGCTATATTTGTCCGGCTTCATCGGCCTTGGCTTGACGTTCGCCGGGATTACGGATTTTTGCCCGATGGGCGTCTTGTTGTGCAAGATGCCTTGGAATAGTGCTCGGCACTGCGTGATTCCAGATACATCCGCGAAGGGCGAAAACCCTCCTTCGTGAGGTTTTTCGCTCCTGCAGGCCGCGGGGTGAAATAATGTTGCCGTGGATTTCGAGGCCCTTGCCAACGAGCACAAGGACGCGGTTTACCGCCAGATGATTCGCGTCTGCGGAAACCGTGAGGATGCCGAAGATGTTTTGGTTGAGGCGCTGCTGAAAGCCTACCGCCACCTCGATCAGTTGCGGGACTCGGTCGCTTTCCGAGCTTGGCTGGCGCAAATCGCCCGGCGCGTCTGCTGGCAACTAAAGGAGCGCGAAGCACTCATGCCCCTATTGCAACTTTCCGCCCTCGAAGACGAGGGCCGCCAGATTGCAGGCAACGATCCGCCTGTGGACCAACAGTTGGCCCTGCGGCAGATGAAGGAATTGCTCGCGGAAGCTGTTCGTGGTTTGCCGCCCGATTTCCGCTCCGTGTACGAACTGCGTGATCTGCAGGAAAAGCCGGGAGAAGCGGTGGCGCAGCAACTCGGCATTTCGCTGACGGCCATGAAATCGCGTCTGCACCGCGCTCGCGACCTCGTCCGGCAGCATCTGGACGCGGCGCTCGCCCGCGGCGCGGGCCGGTCGTAGGGGCCGGTCCCAGGGATTGCAATCCGGCTCCCTCCAAGCCGGATCGAGGCTCCCATTCATCCGTGGGGCCGAAAGAGAAGGAGGAACACATGGAAGTTTTGGTTGAACATCTTGGCGCTCTTCAGTTTGAAATCAAGGCGCGTCAGCACACGATTGCCTCCGATCAGCCGCTGGAAAGCGGCGGCTACGACGAAGGCATGACGCCGCCCGAATTGTTGCTGGCGGCTCTCGGCTCTTGCGCGGGCTTTTACACCGCGCAATATCTGAAGAAACACAAACTGGCCACCGAGGGCACGTTTGTCCGCGTCTCTGCCGACAAGGTCACGGACCCGCCGCGCATGGACAACTTCCGCATTGAAGTGGAAGTTCCGGTGGCCTTTGATGGACCGCATCGCGAAGGAATCGAAGAAGCCGTGCACCACTGCCTCATCCACAATACGTTGCTGCATCCCCCGCGCATCGTGCTCGAAGTGAAATCCCTGGCGCTGTTGAACAAGTAGCCGGTCCGGATTCGCTGAGGCGCAAAGCTCCCATGGGGCACGGAGCGTAGGAGTATCTGGAGCCGAGGGCGAGAGTTGAACTCGCGACCTGCCGATTACGAATCGGCTGCTCTACCACTGAGCTACCTCGGCTCGGTGAATCCACTGTAGCATCCGCCGAAAAAAACTGTCAATTCGCCGCCCGTGGAGTGTCGCAGTCTCGGTAGCACAGACCGCCGCCCCATCGCGCGTTCTTTGCGCGATGAATTCATTCTGTGCGCTTTCCCCGCAAGCATCATACAATGCGCCAGTATTTTCGGTCCGCAGAAGATCGGGGGAGCCATTTCCGTGAGCACTGTTCAACGCAAGAAGGCAAAGAAGAAGAGTTCGTACGTGCGCGATCTGAATCCGAAGTTGCGCAAGGTCGTGCGCGCCTTGCGGAGCCTCGTGAAAGGCGCCGTACCCGGCACGAAGGAAACCGTGAATGCGTGGGGAATACCTACGTTTGAAAGGAAAGATCCCTTCTGCTTTTACATGGTTGGCAAAAACCACGTGACGTTTGGATTCCACTTCGGCGCTTCGCTGAGCGATCCCGAAGGGTTGCTGGAAGGCACGGGGAAAAACATCCGCCACGTGAAGTTGCGCACGATGGCAGACCTGGAGCAGAAGGGGCTGCGTCAGTTGGTCCTGGCCGCCGCGCGCCTCAGTTGAGGAATTGGTCTTGCCGGTGCCACAATGACTCCTCAGCCCCGGCCTCCTGCGTTGCCTGTCTAGCGCCGTGGCTTCAGCCCGGCCTCTTGCCTTGGCTTGTGTAGAGGCCCGCCTTCAGGCCGGCTCCTTCCGTCTTGCTCCAACCTTTCCCCCGCCCGTAGCGCCGGAGGCGCGGCAGAAGTTAGCCCAGCCCGTGAGGGCTGGGTCCGTGGTATACGAAATATTTCCAGCGCCGGAGGCGCGGCAGAAGTTAGCCCAGCCCGTGAGGGTTGGGTACGTGGTATACGAAATATCCCCAGCGCCGTAGGTGCGCCAGACGTTAGTTCATCCTGAGCCTCGAAGGGCCCAGCGCTAGCGGCGCGACACACGAACCGATTTCTTCCTCTCGGCGCCGCGTCACCCGCTTAGGGGGTCGGAGCTTCAGG
>JBGPGF010000088.1:0-12231 GCA_041483755.1 Terriglobia bacterium | reverse complement strand
GGCAAGCCATGCGGCGGCCATCCGCGCCTCATCCCACTTCCCGTCCTTCATCGCTCTCGTCAGCTTCTCGCTATACACGCCGATTTGCCACGGCAGCAAGCCGTTGGCGTCGAGCTTGGCTCTCGTGAATTTCGAGCGCGCGGCCTTGTAAGTTCGGGGAAGACTTTCGTAGGGAAACCGGCCGTAGCGATCCAGATACAGGAAGTGATTCTTGCGTTCCGCGGGAGTCTTGCTCACCGCCTCGCTGGAATCGCCGGCGTGCTGGATCAGGAAGTCGCGGTTCGCCTGGAAAAATGAGCGAACCTCCGCCGGGAGCGTGTCCACCGCCTTGTTGACCACGAGCTTTTGGCCGTTCTCGCCCCAGGCGCGCGCGGGATCAGGCGCGAGGGTCAGCAGCAACAGCGCCGCGAATGCAACGAAGAAAAAGCGCTGCGCTCGCCTCGTGGATTCAATTAGCATTCGCGATGCCTCACTTCGCCTCCGCCGCAAGCAGCGTGCTCCGCTTGCGGCTATAGCTAAAGTAAATCACGAGTCCGATCGCGAGCCACACGAAGAACCGGATCCAGTTCATGATCGGCAATCCGGCCATCAACAGGATACACGTCAGAATCGTCATGATCGGTGCCAAGGGGCCGCCAGGGGCGCGGAAGCTCCGCTTCCGGTCTGGCTGGCGGTAGCGCAGAATCAATACTCCCCCCGCGACCAGTGCGAAGGCAAACAGGGTGCCGATATTGGACAGGTCAGCGAGTGTGCCGATATCGAGCATTCCAGCCGGAATACCCACCACAAACCCAGCCATCCACGTTGAAAAATCGGGCGTGCGGAAGCGCGGGTGAACGCGCCCGAATACTCGCGGCAGCAAACCGTCCCGCGACATTGCGAACCAGACGCGCGCTTGTCCAAGCTGAAAGACGAGCAGCGACGAGATCATGCCCATCAGCGCGCCGAAGAGCACGACCAGCCGCACTCCCCCGAAATGCAGCCGTTTGAGCGTATTGACGACGGGCGCGGCATCATCGAGCAACGTCTGCCAAGGCACCAAGCCCGTCAAGACGACTACTACCGAAATGTAAAGCACGGTGCAAATCACGAGAGTGGTGATGATGCCAATCGGCAAGTCGCGCTGAGGGTTCTTGCACTCCTCCGCGGCCGTCGAGACGGAATCAAATCCGATATATGTGAAGAAAATGATCGAGCCGCCGGTCAGAATTCCCGGCCAACCATTCGGGGCGAAAGGATGCCAATGGGCGGGATGAATGAAGCGCGCCGCGAAGCCCACAAACACAAGAATCGCCAAAATCTTTAGGAGGACCATGATGTTATTGGTTTTCGCCGACTCGCGAATTCCCCGCACGAGAGTAAACGAGAGCAACATCACGATGATAAACGCCGGCACGTTAAAGCCGAAGTGCCACCCCGGGGCATACAGCATGTTTCCCTGAAAATCGCTCATTCCGCTGGGCAGGTAGGCGGGAGAAATCCATCGCAGGCTGGGATGAATGCCGAACCAGTCCAGCAAATCCACGACGTGAGCGGAGAAGCCCACCGACACGGCCATGTTGCTCACCGCGTATTCCAGAATCAGGTCCCAGCCAATGATCCATGCGATCAGTTCGCCCATCGTCGCGTATGTGTAGGTGTACGCGCTCCCCGCGATGGGAATCATGGCGGCGAGTTCCGCGTAGCAAACCGCCGCGAACCCGCACACGATGGCGACCAGGACAAACGAAAGCGCGATGGCGGGCCCGGCTCCGGGGCGCCCGAAGGAAGGCGAGCGGTAAATCAGGTATTCCAGCAGCGGCGCATTCAGGATCGAGGAGACCTGCATCTTCTGTCCGGCGATCGCGGTTCCTATGACCGTAAAAATGCCCGACCCGATCACCGCGCCGATGCCGAGCGACGTCAGGCTTAGCCACCCGAGGCTCTTCTTCAGCCTCCGATCCGGCTGCTCAGAGTCCACAATCAATTGATCAATGTCTTTGGTGCGGAAGAGCTGCGATCCCACCCATCCTCCGAGGCTGCATCCGGGCAGGGCGGAAGAAGGCGCCCACCAGATACGGTATTCGGGACAAATGCGAAGTCAATTTACCCTGAGAAGCCGCGCCGCGCAACGGGAAGAGCCTCCGTCAGGCCGGCTGGAGCTGGGCATAACGCTCCACAAACTTTTTCGTGCCGCGGCCGGGGAAACTCACCGAAAGGCGGCGGTCCTCGTCGTCGCCCTCGACGCCAACAATCGTGCCCACGCCGTAGCTGGGATGCCGCACACGCTGCCCAATCAACGGATTCGCGTCGGCGCCCCTGGCGCCACGCTGACGGGCGGGCCGCTCAAAACTCGCTTCGCTGCCGCGCCGTTGCGTGCGCGGAAAACCGGCTGGGTTGCCGCGCGCGCGCCGGACAAACTCCTCCGGCGAATAGGAATACTCCGGATCGGGTTCGTAGCGGCGCGATTCGCCAAACTCGGCCATGGACCCGCGAACCGTATCCACGAGCTCGGCGGGCATCTCGGCGAGAAACCGCGAGGGCAGGGAAGCGCGCAGCCGCTGCTCATCGCCAAAAACGCGGCGATAAACCGCGCGCGTCAGCGTCAGCGATGTCTTCGCCCGCGTCATTCCCACGTAGCACAGCCGCCGCTCTTCCTCGACGTCGTCGCGGTCGTCAATGGCCCGGCTGTGCGGAAGGATGCCCTCTTCCAGTCCAGTTAGGAATACGTGGTCAAACTCGAGGCCCTTTGTGCCATGCAACGTGGTTAATGTCACACCGGGCTGATCGTCATAAGAATCGGCATCACTGATCAGCGCCGTCTGGTCCAGAAAGTCAGAAAGAGTCTCGCCTGCATCTGTGCTGTCCGCCACGGCTCGGACCAGTTCTTCCAGGTTCTCTATTCTGCCTTCATCTTCCGGCGCGTTTCGCTGACGCAGCATGTCCATGTACCCGGTGCGCTCCAACACTTGGTGCAGGAACTCCGCCGGCGCACTGTGACCCAAATCCTCTTGGAGCTTTAAGGTCAGATCTTGGAAGGCCCGGAGCGGTGCAACGGAACGTCCTGAAGCAGAACCTGTGAGCATCAATTCAATCGCCCGCCAGAAAGAAACTCCATCCCGAGCCGTTACATCTCGAAGAGTTTCGACGGTCGTCTTCCCGATCCCCCGAGGCGGCACGTTCAGCACCCGGAGCAGCGCGATATCGTCATTGGGATGAAACGCGAGGCGTGCGTAAGCCAGCACGTCTCTGATTTCGGCGCGGCTGTAGAAACTGAATCCTCCGATCATTCGGTAACGAATTCCCAGCCTGCGAAACGCTTCTTCAAACGCCCTCGACTGGGAAGTCATGCGATATTCAACTGCGCACCTCTGCGACGAGTCGTCATTCAGTCGTTGCACAACCTCTTCGGCTATGAACTCTGCTTCGCCTTGCGCGTCGCGCGCCTCGAAGTAGCGCAGATTTGTGCCCGCGCCGTGCTCCGCCGACAGCGTTTTGCCCAGCCGCTGCGAGTTCTTAGCCACCACGGCGCCCGCGGCATCGAGAATGTTCTGCGTCGAGCGGTAATTGCGTTCCAGCCGCACAATGCGTGCCGCGGGAAAATCCTCGGAAAAACGCAGCAAAATGCCCACGTCCGCGCCCCGCCACCGGTAGATGGACTGGTCCTCGTCGCCCACCACACAGACGTTTTGCTCCGGCCCGGCCAGCAGCCGCAGCAACTCGTATTGCACGCGGTTCGTATCCTGGTATTCGTCCACGTGGATGTAGCGGAATCTCTCCCGCCATCTCTGGCGCACGCTGGGGACTTCGCGGAGAACCCGCGCGGCGCGGAGCAGCAAATCGTCGAAATCAACCGCGTTGCTCTGTGCCAGCAGCTTTTCGTACGCTTCGAATACGCGCGCCGCGCGCCGGCCCTCTTCGCCCAGGGCTTCGCTTTTCATCATCTCGGCGGACTGCCCGTGGTTCTTGGCATGACTGATCCTGCTGAGGATGTTCCGCGGCGAAATCTTTTCCTCGCTCACCTCCATTTTTGCCAAGATGAGCTTTACCGCGGCAAGCTGGTCGTCGTCATCGAATATGGAGAAGTTCTGCGGCAAACCGGCGCTGGCGGCTTCGCGCCGCAGCAGCCTCGCGCACAGCGAATGAAACGTCGAAATCCACGGCGCCGCCTGGCGCAGCCCCGCGCGAAGCTGCAAGTCCGCCAGCCGCTCCTGCATCTGTTCCGCGGCCTTGTTGGTGAAGGTGACGGCGAGGATGGCATCCGCCGCGACGCCCTGCGAAAGCAGATGCGCCATGCGATAGGTCATCGCGCGCGTTTTGCCGGTGCCTGCACCCGCGAGAATCAGCAGCGGCCCCTCGATTGTTTCGGCCGCGTTGCGCTGTTCCGGATTCAATTCGTTGAGAAAATCTTTCATGCGTTGGCAGGTCCGAGGTCTCTGCGCAAATGGTTATGGTAGCCGACGACGCTGCCGCCCGCAAATCGGCGCTACCTGCTCTCTTCTGAAGAAATCTTCGGGTGTAGGTGGTTACCGCGACGACCTGGAAAGGTCTATCTCGAAGTAAAACAGTGCGCGATTCTTTTCGAGCGACACAACGTTGGGAATGTAGAGCTTGGCCGAGGTCAATAGATCGAACTGGTTCGCCAGGTCGAAGTAGAGGAGGCCCTGCATCCTGGCATGCGGCGCGATGATGCTTCCGGAAGGGCCTGCTTGGCGCACGGCCGCTTCGAGAGTGGTCCACTCCTTGGAATGGGTGGCCGGGGATTTGGAGCGAGGAATCGGGAAGCGGTTGCGTCTGGCGGTTGGGTCGGTCGCTCCTGGTTTGAATACTCGGTCAGCAACGTCTTCGGAGGATAGGGGAGCAATATCCTGGCGCGAATCCTCGGAGATCGTAAGAACAAGCCGGATGCGCTCGAGATCCACGCGCAGACTATCGCCGCTGTCATTCCGAAAGGTCACTTCGATGGCGACAATTCCTGCGGTAAAGGGGTTCTTCTTGGGAAAGAGCCTTTTGTATTCGGCCGGGTCGGTCCAAGGGCGCGCAGTGATGGTCAGACCCTCATGCGATTCGCCGGGTCCGGGCGTCACGGCGGGAGCGGCCGGTGCTTGCGCGGGCAAGCGGCCCGCGGCGAGAAGCACGGTGCAAACCGCGATGAGAATTCTGGCTGAGGCGCGCATGGGTCTATAATACGTTACCGTCATACGGTCACACGGAAAGTTATTGGCTCCCCGCAGGCTTCGATTCTCAGGGGAAGCGGCGGGTTGCCAGAGAGCCCGCTCGCGTGTGCCCGGCGGCGTAAACCAAACTGGGGTGGCGGACCGGTGTATTTCCTCTACAGCGCTTTGCTGGGCCTGGCGGCCATGCTCCTGCTTCCATACTGGATTGTGCAGGCGGCCAGGACCGGAAAGTATTTCTCCAATCTCAGCGAGCGGCTCGGCTTTTCCTATCCCGCGCTCAGGCATCTTCCATTGGAGCGGCCCGGCGCCATCTGGCTCCACGCGGTGTCCGTGGGAGAGGTTCTCTCCGGCCTGCCGCTGGCCCGGCAGTTGAAAGAGCTCTATCCCGGCCGCCCGCTCGTCGTTTCCACGACCACCAAAACCGGACAGGCCCTGGCGCGGGAGCGCATGCCCTTTGCCGATGCCGTCATCTACTTTCCCCTCGATTGGACCTTTGCTGTCCGGAGCGCCTTTCGCGCCGTGCAGCCCGCCATCGTCGTCATCCTCGAGACCGAAATCTGGCCGAACTTTATTCGCCATGCCGCCCGGCGCGGAGTCTCCACTCTGTTTCTCGGCGGACGTCTCTCGCCGCGTTCGTTTGCGCGTTATCAGCGCTGGCTTCGCATCTTTGGAGTTGTGCTGCGGTCATTTTTGAAGCGCATTTTGTCCCAGCCGTCCGCGTTTCTGATGCAAACGGAAGAGGACGCTGTGCGTATCCGTGCCCTCGGAGCGCCCACGGACCGCGTCATGGTCAACGGAAACCTCAAGTACGACCTAGAACTTCCCGCGCCTTCGCCGCTGGCCGCGTGGCTGGAACAAGAAGCCAGGAAGCGCGGCCGCCTCATCGCCGTGGCCGGCAGCGTGGTCGCCAATGAAGAAACGTTGGCCTTGATCGCTTTTGGCACGGCGCAGGGCGAAATCGCGCAGGCCCTTCTCGTCCTGGCGCCACGCAAGCCGGAACGCTTTGATGCCGCCGCCGATTTCATCAAGGAAGCACACTGGAAATTTCTCCGTCGGTCGCAGCTGCCGATCCCGGGGCCCTCGGCGAATTCGGCGCGGGGAGCTTTAGGAAATGCGGAGATTCCCACCGACGTCCGCGTGTTGTTGCTGGACAGCATTGGAGAACTGGCGTCGCTCTACCGTGTTGCCGACGTCGTTTTTGTGGGCGGGTCGCTCGTTCCCTCCGGTGGACACAATATCCTTGAGCCGGCGGCTTTCGGGAAAGTTCCTGTGTTTGGGCCGCACATGGATAATTTTGCGGAAATGTCTGCGCGCTTTGTTGCCGCCGGAGCCGCTATCCAGGCCGACAGCCCGGAGGATGTCGGCGTCGCTTGGATTGAGCTGCTGCGGGATTCCGAACGAAGGGAATCCATGGGTGCGGTGGCGAAGAAACTGGTGGAGCAAAGCCGCGGCGCCACGGAACGAGCGCTCGCGAAGATTGCGGCGCTTCTCCCGAGTGCGGCGGCAGCCTCGCTGTCCCTGAAGACGGCAGCGCTCGAAGCTCCGGTCGCCCGCGGTGCGTCAGGTGACAGCCAGCGATGATCGTGCCGCATCCCGTGCGCGTTCTTTTGTGGCCGGTTTCGATGCTGTACGGTGGAATCGCGCGGCTACGCGCCGAGTGCTACCGTCTCGGATGGTTGCGCAGCCGCCAGCTGAACGGAGTAGTCATCAGCATCGGCAATCTGACCGTCGGTGGCACCGGCAAAACTCCCATGGTGCTGTGGCTCGCCGAGCGCATGCTCGCCGGGGGCAAACGCGTCGCCATCCTCACGCGCGGCTATCGCGGCGCGGGTGGTTCCAGCGATGAAGTTGCGTTGCTCCGGGCGCGCTTCGGTGACCGCGTGCCCGTCGGCGTAGGCAAGGATCGCTACGCGGAAGGGAAGCGCCTCGAAGCCCAAGGCTATGACTGTTTCCTCCTCGACGACGGCTTCCAGCACCTCCAGCTTGCGCGAGACTTGGATATCGTCCTTGTGGACGATTCGCGCCCGCTCGAAGATGAAGCCTTGCTCCCCTCCGGGCGGCTCCGCGAGCCGAAAGTTGCCTTGAATCGCGCGGATATCGTCGTCAGGACCCGCGCGAGCGCCTCCACCGGTGCTGAAGCACGGGGCTCACATGCGTACTCCATTTTTTGCGCGCGGACGCGGCTGCTGAGTTTTCACGCATTTGGCGCTGCATCCGACCATCCCTACGCCACCACACCGGGCAAAGGTCCCTTCTTTGCCTTCTGCGGAATCGGCAATCCCGAGGCGTTTTTCTCTGATCTGCAGCGCTGGCGCGTGAATTTGGCGGGCAAACGCACATTCCGCGACCACCATCGCTACTCGCCCTCCGATGTGCGCCGCCTCGAAGAAGCAGCGGCCCAAGCGGGCGCGACCGCGCTTGTCACCACCGAGAAGGACGCCTGCAATCTGTGCCAGCGCCGATTCACATCGCTTCCAGTCTATATTGCCGTGATCGAGATGGAGCCCCGCTCCGAAAGCGAATTTCTCGCCGCCATCGAGCGAATACTTTTGGCCCGCCGTGGAGCGGCGGCATGAAAATCCTCATCCGCGCCACGAACTGGGTTGGCGACGCCATCCTGGCGATTCCCGCCCTGCGCGCCATCCGCAAGCGTTGGCCGGACGCCAAGATCACCATCCTTGCCCGGGCGTACGTTGCCGACATCTATCGCTACCAGAATCTGGCCAACAATCTGCTTTCCTACGACGCGCAAGGCGTGCATCGCGGCTGGCGAGGTCGCGAGCGCCTCGCTCAGGAGTTGCGCGCGAAACAGTTCGACCTGGCGATTCTGTTGCAAAATGCCTTCGACGCCGCGTGGCTTGCCTGGCGCGCGCGTATCCCGGAGCGCGTCGGCTATGCCCGCGACGCGCGGAGTCTGCTCCTCACGCGCGCGATACGCGTTCCCCGGCCGGGCGAAATCCCGCCGCACGAGCAGTTTTACTATCTCGAATTGCTGCGCCGCGCGGGCTGGCTCGCTGCGCTCCCCGATAATTCCGACATTTCGTTCAACTGTGAAGTCTTCAATCGCCGAGAGGCGGAGGACAGTTTGCTCGCCGCCGGCGCGCGTCCCAGTGTCTTGCGCATCGCGATCGGCGCGGGCGCGTCCTATGGCTCGGCCAAGTGCTGGCCTCCCGAAAGATTTGCGGAGCTTGCCAATCAACTGATGTCGCGGTTTGATGTAGAGGTGATTCTTTTTGGCACGGTCGCGGAAGAGAGCACCTCGAATGCGATTGCCGCCGGAATGCGCCGCGCCCCCGTCAACCTCACGGGCAAGACCTCTGTTGCGGACCTGCCGGCCCTGCTTTCCCGTTGCCACCTCTTCATCGGCAATGATTCTGGAGCCATGCACGTTGCGGCGGCAGTGGGTTTGCCCGTTGTCGCCATCTTTGGCCCCACCGATCCCTACGGCACCGCGCCGGTCACACCACGGCGCACGATCATCCAAGAGAAATCCTATTGCAGCCCGTGTTTTCTGCGCCGCTGCCCGATTGACCATCGCTGCATGAAGAGCATCGCGCCTGATGCAGTCGTTACCGCGGCCCAAGCCTGGATTGAGCAAGCCCGCACGGCGCAGAAAGGCGCCCATGTCTGAGGACGTACGCTTGCGTCCGGCCGTCTTTCTCGACCGCGATGGGACACTCGCCGACGAAGTGGGATACGTGAATCACGTCAGCCGATTTCGTCTCTTCGGCTTTTCACCGGCGGCTGTGCGCCGCTTGAATGAAGTGAACGTTCCAGCGATCGTGGTCACGAATCAATCCGGCGTGGCCCGTGGATATTTTCCGACGTTGGTATTGGATGAAGTTCATGCCGAGATGAAGCGGCAATTGGCCGCCGCCGGAGCACACCTGGACGGAATCTACATCTGTCCCCACACGGCCCAGGACGATTGTGACTGCCGCAAGCCCAAACCCGGCTTGCTGGAACGAGCCGCGCGGGAGCACCATCTTGACTTGCGCCGCTCGTTCGTTGTTGGCGACCGTTACCGCGACGTAGAATCGGCGCACCGCGCGGGCGCGCGTGGGGTGCTCGTTCTGACCGGCTACGGCCGCGGGGAGCATGCCTGGAACCGCGCGCAATGGCCGCGCCAGCCGGAGCACATTGCCGAAAATCTCACGGCAGCGGTAGATTGGGTGTTGGAGGAGCTGCGATGAAGAAGCGTGCGGAAAAAATGCCACCGTCCGCGCCCAGCGTGGATTATTCGGCCCTTGCCGAACTGGTGGAGAAATTCCCGGCACAGAGAGTCGTGCTCTTCGGCGATTTTGTCGCGGACGAATTTCAATCCGGTGAGATCTCGCGCGTCTCGCGGGAAGCACCCGTCCTGATCCTTCGCCACCGCGAAACACTGCTGGTGCCGGGCGGCGGAGCGAACGCCGCGAACAATCTTGCCGCTCTGGGCGCCCGCGTTTATCCGGTCGCCGCGGTGGGCGACGACGCGGCGGGTGACGCGCTGCTCGAGTACTTTCGCGGCAAGCGCGTGGACGTGTCCGGCATCGTCCGCGCACGCGGCTGGACCACGCCCGTCAAGACGCGCTTCCTCGCCGGATGGGCGCACACCGGCCAACAACAGGTTCTTCGCGTGGATCGCGAACCCAGCACTGCATTGCCGGAGGAGGTGCGCCAGAAGCTGGACAAAAAGCTTCGTGCGCGAATGCGCGGCGCCGATGCCCTCGGCGTTTCCGACTATGGTTTTGGAGTGGCGTCGCCGGAAGCCGTACGCAAGGCTCTGGCCGGGAAAAAGGGCGAACGGACCGCCACACTGGACGCCCGGCGCGACCTGACGCGCTACGCGGGGGCCGGCATCACAGCCGCAACTCCGAACGAGGCCGAGCTCGAAACTTTGCATCACACCGCGATTGGCCGGAATCTCGATGCTCTGGATCGTTGCGGGCGCGAGACTCTCGGTGAAATGAAGCTACGCGCGCTTCTGGTTACGCGCGGGCGCGACGGCATGGCGCTTTTTGAGCCCGGCCAGCCGGTTCAGCAGGTCCCCATTCACGGCAGCGATCAAGCCGTGGACGTCACGGGAGCCGGCGATACGGTTCTAGCCGCTTTCACTCTCTCGCTGGCTTGCGGCGCGAGCCCCCTCGACGCCGCGCATATCGCCACGATTGCCGGCGGCCTGGTGGTCATGAAGCGCGGCACCGCCACGGTGAGCCGCGCGGAGCTGCTGGCCGCCATGCGCCGGGAAGTGACGGGCTCCTGACCGATGCCTGCCGCGGGGAAAATCGTGACGCGCAAGGTTTTGCAGGACCGCCTTGCCGCGCATCGCCGCAATGGCCAGCGCATCGTCTTTGCCAACGGATGCTTCGATCTGCTCCACGTGGGCCACGTTCGTTACCTCGAAGGCGCCCGCCGTGAAGGCGACGTGCTCGTTGTCGGCGTGAACTCCGATGCCAGCGCCCGCCCGCAAAAGGGTCCGGGGCGTCCGGTCCTTTCTGAGTCCGCTCGCGCGCAGCTTGTGGCGTCTCTCCGCTGCGTGGATTACGTCGTCGTTTTTAGTGAGCCGACTGTCGAAGCGCTCCTCGCTGAACTGCTTCCCGACGTTCACGCCAAAGGCACGGACTACACCACGGAGACGGTTCCCGAGCGCCAACTCGCGGCCCAGCTCGGAATCCGCGTGGCCATCGTGGGCGACGCAAAAGAACACTCCACGCGCGATCTTCTCGAAAAGATTCGCAGGACGCCGCATGGCTGAGCCGCGATTCCTCGTTGTGCGGCTCGGCTCGCTCGGCGATATCGTGCACACTTTTCCCGCTGTCGCCGGCCTGCGCGAGACTTTCCCCGGCGCGGAAATCATCTGGTTGACGAGCGATCGCTGGCGCGTGCTCGTGGAACGCAGCGCTCTGGTTTCGCAAGCCTGCACGGTGAATACGCGCTCCTGGTCTTCGGTGCGCAACACGATTCGTGGCATCCGCGGCCGGGTTTGGGACGCGGCCATTGATTACCAAGGCCTCTGGAAATCGGCAACCTTCCCATTTTTCGGCGGCATCAAAAGAAGAATCGGGTTCGATTCGGCTGCGATCCGTGAATTCGGCGTTCCCCTGCTGTACACGGAGCGCGTTCACGTCACCCAAGCCCACATCGCGGACCAGAACGGCGAGCTCTCGCTCCGCACCGGCGCCCGGAACGCAGTGGCGCCATTTGCCCTCAGCGTCACCGCGGAAGACCGAGCGTCGTTCGATGAGATCCGAAGGCGTCACAACCTCGATCGCTACTGCGTGATTTGCCCCGGCGGGGGATGGCGCTCGAAGTGTTGGCCCGCGGAACGATACGGCGCGGTTTGCCGCCGATTGCGGAGCGAGTTCGGATTGCGCAGCGTCGTCAATTACGGGCCTGGGGAAGAAGCTCTGGCCGATGCCGTGCGCGCGGCCAGCGGTGATGCCGAGCCTATTCTCGATGGCAGCCCGCTGGGCCCGTTGATGGCGTTGCTCCAGCGCGCAGAGATCGTTGTCGGCGGCGACACCGGCCCCCTGCACCTCGCTGTGGCCCTTGGCGCACGCGCCGTGGCCCTTTTTGGCCCAACGGATCCGGCGCGCAACGGACCCTACCGTACGAGCGATATCGCGCTTCGTAGCCCGCAGACGCAGCGTGACCACACGCGCCGCAATCAGCCGGATCCTGCAATGCTGGAAATCTCCGTTGAAGCCGTCGTGGACGCGGTGAAGCGCCGCCTCGGAGCGCAGCCATGAGCCCGGCTCCCGGCTTTTTTACGCGCTGGCGTGTTCGCCTCGGCTATCCGCTTGCCGTCGCGGTCTTCTACTTCGCGCGGCCTGTGCCACGAGCCATCGCATGGGGAACGCTTTTAGGGGCGGTCGGCTTGCTGGTTCGCGGTTACGCCGCCGGCTATCTCCGCAAGCATGAGTCCCTCACGGTCACCGGACCGTACGCTTTTACTCGCAACCCGCTTTACCTGGGCAGTGCGGTGCTGGCTTGCGGCTTTGCCTTCGCCACACACTCGTGGATTTCGGCGGGTTTGATCGCGGGCTATTTCGCTTTGTTTTATGCGATCGTGATGCGCCGTGAGGAGGACGAG
>JBGPGF010000087.1:0-12329 GCA_041483755.1 Terriglobia bacterium | reverse complement strand
TTTTTCCGCAAACTGCTAATCCGTCAATCCGTGTCACCGATTATTTTCTTCATCGCTTCCGGATCATTCAGATTGAGGACCACACCTTCTTCTCCGGTGGGCACTTCCGCAATCTCCGCCGCATGCGCCCAGACGACGGCCCGCGCGCCCACGTCCATCGGCGCCGCCAGCAATTCTTCGTACACCGCAGCCGAAAACAGCGTGGGATGCCCGCGCCGCCCTTCATGCACCGGCAGCACGATCGGTTTTCGCGTGGAGTAAAACCTCTCGATGACTTCGTGCACGATATTTTCGCTCACCAGCGGATGGTCCACCAGGAACAGCAGCATGCCCTCGGTTCCCGCGGGCAAGCTCCGCAGCGCAGCTTGGATGGAGGACAACTGGCCCTTCTCCCACTCCGCGTTGATGACGATTTCGTCCGCCGCCAGCGGCACCGTTTTCGCAATCGCTGCCGCGTGCGCGCCCAGCACAACGCGACGCACGCCGATCTTCGGATGCTTGGTGATGTCCAGAAGATGCTGCAGGAACGGGCGTCCCTGGAAGGGAAGGAGCGCTTTGGGCGAACCCATGCGGCTGGATTCACCGCCCGAAAGAATGACGGCCGCCAACATCGGGGCACCTCTACAAATTCCAAAATGTTTCAGCGCGCGGTGGCGCTCCGCGCCGCTTCCATCACGACTTTTTTGTGCGCGGCATTCGCGGCGTTGCGTCGCACGGCGACCAGCTCCGCCGCGATGCTGATGGCGATTTCTTCCGGCGTGAGCGCGCCAATCTCCAGCCCCATCGGCGCAAACACGCGCTCGAATTCTTCCGGCCGGAAGCCCTCTTTTTCGAGCGCCTGGAAAACGGACAAAACTTTCCGCCGGCTGCCAATCATGCCAACGTACCGCGCGGCGGTCCGCACGGCCCACGCCAGGCAGCTCATGTCGTCGCGGTGCCCGCGCGTCACAATCACCAGATACGTCGAAGCGTTTGGCTGAATCTTTGCGAACGCCTCTTCGTAGCTCAAATAAATCTCGCGCGCCATCGGAAACCGCTGCGCGTTGGCAAACTGCTCGCGATCATCCACCACGCCGACGGCGAAACCCGCGCCGTGGGCTGCCTGCGCCACGGCCATGGCGATGTGCCCCCCGCCAAATAAATACAGGACGGGCTGGGGCAGTATCGGCTCGACGAAAACTTCCAGCGTGCCGCCGCAAATTAATCCGTTGTCGTAGCTGGCCTCGTTGTTCAAATTGAAGACCATTTTCCGCGGCGCTTCTTTTTCCATCACTTCCTTGGCCGCGGCCCACACGTCGGCCTCGACGCAGCCGCCGCCGATCGTTCCCGCAATCGAGCCGTCCTCGCGCACCAGCATACGCGAGCTTTCGAAACTGGGGATGGAGCCGTTGGTGTGCACGATGGTGGCCAGCGCGCCGCGGCGGCCTTCGCGCCGCATCTTCACGATCTCTTCGAACAGGTCCATGGGATTTTCCTGCGAGTACGCTACGCCGCGGTCCGCGCGCTGTCAATGTTTCGAAAAGCGATTCGAACATTGTGGACATGCCTACAGCCCGGTGTTAGGGTCACCTGTTCATTCCCTGGCGGGAGTTTTTGTGAAGGCCATTCTCTTCCACCAACATGGCGGTGCGGAGGTTTTGCAATACACGGACGCGCCCGAGCCGGAGATTAGCGCACACGAAGTGCTTGTCCGCGTGCGCGCCTGCGCGCTGAATCATCTTGACCTGTGGGTGCGCGGTGGGCTCCCGCACATCAAGATTCCCTTGCCGCACATCCCCGGGAGCGACGTGGCCGGCGAGGTCGCTGCTGTGGGAGCGGGCGTCACGCGGGTCCAGATTGGCCAGAAAGTCGTCCTCGCGCCGGGCCTTACTTGCGGAAGTTGCGTGGCCTGCCTTTCCGGGCGGGACAATCTTTGCCCCAGCTTCACGAATCTCGGCTACCTCACCGATGGAGGCTGCGCGGAATTTGTGCGTTGCCCGGAAGTCAACTGCATGCCGTATCCGGAAAATCTGCGTTTCGAAGAAGCGGCGGCGATTCCGCTGGTTTTTCTGACCGCATGGCACATGCTGGTTGCCCGCGCGCAGCTACAGGCCGGCGAAAATGTTCTGGTCGTTGGCGCGGGCAGCGGCGTGGGCAGCGCGGCGATTCAGATCGCGCATCTCCTCGGCGCGCGCGTGATTGCGACGAGCAGCAGCGAAGAGAAACTGGCGAAAGCACGAGGGCTGGGCGCGGCCGACGTCATCAACCACAAGTCGCAGAAGATTCGCGAGGAAGTTCGCCGCATCACGGGAAAACGCGGCGTGGACGTGGTGTTCGAACACGTCGGAGCCGCCACGTGGGAAGACAGCATGGCCAGCCTGGCTCGCGGCGGGCGAGTGGTCACCTGCGGCGGCACCACCGGCGTGGAAGTGAAAGTTGACTTGCGCTTTCTGTTTTTTCGGGATCTTTCGGTCCTCGGCTCGCACATGGGCACAAGGGGCGAGCTGCACACCATCCTGAAGCTGGTCAACGCGGGCCGGCTTGCGCCTGTCGTCGATCGCGTGTTCCCGCTCTCCGCCTGCGCCGAAGCCCACGCGTATCTGGAGAGCGGCAAACAGTTCGGCAAGGTGGTCTTATCGGTGTAACGGCTGCCTTTGTGCTGCCATCTTTCTTTGCCTCGCAAGTGCGCCTATGCGAAAATGGTGATGATGAGGCCACGATGAGCGTTTCACTGGGCAAAAGCGTCACTCTGACGAAGCCGGACGACTTCGGCGAGCTGCTGCAAGACGAAGGAATCATCTTCACGCAGCTCGATAAGGCCGTGAATTGGGCGCGGAAAAGCTCGATCTGGCCGCTGGGTTTTGGCTTGGCGTGCTGCGCCATCGAAATGATGTCCATGGCGGCGGCGCGTTTTGACTTGGCGCGCTTTGGAGCGGAAGTTTTTCGACCCTCGCCACGCCAGGCCGATTTGATGATCGTCGCCGGACGCCTTTCGCAGAAGATGGCGCCGGTCATCAAACTTCTTTACGACCAGATGCCCGAGCCCAAGTGGGTGATTTCCATGGGCGCTTGCGCCACCTCAGGCGGGGTCTTCAATAATTACGCGATCGTGCAGGGCTGCAATCAGGTGATTCCCGTGGACGTTTACGTTCCCGGCTGCCCGCCGCGGCCCGAGGCGCTGCTTTACGCCATTCTGCAGCTTCAGAAAAAGATTGACGGCGAGCGCGGGTCGTTCAAGCGCGCGCTGAATATGGCGTAGAACTTCTTGACCCCTGCGCTTGGAAGCCCTTGATTTTAAGTGGCAAAATCTTCCGCGCACAGCCAGGATTGGCTGTGCCACGAACTCTTTCCGCAGTCT
Source organism: Terriglobia bacterium (assembly GCA_041483755.1). Taxonomy (GTDB): domain Bacteria; phylum Acidobacteriota; class Terriglobia; order Acidiferrales; family UBA7541; genus Acidiferrum. Next base: position 8,992 of record JBGPGF010000087.1, on the reverse strand, counting down.
ACCGAGTCAGAAATGCGCATCAGGGCCTCGGCGGCAGGATGACTTCCGCTGTGATGTCGGCGCAGACGAGCGGCGAACCAGCGGCGCTGTGTTCGCGGCGGACGTAGCCCATGCCGATGGCGCAAGCGAGGGCAGGGGAGAAGGCCGTGCGCGTGACGTTGCCGACTTCGGTTGTGCCGGCGAGAAGCGAGGCGCCAGCGTCGGGCGGCTCATCGGTTGAAAACTTGAGCAGGACGCGGACGCGATTCACGTGGCCGCGCGAACGCACGCGCTCGACAATCTCTTGCCCCGTGTAGCAGCCCTTCGTGAAGCTGATGTGCGTGTCCTGCAAGCCCGCCTCGTGCGGAATTTGTTTTTCATCAAAGTCGTAGCCGAACCAGGGAATGCCCTGCTCGAGCCGCAGCGCGCTGAGCGCGGAGTAGCCCATGGGCTGTCCGCCGGCGACACGCACTTTTTCCTCGAGCAACTGCCAGAGATCCGCGACGCGCTCGCGCGCAATCACAAACTCCGCGCCCGCCACGCCCCCGGCCGAGCGCCGCACAATGCGGCAAGGGATGGAGGCGACAGTTGCTTCCGCGAAGCCAAGATCCGGCAGCCCTGACAGGTCCACTGCTGCCAATTCGCGCACAACCGCGGTGGTTTTTGGTCCTTCCAGAGCGAGCGTGGCGTAGCGCTCCGTGTCGTCCGTAAGCGTTACGTCGTCCATGATGATGAATTTTTCCAGGGTGGCGACAAGCGTTCCGCGGATCATCGCGTGGGAGACGCATAGCAGTGTCTCCGGAAGGGAATAGGTCTCCATCTCCGCGAGGATGTGTCCCTGGGGATTGAGGAGGAGGGAGACGATACCTTGACCGGCTGCGAGGTCACGGATGTTGTTGGTGAGGATGGCGTTCAGGTACCGCGCGCGGTCCGGCCCGGTGAATGAGAGATGGGCACGGTAGTTTTTGTCAATCAGGGCGACGGACTGGCGCGCGGCGTGGTATTCGGCCACCCATTCGCCGAATTCATCGGGCAGCGCGCAGCCAAACCAAACGCCCATGCGCGCGCCCGCGCGAGCGTGCAGGTCATCCAGAGGCGTCATGATGACTTCGCCGGCGGTCTGCTCTTTCATCGAGCTATCTTAAGCGGAAACCGGTTGAACGCGCACCTTACACGAGCACAGGCAGGAGTGCCTGTGCTACCAAGCCCCATTTCACATTCGGAGGCTGGGCCGCCGCCGCGTGTTTGCCGGGCCTATCCTCGGAAGTACAAGTACGCGCCAAGGATGCAGAGGAGGACGACCGCTGATGCCGTTACTTCGCGCCAATTCCAACTGGCACGAGTATGGGCGCGGTCTTCGGCGGTTTTCGTTTCGAAGGTGAGGCTTTGAATGGAAGCGTAGTCCGGCTCGGACGTCGCGTAGCTCACCGCCACCATCACGATGGCCGAGACGATGGTGATGAGCACGCTGAAATACTGGAAAAAGATATTGTTGACGATCCACAGGAACGAGCCCTGCGAATACCCGTGCTCAAATCCGGGGAGGCCGAGTGTTACCGGTGTGTCCACCGCCATCCGGAAGATTCCCATCACGAAGCCGACGATCATGGACCATAGCGCGCCCTGGGCGTTCATGCGTTTGAAAAACACGCCGAGGAAAAAGACGACGAAGATCGGCGGGGCCAGATACCCCTGCACCGCTTGCAGGTAGCCATACAGTCCGTGAGCGTTTTTGATGACCGGAATCCATGCGAGAGCGATGAGCACCATCACGGTGGTGGCAATACGGCCGGTACGCACGAGCTGGTGCTGCGTCGCCTCGGGCTTCCACTTCGCGTAGAGGTCCACGGTGAACAGGGTCGAGCAGGCGTTGAACACGCCAGCCAAAGAGCCCATCAAGGCGGAGAGCAGTCCGGCCACGACCAAGCCGCGCAGGCCGGCGGGGAGCAAGTATTGGACCATCATCGGGAATGCGCCCTGGGCTGTCGAAGGAATTGCGTGGCCATCGGGCCCAATCATGGCGGCCAATTCCGGAATCTTTCCGCTCTTCGCGAGAGCGAAACAGATCAGGCCGGGAATGAGGAACAGATAGACAGGAAAGAGTTTGAGAAAGGCAGCGAAAATGCTGCCGCGGCGGGCGACCTTCTCATTCGGCGCTGCCAGCGCGCGCTGCACAATGTACTGGTCCGTGCACCAATACCAAAGGCCGATGATGGGCGCGCAAATGAGCATACCCAGCCAGGGGAAATAGCTGTTGAAATACCAGGCCTGTTTCACGAGATGCCCGGCGGCATTCGTCTCGATGACGGGCGACCAGGTTCCTTGCACCCCGGCGGGGACCATGGGTTTCCACAGGTTGAACATGTCGGAACCACACCAATGGCGCAGTTCGCTCCAGCCGCCGAGCTGGTGCAATCCGTAGAACGTCAACGAAGCCGAACCGAGGATCAAGACGAGCACTTGAACGGCATCGTTGTAAGCCACGGCGCGCATCCCGCCCAAAACCGTGTACAGCCCCGTCAGGCCGATGACCACCACCGATCCAATCCAAAAACTGTCGATCTCCACTCCGCCGACATGCATCTTCAGCTCCGGGAGGAGCGTGCTGAACACCACGCCGCCCGCAAAGATGCCCACGGCAATTTTCGAAACGACGAAGGTGATGAGCGAGACGATGGAGAGAACGTAGCGCGAGCCTGTGCTAAAACGGCGTTCGAGGAATTCCGGCATGGTGAAAACCATCGAGCGCATGTAAAAGGGCACGAAAACCCATGCCAGCATGAGCAAGCACCAGGCGTGCAGCTCGTAATGGGCCATGGCCACGCCGTCCGTTGCTCCCGAGCCCGCCAGCCCGACGATGTGCTCGGAACCGATGTTCGAGGCGAAGATCGAGGCGCCGATAATCCACCAGCCGAGATTGCGCCCGGCGAGGAAGTAATCGGCGGCCGAATCCTTTCTCCGGCTAACGACGTACCAGGCCACGCAGAGCAGAATGCTGAAATAGATTCCGATCACCACCCAGTCAATTCCGGTGAGATGCGTTTTCAGCGGGGAAACAAGAAGCAACGAGGCTTCGTAAGTCATGCGGCAATCCTTCCGAACGAGATTTGCGATCCACATCACCCTGAGTCGAAATCAGGGAGCCAGCAACAGCGTAAATTCCTGGTTGCAAACGGGCGGCGGCCGGCGGCCACGCACAGTGCCGCACCCCAACGCCGGCACAGAAGTGTGGATGTTATACTGAATTCGATGAGCGGCGCAATTCCTCATTTCAGCGGCGGGGCCTGCACGGGTGACGGAAAGCTGATCCACGAAATCCTGCCCGTGGGCATGCTGCAGTGCAATTGTTCCATCCTCGGCGATCCGGAAACGCGCGAGGCGCTGGTGGTCGATCCCGGCGACGACGTGGAACAAATCACGAAAATCCTGAATCGGCACAAGCTGCGCGTCAAAGCCATCGTCAGTACGCACGCGCACATTGACCACGTGGGTGGGCTGCGCAAACTGCACGATTTGACCGGCGCGCCGGTGATGATGCATGCCGATGATCTTCCGCTTTATCACGCGATGGACATGCAGGCGGGATGGCTGGGCGTGCAGACGCCCGAGTTGAGCGATGTACACCAACTATTGAAGGAAGGCGACGTGGTGCGCTGGGGCGCACTGGAAGCGCAAGTGCTGCACACTCCCGGGCACACGCCGGGAAGCTTGTGCCTTTATCTTCCGCGAGAGGCGGGAAAGGTGACGATGTCCGCGCCGCACCTCTTTGCCGGCGACACTTTATTTGCGGGGAGCATTGGCCGCACCGATCTCTGGGGCGGATCCTTTGACGACATCCTGCGCTCACTGCGCGGCAAGCTGCTGGCCCTGCCGGACGAGACGCTGGTGTTTCCGGGCCACGGCGGCGCGACGACTATCGGGCAAGAACGCAATTCGAATCCCTTTCTGGTCGAAAAATAGAGCTGTGAGAAGAATGTTGTTGGCTATTGCGCAGTGCGGGCGTCGCGCGCGCGTTTCAACTCTTCCATCACCGACTGAATCAGCTCCTTGGCGGAGGCAATTTCCCGGGTGATGATACGAATATCCATGGCGGGCTGGGTCGCGTTGCGCTGGCTATGGCAATACACGCCGTGCTGGCCGACCAGCACCAGCGCGTTGGTCAGCCGGTCGAGGGACACGGCCAGCCTGCCGCGCTCGCGGCCCAACATCTGTTCGTAATGCTCCAACTCTTCCTGATGTTCCTCAAAAGCGGACATGGTTTCCATCCTCGGATCGGCGGCACACTCCGAAAAGCAGCGCCGGTGGGTTGCATATCAGGCACAGCACGCGTGCACGCAACTTTACCCCACGGGGTGGCAGGAACATAATCCGTTTTACCGGGAGAAAAACGGAAATGAGACGTTCCGATCTGGTACAGCACAAAGAGAAGGAGAAGGGCGCTAATTCGCGCACTTCTCAGATTGTCTTCGGCGAGCGCCAGCATCTTTTGCGCGTTCTCGATTCGCTCGAAGGCACCGAGATGCCCATCGGACGCATGCAGCAGGAGCGCCGCATCCTGGAAGAATTGATCCACGCGCGCACGCACGATCTGAATCAGATCAATACGGCGTGGGACGAAAAGATCGGGCTGGTGCTGAGCGCCGACGCCAAGCCGGAGATGCTTGAAAAGCTCGTGAAACAGGCGCCGCAGGAAGATTTTTATTTGCTGCGGCTCATCAGCGAACATCCGCGCGCGAATGCGAAGACGCTGGGCAAGCTGGCGCGGCACCCGTACGGAGCAATTCGCGAGAACGTGGCGCGGCATCCGAATGCCGACGCGCCCACGCTGACCTGGCTCAGCAAAGATCGCAGCCAGCCGCTATGGTACCTGGTGGCGTTCAATCCCAACACGCCCACGCCGCTGCAGCGCCGCCTGCGCGACCGCTTGAAGCGCCTCGGCGAGACGCACGCTTCCAAATAGCGCCAGTATTTACAGCCCCCGACCACCTGCTGATAAAGCGCCACCGTTCTGGCTTATGATAGCGGCGCGACTTTTCCTGGAAATCCAAGACCATCGATGGACGAACAGACCACTGAGTTGCTTCGAACGCAGGTCGGCAGGTTTTTCCGCGCGCGCTGGTGGCTGGTTGTGTTGGTCTCGGCGATGCTGCTGGTGCCGTGCTTCTGGCACCGGCGCATCGAGGCGGGCGATCTGCCAAGCCATGTGTACAACGCGTGGCTGGCGCAGCTCGTCGAGAAGGGGGAAGCACCCGGCCTTTACACCGTCCATCAATGGAACAACGTGCTTTATGATGTGGCGCTCCTGGAAGTTGGCAAAGTTGCGGGGCTTGCGGCGGCGGAGAAAATTGTTGTCAGCGCGAGCGTGCTGATCTTTTTCTGGGGCGCGTTTGCGCTGCTTAGCGCGGCGTCCGGGCGATCGCCGTGGCATCTGGTTCCCTGTGTGGCGATGCTTTCCTACGGCTACACATTCGATATGGGATTCTTCAATTTCTACGTCTCACTGGGGCTGGCATTTTTTAGCCTGGCAATTCTTTGGCGTGGAAGGGGAGTAGAGCAGCTCGCGGGGCTGGTGCTCGCGCCCGTGGTGCTGCTGGCGCATCCGATTGGGCTGCTCTGGCTTGCGGGAGCGGTGGCCTACGTGAGGCTCTCCGAGCGTATCCCGGGCTGGCACCGCTTCGTTCTTCCCGTTGCAGCGGTGGTGGGTCTCGAGTTCGTACACTGGTATCTCCCGCGCCACTACGAGGTGAACTGGCGCGAGGCGCCGTTCTATTGGTTCAACGGAGCGGACCAGCTGGGGCTGTTTGGCATGCGCTACGCGGTGCTGGCGAGATTCGCATTCTTTTTTGGGGTTGCGTGTTTTGCGTGGGATGTTGTGCAGCGCAAGAAAGACGCCAGGTGGTGGCGTGAGCGGCGTCTTTTGTTTGAGATGTACTTCATTGCGGTCTGCGCCACGGCGTTGCTGCCGGAGAATATGCACATGCCGTTTTATGCCGGCTGGATCGGGCTGCTGGTTTCGCGATTGACGACGATTACGGCCGTGCTGGGCTTGTGCGTAATGGCGTGTTTGCAGCCGCGCAAGTGGCACTTGGCGGGGTTCGCGGCGTGCGCCGCGGTGTTCTTTTCTTTCTTGTATCAGGACACGGCCATGCTGAACCGCATGGAAGAGCAGGCGGAAGGGATCGTCAGCGGCCTGCCTTATGGACGGCGCGTGACGCCGATGCTGTGGGCGCCGGAAGGATGGCGCGTGGCCTACATCGGGCATCTGGTGGACCGCGCCTGCATCGGGCACTGCTTCAGCTACTCGAACTACGAGCCGTCATCCGGGCAATTCCGCATACGCGTGCGTCCGGGGAGTCCGGTGGTCACGGATTCATCGGACGCGGCGGAGGATATGGAGGGCGGCGAGTACGTTGTGCAGAAGAAGGATCTTCCGCTGACGCAGATTTATCAGTGCGATGAGACGTTGACGCGGCTGTGTGCGCGGGAGTTGAAGGCGGGTGAGAAGACGGGGCAGATGGACGAGGATGCGCCGGAATAGCGGCCTGATGATTGCGGGATGGGGATGCTAGAATGAGCGGGCCGTTGAAATGAGGGAGAGAGAGTTGGCGAAAACAGCGAGTGGCGCGAAATCCCGGCCGACGGCGAAGAGCGCATCGAAACTGCGCGCTGGGGCCGAAAAGAAATTGCCCAGGAAATTGAAAATTGCGCTGGCCGGATTCGGCACGGTGGGGCGCTCCGTGGCCAAGCTGTTGACGAAGGAAGGCGACGGCTCGCTGGTGCTGACGCACATCTTCAACCGCAATATCGCGAGGAAAAAGATTAAAGGATTGTCGCCGAGCATACGCTGGACGGAGAAAATTGACGATCTGCTTTCGTCCGATGCGGATGTTTTTGTGGAGTTGATGGGAGGCATCGAGCCGGCGGGGGAATGGATCGAGAAGGCGCTGCGGGCAGGCAAGTCCGTGGTGACGGCTAACAAGCTGCTGATCGCCGAGCGCGGCCCGGAGCTGCTCAAGCTGGCGCAAGAGAGGGGCCAGCGGCTCGAGTTTGGGGCGTCCGTGGCGGGAGGGATACCGGCCATTCTGGGAATTCAGGAGGGATTGGCGGGAGACCGGCTGCACAAAATCGCGGGGATTTTGAACGGCACTTGCAATTACATCCTCACGAAGATGGAAGCGAATGGCGCGAGCTTTCCGGCGGCGCTCAAAGAAGCGCAGGAGCTGGGCTTCGCCGAGGCGGACCCGAAGGACGACGTGGAAGGTTACGACGCGCGGGCCAAGCTGGTAATCCTGACGCAAGCGGGTTTGCGGGCGCGGGTGCGCAGCGAGCAGATTGCGTGCCGGCCGGTGTACTTGATTGAGGCGATTGATTTTGTTTACGCGCACGATTTGAATTGCACGATCCGGCAGATTTCGCTGGCGGCGAAGGATTGCTCGAACGGATTGCGCATTTCCGCGGCGGTGCAGCCCGCGCTGATTCCGCTTTCTTCGCTGATGGCGCACGTGCAGGGGAGCAAGAATCTGGTGACGGCCACGGGCGAGTTTTCCGGTCAGATGGTTTTTTCGGGATTTGGAGCAGGAGGCGATCCCACGGCGGTCGCGGTCGTTTCCGATTTGCATGCCATTGCGCGAGGCGGCGGCGCGGCACCGCTGGCCAGCGCGGCTCGCGTGGAGATTCCGAAAACGGTCAGCGGGGATTTCACCGTGCCACACTATGTTCGGTTTGTGGTGAAGGACCGGCCGGGAATCATCGCGGCGCTGGCGACGGTGCTGTCCAAGCATGGAATCAGCATTGACGCAATTTTGCAGAAGCCGGGCTTCCCGAATTCGGCGCTGCCGTTCGTGGTTACGCTGGAGGCGTGCAGCAGCGACGTGTTGACCCGCGCGCTCGACGAGATTGCGGCGCTGGATTTCCACGTGCAGGCGCCGCTGTGTCTGCCGATTTTTCTGGATTGAAGGCGGGGCGGCAGCGGATCATTGCAAGTAGGGCTTCCAGTCGGGAGGCGGGAAGCCGACATTCCAGAATTCCGGCATGGGATAAGGGAACGAGATGCCGATTTCATTCTTGCCGCCCGGCTTTTCCAGGATGTGCACGACGCGGCATTCATGTTCTTTTGCGGTGGCCCAATTCCTCAAGATGATTTTCTGACCGGGCCGGATTTTCATAGCTAGAGCGATGGATGCGCCATGGGCGTTGACGATGAGAGTGGTGGTGTCTTCGGAGATGGGAGCATCGCCATCGAATTGCGCGCGCACCTGGATGGGTATGCGGAGGAGTATGCGCTGGGTTCGACGGTTGTCGATGGTATTTCCGGAAGGATTGACCTGGCCGGCGGACATGGCATGTAGAGCGTAGCAGCTATATTTGGCGGTGGCGCGAGATCAAGGGGCAGCGCGACGCGATGAGCGCTAGCCGCAGGGGCAATACTCAGGATAGGAATATTGAGCTGAGTATCGGCTGAGAAAAGTATTCCTGGCCGGTGCAAACCGCTGAAACCAAGCTCACACGACGGACGAGGTGACGAGCAGGACGCGGCTAAGGCAGGGGGCGGTGCTTGAAGTGGCGGGCGCCTTTGGCGTATTCGGCGACGGTTTGGCCGTTGCCGAAGAGTTTGTACTTGTAGGTGGTGAGGCCTTCGATGCCGACGGGGCCGCGGGCGTGCAGCTTGCTGTTGCTGATGCCCACCTCGGCGCCGAAGCCATAGCGGAAGCCGTCGGCGAAGCGCGTAGAGGCATTTTGGAAGACGCCGGCGGCGTCCACTTCGTCCATGAAAGTCTTGGCGGTCTCACTATCTTCCGTGACGATGGTCTCCGTGTGGCGCGAGCCGTAGCGGTTGATGTGGGCGATGGCAGCGTCCGCGCTGTCCACGATCTTCACTGAGATAATTAGGTCGCCGTACTCGGTGGCCCAATCCTGCTCCGTTGTGGGGACGACATCGGGGTTGGCGAGCAGCGCCATCGTTCGCGAGCAGCCGCGCACTTCGACTTTCGCTTCCCGGAGCTGTGAAAACATG
>JBGPGF010000086.1:0-12330 GCA_041483755.1 Terriglobia bacterium | reverse complement strand
GCTGAATGTTCTTCGTGGCCAGATGAGTCTGGTGGGGCCGCGTCCGGAGCCGCCGGAACGCGTGCGGGAATACTCCGAATGGCAGGCGCAGCGGCTCAAGGTCGTTCCCGGCATGACCGGGTTGGCGCAAGTGAACGGGCTTCGCGAGCAGCACCCCTCCGAGGAAAAGACGCGTCACGACCTCCAATACGTCTTCCACTGGACGCCGCTTCTGGATCTTGTTTTGCTCCTGCAGACCTTTTGGACCTTGGCGGGCAGGCTCGTCAGCCATCAACTGGAGGCACCGTCTGTCTTGTTGAAAACCACTTCGTCGAACCGGCGCGAAACATCCCAGACGGTTGTCCAGTCCATCGGAGAGTAGGCGGAATGCTTATCGTACGCAGCCCGGTGCGCATCAGTTTTGGCGGGGGAGGCACGGACCTGCCATCCTACTATGAGACATACGGCGGCGCCGTGCTCAGTGCGGCCATCAACAAATATTTTTACACCGTCGTGACCAAGCGGTTGGATGACAAAGTTCAGGTCATCTCCTCGGATCTGAGAATCATCGAGACTTGGGAGGACATCACTTCCATGCAGGTCAAGGGCGGGGATCTGGAGATTCCCCTGGCGGTAATGAAGGAACTGGGCCGGCACACTTCCGTGAATCTTTTTCTGGCCTCCGAGATACCGCCAGGCACGGGTCTGGGTTCTTCCGCCAGTGTGTGCGTGAATATCCTGAAGGCTCTCAGCGCTTACTTGCAGCTGCCGATGACCAAATATGACTTGGCGGAGAGGGCCTTTCACATCGCGCGCGACACCCTGGGGATGCCCATCGGCAAGCAGGATGAATACGCAGCTTCTTTTGGCGGCCTGAACTACATCTCTTTTTGTCGTGATGGGCAGACTTCGGTGGCACCCCTGGCGCTGTCGCCGGACGTGCTCCGCGAGTTGCAGTCCAATCTGATGTTGTTTTTCACTGGAGCCTCTCACAATTCCTGGTCGATTCTGAAGGCTCAGGAGCAAGCGACAAAGCTGCCGTCGAGCGCCGCGGTGGAATCACTTCAGCAGATTCAGATTCTCGCGAAGACCATGCAGGCCGCCTTGTTGAAAGGCAATCTCAAGGAGTTTGGCGCCCTCCTCGACGAAGGCTGGCAAGCGAAGAGAAGGGTCTCCGACAAAATTTCCAACTCGCGAATCGACTTCCTCTACGGAGCCGCGCGGCAGAGTGGCGCGCTGGGCGGCAAGATCACCGGCGCCGGCGGGGGAGGATTCTTGCTGCTGTACTGCGAAAAAGATCAACAGCAAAATGTGCGCGATGCCCTGGGGAAGGAAGGTCTTCGCGAGATGACCTTTGAATTCGACTTTCAGGGAGCGCGCGTGCTGGTCAACGATCCCTTCCTGGACGATGACGGCCGGTGCGGCCTGCGCTGGACCTTTGTTCCCTATAGTGAGCAATGCGTCCCGGGATGATGCAAGCGGTCTGCGGCGGTAGTCCTCCGGCTGATTTCGTGGCCGCAGACGCTGGAACGCAGTCTCCGCTGTGAGGAACGCATCGTGAAGGCCTTTCTTCTGGCCGCGGGCGTGGGCAGCCGTTTGCGGCCTCTCACGGACACGCTCCCGAAATGCCTGGTCCCCATCCGGGGCCAGCCCCTCCTTGCCATTTGGCTCGAACTCCTGCGGAAGTTCGGCATCGAGGAAGTTTTGATCAATGCGCACACTCATTCGGATTTGGTCCGGGAGTTCTTGGCGGAACGATTCCGCGATCTAAAAGTGACCGTTGCCGATGAACCGCAATTGTTGGGAAGCGCGGGAACCTTGGCGGCAAACCGAGACTGGCTCGGCGAGGATTCTTGTTTCTGGGTTCTCTACGGGGACGTGCTCACCAGCGTCAATCTGGGGGCCATGCTCCGGTTCCACCAGTCTCACGCGGGCGCAGCGACGCTGGGGGTTTATCGCGTGCCGGATCCCCGCCGTTGCGGGATTGCGGTCGTCGATCCAGCGGGCCGCGTGGAGCGTTTCGTGGAGAAGTCCGCCGATCCCCCTGGTAACCTGGCCTTTGCCGGCGTACTCATCGGCACGCCGGCTCTGTTGGATCTCATTCCCCCCAAGCGTCCAGCCGATCTTGGCTTCGACGTGCTTCCCCGCCTGGCGGGCCGCATGTTTGCCTACCCCATTTCGGAATTCCTTCTCGACATTGGCACCATGCGGAACTACGAGCAAGCACAATCCAGTTGGATGGGACTGTAAACAGAACATGGGATTCGGGCTGGTTTTCGACATGGACGGGGTTCTGTTCGACAGTCATCCTGTCCACCGTAAAGTCTGGCGTGAGCTGCTGGCGGCCTTGGGAAGGCCCGTGTCCGGCGCGGAGCTGGATTTCGTCATGGATGGGGCGAGAGGAGAGGAAATCCTTCGCCATTTTCTCGGCCCCTTATCTCCCGGCCAAATTGCGCTCTACACCAAACAGAAAGACGCCCTCTTCAGGAACGAAGAGGAAAATGTGCGCACCATTGAAGGCGTGGAAGCTTTCCTGGACCTTGTCGAGGCGGCCGCCGTCCCCAAGGCCATCGTCACCAGCGCTTCGAGAGCCCGGACCAAAAGACTGCTGGACTTGCATGAGCTGACCAGCCGGTTTGCGGTGATCGTCACGGGCGATGACGTGGCCAACGGAAAGTCGCATCCGGCAATCTATTTGCGCAGCGCCGAGGAACTTCGCGTGGCTCCGTGCGACGTGCTGGTCCTCGAGGACGCCATTCCCGCGACCCGGACCGCAAAGGGTATCGGCATGAAGTGCGTCGGCATCGCCACGGGAGCGAGAAGAAGACAATTGTTGGAAGCGGGCGCCGACTTTGTGGTCCCCAATTTCACGCAACTTCGTTTGTCGGACGTTTCCGGCCTTTTCGCTTACCCAACAAGTTCCCACCGGGCCTAGTCTCTCCCGCCTCCCGCATTCCCCGCCGCACAGTCTTCCGCACTCTCGCTTGGCAAAGACACAGGTTTCGTCTCTCCTCGCGCTCTCTCCTCTTCACGATCGGAGTTGATTCTCTTCCAGTCGGCTGGCAGTCAAGCGTTAGCACTCGAGGCATGCTCCCAGAGATGTTCGAGGGCCGCAATTGGGCTACAATCCAAGTCCGCGGATTGTTGAAAGCCGAGGGGAGCCATGAAGATTACAGATGCGAAAGTGATTGTGTGCAGTCCGGACCGCAATTTCGTCACGCTTAAGGTCACCACAGAAGACGGCGTGTACGGGCTAGGCGACGCTACGGTAAACGGCCGCGAGCTCGCCGTGGCCAGCTACCTCTCCGACCATGTGATTCCTCTTCTGATCGGCCGCGACGCGCGCCGGATCGAAGACATCTGGCAATACCTGTATAAAGGCGCCTACTGGCGGCGCGGGCCAATCACGATGTGCGCCATCAGCGCCGTGGACACGGCGCTGTGGGACATCAAGGGAAAGGCGCTGGGCGTGCCCGTGTATCAGTTGCTCGGCGGAGCTTCCCGCGACGGCGTGATGGTCTATGGCCACGCCAGCGGAGAAGACGCCGAGGCCACGGTGCGCGCTGTTGGGGAGTACATCCAGCTGGGCTACAAGGCGATTCGCGCGCAGTCCGGCATCCCGGGGCTGAAAGATACATACGGCGTGGGACGCGGAAAGCTGTACTACGAGCCTGCGGAGAAGGACGCCCCGCCGGAATATGCGTGGAGCACGGAGCGCTACCTCAATTTTGTTCCCGGCCTGTTCGAGCGCCTGCGCCGGGAGTTCGGTCCGGACATCCACCTTTTGCACGACTCGCACCACCGTCTGACGCCTATCGAAGCGGCGCGCCTGGGGAAGAGCCTTGAGCCGTATCATCTGTTCTGGCTGGAAGATCCAATTCCGGCGGAATTGCAGGAGGGTTTCCGGCTGATCCGCCAGCATACGACGACCCCGCTGGCCGTCGGCGAGGTCTTCAATTCCATTTACGACTGCCAGCAGTTGATCGAAGAGCAGCTCATTGATTACATCCGGACCGCCGTGGTGCATTGCGGCGGAATCTCGCATCAGCGCAAGATCGCCAGCCTGGCGGAGCTCTATCACGTGCGCATGGGACCGCACGGCGCCACCGACCTTAGTCCCGTCTGCCTGGCCGCGTCGCTGCACTTTGATTTGAGCGTGCACAATTTCGGCTGTCAGGAATACATGCGCCACACCGAGCTGACGGACCGTGTCTTCCCGCACCAGTACACGCTCTCCGATGGAATGATGCATCCCGGTGACGCACCGGGCCTCGGCGTGGACATCGATGAAAATTTGGCGGCGAAGTATCCCTATCACCGCGCCTATTTGCCGGTGAACCGCAAACTCGACGGAACGATCCATAGCTGGTGAACGCGCATGGGCCGCGCGCCGATGGAGGTCGCACCATGAAGGCGATGCGCATCGCAAGCTGTACAACGCTCCTTCTACTGGCGTGCTTCCCGGCGCGCGGCCGCTCGCACATCCAGAACATCAAAGTCGCCATCGAAAATCCGTCCCCGGATGCCCGGCCCGCCCAGAACGTGGTGATTGCTATATCTGCGTTGCGCGGAATTGCGCCGGATTTCACTCCGGGCGCGCTGATGGTGACGGCCACGGACGCAGCAACGCTCGAACAAGACGCGGCAATTCTCCACACGGAGGAACTGGCGTTGCAAGTGGACGATCTCGACGGTGACGGCAAGGGCGACGAGCTCGCCTTCCAGATTGACCTCGGGCCGAACCAGACGCGCATCGTCACCATCTCGTTCGGCGACCAGGAGCGCATCTGGCGCCTGCGAAGCGAATACCGGCCAAGGACGGATGCGCTCTTCAGCCGCAAAATTGAAGGGCTCGGCTGGGAATCCGGGCGCAACGCCTGGCGCATCTATTTCGACGCGCGCAACGCGATTGACCTTTACGGCAATCGCCGGCCCACGCTGCAACTCAGGATGTTTGCTTCTCCGGATTACGCCTACCACGAGGAATCACCCGAAGGACGGGACATCTATAAGGTCGGCGATGCCATTGGCATCGGCGCGGTTGCGGCGCTGGTGGATGGGAAAATCGTCAAGGTCTCCGACGTGAAGGAACGGAAGTGGCGGATTATCTCGACCGGTCCCGTGCGTGCGATCGTGGAGCTGGAATACGATGGCTGGAATGTTGGCGGAAAGACCGTAAACCTGAAATCACACATCGCGCAGTGGGCCGGCGAGCGGGGCTTCTACCACGCCATCACAGTTGGCGGTGCCGGCGCACCAGATATCGTCACCGGTGTCCCGCTGAAGACGGGCGTGACGTTAACAACTTCCGCGGCGGCGAACTCGCGTGTGTCGTGGCTGGCGACGTACGGCGAGCAAGTGGTTGCGCCCGGGCCCACCGCAACCGAAGCAATCGCCGGCCAGAATCTGGGCTTGGCAATCATCACGACCACGGCCGGGGCGGGATTCGCTGACGACTCGGAGAATCATCTTCTTAAACTGCGGCTAACCGGCGGCGCGGCAGACTGGTACACGATGGCCGCGTGGGATCAGGAAGGCACGAACCGCCGCGCGGGCTACGGTAATTCGACCGAGATGCACGACGCCGCTTCGGTAGTCCTGCCACCAGACGGAATCACAACTCGTGCAGCGTTTCTAGTTGCCGTGGGCGCGCAAGCCGCGAGGATGACGAATCCTCCCATCCTTCACATTCTTTCAAAGGCTGCATCACCGCACCCCGCCCCGCTGGATACTGCGGTGCCTCACGAGAAGAAGACCTTGGGCGAAGCGATTTCTCTGATTCGTCAATCCATTGATCGCACGGCGGCGCTATGGGAGCCGGCGATTCGCGCCACCGCTCAGGATGGCGTGACCGGGAACAAGGGCGAAGGATTCTTCACCGAGGCGGACAACGTCACCGGCGAATGGAAGCACCAAGACGGTTATTTCTGGACCGGGTCGTTCTGGACGGGCGAGCTTTGGCGGATGTATGCGCAGACGCACGATGAAAGATATCGCCGCTGGGCGGAGTTATGGGGCGCGCGGCTCATCGGGCAGGAAATGAAGCAGGACCACGACGCGGGCTTCCTCTATTACTACTCTTCGGCGCTGGGTTACGACTTGACGAAACAGGACGCGTTGCGCGAAAGCGCGCTGCGGGCGGCGGCGCGTCTCGAGCAGCTCTACAATCCGCGCACGCAGTTGATTGCCGCGTGGGGAGTGAACGGCGACGATTCCATCATCGACACGATGATGAACCTGCAGCTTCTCTGGTGGGCGAGCAAGCAGACCGGAGACGCAAAGTGGCGCGAGATCGGCCTTAAGCATGCGTTGCGGTCGGCGGAATGGCTCATCCGCCCGAACGGCTCCACAATCCAGTCTGTCCACTACAATCCGGGCGACGCGCCGGCGGAATTCGTGCGGCGTGGGAGCGCGGAAGGCGATGCGCGAAATGAAGTGCGGATGCAGGTGGCTCCCGGTGCGATGGCTTTCCAGCATACGCATCAGGGTTTCGCGGCGGACACATCGTGGTCGCGGGGAACCGCCTGGGCGCTCTACGGATACGCCGTGGCCTACGAAGAAACCAAAGACGCGCGGCTGCTGGCCACCGCCGAAAAAGTTGCGGAGTTCTCGCTGGAAAACCTGCCTGAGGACGGCGTGCCGTGGTACGACTTCGATGATGAAGGCGTGCGCTTTCGCAACCGCGACACCTCTGCTGCGGCAATCATTGCCGGAGGGCTGCTGCACCTGGCCGGGCTTGTGGACGATGCCGAGCGCGCCAAACGTTACCGTCGCGAGGGTGAACGCATTGTTCAGTCGCTCATCGACGGCTATCTCACGCCTGTGGGTTCCCACGACCAAACGGTCCCCGGCGTCTTGCGGCACGGCTCAAGCATCCGTCCGAACGATGCCATGGTCATCTACGGGCAATACTTTCTGCTGGAAGATCTCCTTTGGCTTCAGTCGCATCACCGGCAATAACCTTCCGTCCCTTTCTCCGCCATCGAAAGAATAACCAGGAAGATTATTTGTCCACGATGTGTAGTGTCTGGGAAGTGACCGGGATTCCCTTCGATGACACACGCCGAACAGCTTCCGGTAGCGCTAACTCCTGCGCGGTGTATGTTGAGGGAACGGACCAGGTCGTCCGTGCGTGGGGAGCAAATGATCAAACGGCTGAACCTCCTGGTCTCCTTGATCACTGACGAGAACGACTATCAACTCGACCAAGCGGCAGTGTCGGAAGAAGCTGCCCGGCGCCTCGGTGTGAATCTGCAAGTCCTGTTTGCCGGCGGCGACGCCATCACGCAGAGCACCCAGTTACTGAAGGCCATCCAATCGGCTCCCGAGTCGCGGCCGGATGGAATACTTCTGGAACCGGCTGGCGGGACCGCTTTGCCACAAGTAGCTCGCGCAGCGGCCTCGGCGGGAATTGGTTGGGCGATCCTGAATCGCGAGGTGGACTATCTCGCGGAGCTTCGCAGAACGGCGCGCTCCCCGGTTTTCACCGTGACCTCCGATCACGAGGAGATTGGCCGCATCCAGGGACGCCAGTTTGCCGTGCTTTTGCCACGCGGCGGATCGGTCCTGTACATTCAAGGACCCTCCGAACACACGGCGGCGAAGCAGCGCACCCTCGGAATGCAGGAGACGAAGCCGGAAAATATTCAGGTCACCATGCTGCGGGGACAGTGGACCGAGGGCAGCGCGCACCGAACGGTGTCCTCGTGGCTGCGCTTGACCACTTCCCAGAAAGCTCGCATGGACTTGATTGGGTGCCAGAACGACGTGATGGCCATGGGCGCTCGGAAGGCCTTCCAGGAAGGGCTCAGCGAGCAAGAAAAGGAGCGCTGGCTCCATCTGCCCTATACAGGATGTGACGGCGTCGCGAAAACGGGGCAGGCCTGGGTGCGTGGCGGCCAGCTCACCGCGACGATCATCGTGCCGGCGAATACGGGCCAGGCCATTGACATGATGGTTCAGGGTCTGAAGACAGGAAAGCAGCCGAAGGAACGCACCTTCATCGCCCCCGTTTCCTTCCCGTCCATCGAGTCTCTGGCGAGCTCGCAAATGGAAAAGACCCGCACGCGCTAGTCTTGATCCGGATTGGATCCTCCGTGCTTGCTTCGCGGCACAGCGCTACCAAGTCAGCTCCAAGAGCGAGACGCCCTGGCGGGGCAACGTAAGATCCACTTCCATTCTTCCGTTTTCGTTCCGAATCCATCGCGGCGGCTCGAGCAGCTGCAATTGCCCGGCGGTCTTTAGACGGGCATATTGTTCCGTGCTCGGTGTCTGAGGTGAGCCCATCTCCTTCCATACCGTGTAGGCATTGCTGTGTTCACGATCGATCCGGTAATGGTGAAGCAGCGCGCGAGGAATGCTCTTGGGCACCTTGAGAACCAGCAGGTGGATCGGCGCGTCGGGTGCTGACACATCCTCATCATGATAATTCCAGACCAGGATCGCGGCACTGTGTTCGGAGCCCGCGGCGATGGCATCCACATCGGGTGTTTGCCGGACGCCGGATGCCAGAATTGCGGCCGTGTCCGCCGCACCGTTGCTCTCGACATGCAGTCTCTCGCCCCGCAGCATATTTTCCATGCGGAAGAGATTGAGCACCGGTTTATCTATCCCGTTTGTAGCCAGCGTGCGCAATCCATCGAAGTAGGGCTGGCCTTCAAACTCGAAAGCCCAGGTGAGCATCCCTTCGATATTGGATTTGTATTGATCCGCCAGCGCAAGGATTCCCTTAAGGGCGGCCGCGGTGTATGCCGGATAGCGTGTGCCGTTCCGATAAGCATTTTGCGGGTACATGCGGGCCGAGCATGCGGCGCAGCCCTCTGGGTCCGATTCGCTGAGAAGGATTGGCAGCTTGGAGAACTGCGGAAACGCGGACACAATCGCCAGGCCCTTGGCGACGTTCCGCAGGTTGGCCGCCAGGCCCATCCGCACATGGCCGTCGCTAACCTCGGGTGCGCCCTTCGCGTGATAGCTGATGAAATCGAGCGGCGCGCCCGTTTTCCGGGTGGCGTAATTCGTGCCGCGCGCGCAGTGTTCCAAAAATTGCCGCAAGTAATCGGCGGCGCCGGCGCTTGCGGGGCCGCCCACGCGGGCGGTGGGCAGGACACTCTTCACCGCGTCTACGGAGTAGTCGTAGAGCTTGTCGTACTCCTCGGGCGTGCCGTGCCAATAGAAGATGTCCGGTTCGTTCCACACTTCCCAATACCACGAGGCAACCTCTTCTTTTCCGTAGCGTTCCACGGAGTGCAGCACCCATTGCCGGATCAACTCTCTCCACTTCGCATGGTCTTTGGGCGGGTAGGACCAGCCCGTGTCAATCGGACCTTTCGGCCAGGTGTGCTGATACGGTTGTGGATGGCTGGAGAGCGCTTCGGGCATGAAGCCGATCTCGACGAAAGGCTTCACGCCGGCGTGGAGGTACGTATCAAAGATCTTGTCCACAATCGTCCAGTCGTACACCGGTTTGCCGGAAGCATCTTCCGTGTAGGCGTTCGTCGAGCCCCACTTCAGCGCGGGCGTTCCGTCGCCGCTGGAGAGCAAGCTGTGCGTGCGAATGTAAACGGTCGAGAGATTGAGCGCGGCAAGCTCGGAGATGAGTTCACGGCCGTGCGTCATGTAAGTGTAGTTGGGTTCGTCGTAGCCGAAGTAAGACCAGATCGGCCTCATTGGTCCTTCCGTGATGCCGGCATCCACTCGGATGGTGACGACGGGCTCCTGTGCCTGAAGAACCAGAGGTGCGCACGCGAGTATGAAAAGCAGCGGCACCTGCTTCCAGAGCAATTTCATCGGAAGTGCCTCACTTTCTATCAAGCAATCCTCGCAAGGATCGTAACGCAGTCCACGGGATTTCACAGATCATTCCTGTAATCGGAAACTGACACCAGAAAAGCCCTGCGACCACGCCATTGTACTCAGAATTAGCGTCGAGCAGCCCTGCAGAAGGAGCCTCGTTCGGGCCTGGAGACGCGCCTCTCTGTCGCTGTCACACCGGGCTCGCAAGCCGTCATTCCAGCGGATGCGGACCAAATCGAACAGCTCTTGATCAATCTGGTGCGCAACGCCGCCGATGCCTCTCTCGAAACCAGCGGCGGCGTGCGCATCGCGTGGTCGCTCGGCGGGAAGTCGCATGTCGAAATCGTCGTCGAATACGAAGGGCCCGGCCTTCCGGACCCGGCGAACCTGTTCGTTCCGTTCTTTACGACCAAACCCGCCGGAACCGGCATTGGCCTTGTTCCAAGTCGCCAAATCGCCGAGGGCCACCACAGCACGCTCACCCTCGAAGACCGCCAGAATGTGCGCGGCCTGCGGGCTCTCCTGCGTCTCCCGCTCTAACAGGCTGCGGAAAAAAGCTTCGTGTGAGTTAGTTTTTGTCTTTTGGTTGAGTGCATCATTGTTTTTCTTCTCTCTTTTTCTCTGCTCGGGAGAGTTGTTGGGCACCGCAGCGGTGCGGGGCGGCTCATTTTCTCACCCGGTGCGACGGCTTAGGCTGCCTCCGCCGTCAGGTTCCGGATGCGCACCAGATTGTAGAGCGCCGTGGCGAAGGTGAACATCCAGCCCACCCGCTCTCTTCCCCGGTAGCGCGTCTGGCGCAGCAATCCGATCGTCTTCAGCCATCCAAACACTTCTTCCACCTGCTTGCGTTTCCTTTGACTGCTCTCGTAACCCACATGCCGCGTCGTGCGCTCATCGATCGCGCTCCGGCGGTTGCGGTTGTTCTGCGCCACGTGCGGCGTCACCCCCAGATCGCGCACATCGGCCACGAACTCGCGCACGTCGTATCCTTTGTCGCCGCCCATCGTCACACCCCGCCCGCCCTTCCGTTCTTCGATCATCTCCAGCGCCGCCTCGCGCTTCGCCGTCCCGGTCGCCATCGTCACCCGCGCCCCGACCACCAGCCCATTGCGATTCTCCGCCAGCACGTGTCCCAGATAGCTCAGCTTCGCCTCGCTCCCCGCGCTCTTCTTGTAGAGCCGTGCCTGTGGGTCCGTCGTCGATTCATGCGTCGCGTTGCTCCGCTTCTCCCCGTGAAAATCCACCGTCGCATTCCCCGGATCGTCCGGAGGAACCTCGTCCTTCGCGTCCTGGTTCTTCGCGCGAAAACTCTTCTGTCCCGCCCAGGCCTGAATCAGCGTCCCGTCCACCGTGAAGTGCTCGTCCGACAACAACTCCTTGGCCCGCGCCTGTGCCATCACCTGCTCGAAAAATCCTTCCGCGATCTCGCCTTCCAGTAGCCGCTCCCGGTTCTTGGTGAACACCGTCACGTCCCACACCGCGTCGTCCATGCTCAGCCCCACGAACCACCGGAACAGCAGGTTGTAGCCCAGCTGCTCCATCAGTTGCCGCTCGCTACGCACGCTGTAGAGCACCTGCAGCAACAACGCCCGCAGCAGCTTCTCCGGTGCTATCGATGGCCGCCCGTAGCGCGAATACATCTCCGCAAACTGCGGCGACATCTCCTTCAACGCCGTGTCCACCATCCCCCGCAGCCGACGTAACGGATGATCGGATGGCACTCGCTTCTCCGGGGAAATGTAGCTGTACATGCTCTCTTGCTGTTCGTCGTGTCCGCGCATGCCTGCTTAGACGATCTCACACCGCCCTCCGTTGCACTGCCGGGCACTTTTTCCGCAGCCTGTTAGTAAGAATGCCGGGGAACGCTAAGGCACTGATAAGGAACAACAGGGAATGCAAAGGAATCCTTATTGGCCCCTCAATGGCCCCTCATTTTTCTCGGTGCCGAAATTCCTTCGTTGTGTTCTTCCTCGCTGCATGAAACTCGATGTCGGCTTTGGGTCAAATTTCGCGGTGCGGATGGCAAGCCGATGACTCAACCTACCCAAGAAACGAGAGTCGAACAGACACCTGAACCTTGGCAAATCTGCAGAGAAAGGATTGTCAAGGACTTACGAGGCATTTTCGGGAGCATCCAGTAGCGTTTAGAGCAGTCAGAAACACTTAATGTTCCTTCAGTTGTTCCCACGCGGAAGGCGGGTTGGCACCCTTCATCAGAACCGCGATCGGGTTAAAAAAATCCTCCACGATAGGTGGGGATCGAAAACAATACCGGTCGGAATTTCAAAGACTTACGTGGAATCGAGGATCTAAAGCGTCACCCGCCTAAAAAAAGCCTTTCAACAACCTGGTAAGTGGACTTCTCGTAGTGGGGGTCTTGCCTGCAACTAAGGTCTTTACCTGAGGCTGGTTACGGGAGTTTACTTGATTGAGAAGCCAGGTTTTCGATGGTATTGCAAAGTAAGCATTCTGCGTATTCAGGCGGCGAATTGGTCCGGAGCCGGGCTGTTCGCGCCGAGGAGAAAATCTTCATGGCGAAACGCGATAGCACGCTCACAT
>JBGPGF010000085.1:0-12351 GCA_041483755.1 Terriglobia bacterium | reverse complement strand
TTCACCACTTCGCGCGCGCCCGGCGGCAATCCGAACGAAACATTCGAAATTCCCAGAATCGTCCGCGCGTCAGGAAGATCCTTCTTGATCAGCCGGATGCCTTCCATCGTCTCCACCGCGCCGCCGATGTAATTCTCATCGCCCGTCGCGCAGGGAAAAACCAGCGGATCGAAAATGATATCTTCAGGGGCCAGGCCGTATTTTTCCGTCAGCAACTTCAGCGATCGCCGCGCGATTTCGAGCTTTCGCTCGCGCGTGAACGCTTGCGCCTGCTTCGGGTCTTCGTCAATGCACCCCACCACAACCGCTGCGCCGAATTCGCGCGCAATGGGCACCACGCGCTCGAATTTCTCTTCGCCGTCTTCCAGATTGATCGAATTGATGATCGCCTTGCCTTGGCTGTAGGTCAGCGCCAGCGCCAGCGTTGTCGGGTCGGTCGTGTCAATCATCACCGGCACTTTGATCTTGCGGATGAGTTTTTCAAAGAACGGCGGAATATCTTTTTTCTCGTCGCGCTCCGTGCTCTGCAAACACACGTCCACGATGTGCGCCCCGCCGCGCACCTGCCGCCGCGCAATCTCGCTGGCCTCTTCCCACTTCTCTTCCGCCACCAAATTCTTGAACAGCCGCGAACCGATCACGTTCGTGCGCTCGCCGACCAGCAGCGGCCGCGTGCTCTCCTCGGCCTCGATCGCCTCAATCCCCGAATAAATCGCGCGATGCGCCTTCGCCGGACGCACCCGCGGCTTCTTGCCCTCCGCCATTTGCGCGATCGCCCGGATGTGCTCTTCGGTCGTACCGCAGCACCCGCCCACGATGTTCAGCCAGCCGTGGTCCACGAATTTTTCCAGTTGCGCCGCCAGCGAACTCGGCGTTTCCAGATACTTGCCTTCTTCATCCGGCAGCCCCGCGTTCGGGTAGCAGGAGACGTATTCGCTGGTGAGTTCACTCAGCGTGCGGATGTGATCGGTCATGAACTCCGGCCCGGTGGCGCAATTCATTCCGAAGGCCAGCGGCCGCGCGTGGCGCAGTGACGCCCACATGGCTTCAACGTCTTGCCCAGCCAGCATCGCTCCCATCGGCTCGATCGTCACGGATACGATGAACGGTATATCGCTGCCGATCTCCCTCGAGAGCTGTTGAATCGCCAGAATCGCAGCTTTGATGTTGCGCGTGTCCTGGCAGGTCTCAAGGAGCAGAAGGTCGGCTCCTCCTTCCATTAGCCCCTGCGCTTGGATGTAGTAGGACTCGCGCAGCCTGTCGAACGTCACCCCTCCGGTGACGGTAATGGCCTTGGTGGTTGGCCCCATCGCGCCGGCAACAAATCGCGGCTTGGCTGAAGTCGTAGCGGCATCCGCCGCCTGCCGCGCAAGCTTCGCCGCACGGCGGCTCAATTCTCGCGCCTCGCTCGCCAGCCCGTATTCGGCCAACACGATAGGCGCTGAGCCAAATGTATTGGTTTCAATAATATCGGAGCCGGCGTCGAGATAGCGCCGGTGAATCTCCAGCACAACGTCGGGCCGCGTGCAAACCAGGTTTTCGTTGCAGCCCTCCAGCGCCGCTCCGCCGAAATCGGCCGCCGTCAGGTGGCACTGCTGGAGCATCGTGCCCATGGCGCCGTCGAGCACAAGAATCCGCTCGGAGAGAAGCTCTCTCAGCGCCCGAGCCTTTTCTGTGAGGTTTTGCATCCGCTGGAAGGCCGTAACTCCTTGCAACCCCCTTTGGGCAGCCAGCGCCAGCCGGTTGCGCTCGCCGGACTCGGGGGTTAATGCAACATTATACGCACTCTGCCGCGCGGAATCGAACGCTTGTAGATATCTCCTCAGGAGAATGTGCTCTTGCCTATGATCCTGCCGGTAGCTCGCTTCCAATGTCCCGATTCCGGGAGGGAGTCGCGGTGCAGTTGATCCGGCCCCCCCCGGAGGGGGGGATAGCGAGCAGCCTGGCCTGAGCAGGGCTAGCCGAGGGACATTCCTGGGATACAGTGGGGAAATGGATTCCCACATCCGGCCTTAAGAGCCCCAGGCCGAATTCCACGCCTCCAGCGCCATTGTATATTATAGAAAGTACAGTACTTATTGTCCTGAGGCAGTCGGAGAATGGAAGGGCAAATGGAAGGCGACCTGCTCTCCTATCCCAACAGAAAATTGTTGCCAGGACTTATGAGCTTCAACTCCCAGCTCGCGGAGGTACCCATTTTGTGAATTGGGCCCTTCGTTCTCCGCTTCTGGAACATGGTAGCGGATTCGCGATTTGGAAGATGCGCGAATACGACATTCGGCGCCCGCACGTAGCCGACTCGCTCGGCAGGGGTTCCCAGCTGAAGATAGCTGAGGAATTGGGTGACCGACTCTCCATGTTCGGGAGATCGCTCTAAATCATGTACACGGCCTATTACAACCTCAAGGAGGAAGCGTTCCGGCTGACGCCGGACCCGCGATTCCTCCATCTGGCGGAACCCCACCGCGAGGCGCTCTCCGTTCTGCTCGAGGGCGTTTTGATGCGGCGCGGTCTGATGCTCTTCACCGGGCCGGTCGGCACGGGCAAAACGACCATCCTGCACACCGCGTTGCGCATCCTGTCGGAAAAGTCTCAGGTGCGCGGCCAGATACGCTCCGCGTTCATTGTCATCCCCACGCTTTCACGGGATGAATTCCTCGAGGCCATTCTGGACGAGTTTGAGGTGCCCTCCGCCGGATTTAGCAAACCCCGCAGGCTGCAGGCCCTGCACAAGATGCTGCTGGACACGCAGCGCCAGAACGGCGTCACGGTCCTCCTTCTGGATGAGGCCCACCTCCTCAGCATGGACCTGCTCGAAGAAGTGCGCCTCCTGAGCAACGTGGACACTTACGGTGGAAAATTGCTTCAGATCATTCTCTCGGGCCAGCCAGAAATCCACCCCATGCTGCGGCGCAAGGAGATGGCGGCTTTGCAGCAGCGCATTGCCAGCCGCTGCACGCTCCGGCCTCTAAGCCTGGTCGAGACGCGCGCGTACATCGCCGAACGGCTGCACGCAGCCGGTCTGCGGGGCCCCGCTCCCTTCACCTCGCCGGCGCTCGAAGCGGTTTTTGGCTTTTCCGGCGGAGTGCCCCGCGTGATCAACCTGGTTTGCGACGGCGCCTTAAGTCTTGGCGCACGCACCCAGAGAAAGCACGTTGAGCCCGACATGGTGGAAGAGGTCGCCGTGAGTCTCGGGCTGAACGGAGAAGGCGACTCGCAAAACGATCTCGCTCTTCAAACGCAAGAACCAGTCGCCGATGATATTCCCCAGCCGCAGGCACTCCACTCTGCCGTAGATGTTTTGATCCAGGCGATGAAGCGTGCCCGCAGGGCCGCACAGGAGTAGTCAATGAGCCGTTATTTCGACGAGACGAACAAAGCCGAACAGTGGTCCGGCACCGCCCCTGAATTGAATGTTGAGCAGCTTGTCGCCACCGTACAGCAGGGCGAGGAAGTGGCCAAGCAGGTTGCCACCACGCGGCTGCGCGAGACCCGCATGGTTAAGCTTCCAAATCCAAAGGACGCTCCCCTGCTCACCCGGCGCGACGAGGCCATGGCCCCTGCCGCGGAATCCTACCGGATGCTGCGCACGCGCTTGCTCCGCTTGCAGGCCGCGCAGGGGATCCGCTCGGTTGTGCTGAGCAGCGCGCTCCCCGGCGAAGGTAAGACCCTCACCACATTGAATCTTGCGCTCTGCTGCACGCAGATCCCGAATCTGCGCGTGCTGATCGTGGACGCAGACTTCCGCACTCGCGGGCTTTCCCATTTGCTTGGCACTCCATCCGGCCCCGGCCTTTCGGAGATCCTCAGCGGGGAGGCCACCTACGAGCAGGCAATCATGTCCACGGATCTCCCGAACCTGTGTGTCCTGACCGGAGGCGGCGCGACCAAAGCCCCCGCCGAGCTCTTCGCCACACAGCGCTGGAAGGAATTTCTCGGCTGGGCCAGCGAAACGTTCAAGCTCGTTCTTGTGGATTCGCCTCCGATCCTCCCTCTTTCGGACTTCGAGCTGATCAGTGCTGCATGTGACGGCGTGCTGCTGGTTATCCGCGGTGGCCGGACCAACCGGGAATTGCTCCGCCGCGCCTCGGTGCAGGTGGATTCGCGCAAGCTGCTTGGCTCCGTGTTCAATATGTCCCGGGAGAGCGGCAATGCAAATCATCACCGCTATGGCGGCGTGCCCGATTCCGCCGGAGAAGGCGCTTGATCCGCTTCCGGTGTGTCCCCACCGGCCGCGCTTCGTTTTCGGGCACGACATCGGGGAGACACTATGTATGCGAATCTGAAATTTGAAATCTTCAAACGAGGCCTGCGCCAGAACCATATGGCTCGTGACCTCGGTTTGGATGAGACCTTGCTCAGCAAGATCATCCACGGCTATCGCGAGCCTACGGCGGCGCAGCGGCATTCCCTCGCTCTTTATCTAAACGTCGAGGAGAACTGGCTTTTCGAAAAATTTGAAAATGTTTGGCGCGGCCCGGAAGCGGCCCCGGGAGATGCCCCGGTGGGAGGCAGCCGCGAAGGCTCCTAGTGCTGTTGCAGCCTGAGCACGGCTTGCAGTGCCCGGCACAGTTCTGCGAGGTTTTTCATTCACTGGAAAACGGCAACCCCATAGCGACTCGAAACAGTCCATGAGCCACCGTCTGAAAATCATCAACATCGTTGGCGCTCGCCCGAACCTGGTGAAGATAGCGCCGCTCATGCGGGCCATGAAGAGCCGCGGCGAGATCGAGCCCGTCCTCGTTCACACCGGCCAGCATTACGACGAGAGGCTTTCCGACGTTTTCTTCCGCCAGATGGGCATTCCCGCGCCCGACGTGAACCTCGAAGTCGGCTCCGGCTCCCACGCCTCTCAGACGGCGGAAATCCTCAAGCGTGTCGAGCCTGTGCTGGTCGAACATCGCCCCGATCTGGTCCTCGTCGTCGGCGACGTCAATTCCACCATCGCCGTTTCCCTCGCTGCCGTGAAGCTTGGCATTCGCGTCGCCCATGTGGAAGCCGGCCTGCGCAGCTTTGACCGCACCATGCCCGAGGAAATCAATCGCATCCTCACCGATGCTCTCGCCGACTATCTTTTCATCACCGAAGAGGACGCCATCGAGAATCTGTTGAAGGAAGGCCGCCCCCGCGAGCGCATCTACCTCGTCGGAAACGTCATGATTGACGCCCTGCGGCAATTCCTCCCCGTGGCGCAAAAATCAGACGTCGGTCAGAAATTGAACTTGATGGACGGCGCCGCATGGCGGCGCTTCGCCGTCCTGACCCTGCACCGCCCCTCCAATGTGGATTCGGTCGAAAAGCTCAGTGATCTGCTCAGAGCCATCGGCGAAGTCGCCCGCGAACTTCCGGTCATCTTTCCGGTCCATCCGCGAACGCAGCAGCGCCTCGCCGATGCGGGCATTGCCCATCATCCCCAGCTCCGCATGATTCCGCCCGTCGGCTATCTCGACTTTCTCTGCCTGCTCAGCCGCGCCACGCTCGTTCTGACCGATTCCGGCGGCATCCAGGAAGAGACCACTGCGCTGGGAGTTCCGTGCCTGACCCTGCGCGAAAACACCGAGCGTCCCATCACCATTTCGCAAGGCACCAACCAGCTTGTCGGAACGCAGCCGGAAAAGATTCTTGCCGCGGCGCGCGAGGTTCTCTCCGGGAAGGCCAAGACCGGCCGCATTCCGCCGCTCTGGGACGGCCATGCCGCCGAGCGCATCGCGGACATCCTTTTACGCGAAGTCCCGCGCCATGAAGAGAGAATTGCGGCATCGTAACAGTTCGTGTACAGCCGGGACGAAGAGCCTTGCCCCTTCGCGCGGAATTCACTAGGCTGATTGGTTGTGAGCACAAAGCGCGCATCCAGCCGTCTCACCGTTTGCATACTTTCGCCGCACCCTCTGGTGCTCGGCGAGTTCGAACGTCTTTTGGGCAAACAGCCGCAGTTCAAGGTCATCTCCAAGCAGCTCGAATCCACCCTCGCTCCCGACATGCGCAACTTCGATCCGCCCAAGGCGCAGGTCTACGTCGTGGACGCTCACGCGGCCAAGCAGGCTACCGGAGCGCTCCTCACGAATCTTCTCGAACGGCAGCCCGGGGCACGATTGCTCGTCGTCGGAGAACAGCATAGTGACGCCAATAGCTACTCGATGCTTCGTTTGGGTGTGAAGGGACTGCTGACTTACGTCGAGGCGCGCGATCAGCTTCAGCGCGCGCTTCCCCTGGTGGCCGCCGGCGGATTTTGGGTGCCGCGTTCCGTCCTATCCAGCTTTGTGGACTCCATCCTCACCAGCCAGGGCCGCCGCCTGAAAACGGATTCGGTCACCAACCTCAGTCGCCGCGAGCAGGAAGTTCTGGAGTCCCTGCTCGAAAATCTTGCCAACAAGGAAATCGCCAGTAAACTCAACATTGCCGAGCGTACCGTCAAGTTCCACGTTTCGAATCTTCTCAGCAAATTCGGCGTGCGCCGCCGCGCCGACCTCATCCTGCTCTGTTTCCAGCGCCGTGCCCAACCGTAGTCTCCCGCCCGCAAACTCTCTCGTATGTGGCACGAGAGATTCGCGTGTTTTGGTTTTCCGCTGACAAGACTGCGGCTTCCTGATAGCTTGTCTTTTCGTGTCGTGTGCCATCTCGAAACCAAGGAGGAAGAGGCGGCGTGAAAGTTCTGGTCACAGGAGCGGCGGGATACATCGGCAGCATCTGCAGCGAAGTGCTGTTGGCGCGGGGAATGAACGTCATCGCGCTCGATAATCTTCAGGAAGGGCACCGCGCCGCGGTTCCCTCCAAAGCCGCGTTCTGCAAGGCCGACCTCGCTGAACGCGCGCAGATTGAAGAAGTCTTCGCCCGCCATCGCCCGGACGCCGTCATGCACTTTGCCGGCGAAGCTCTCGTCGCGAAATCGGTGCGCGAGCCCAGCACCTTCTACTTCGCCAACGTGGCTTGCGGCGTAAATCTTCTTGACGCCATGGTCCGTCACGGCGTGAAGAAATTTATTTTTTCTTCCACCGCCGCCACCTACGGCGAGCCGCAGATTGTGCCCATCCCCGAAGACCACCCCAAAAATCCCATCAATCCCTACGGCAAATCCAAACTCGTCTTCGAACAAATTCTCGCGGACTATGCGAAGTACGCGGAAATGCAGTTCGTGTCCTTACGCTATTTCAACGCCGCGGGAGCTTCCGCCGAGCGCGGTGAAGCGCATCGCGAGGAAACACATCTGATTCCGCGCGTCCTGGACGCCGCCATTGGCGCGCTGCCCTACATTGACGTGTTCGGCACGGACTACCCCACGCCGGATGGAACCTGCCTCCGCGACTACATCCACGTGCTGGACATCGCCGATTCGCACGTGCGCGCGCTCGAAGAAATCAGCCGCGTGGCAGGCACGGCCTACAACGTCGGCAACAGCCGCGGCTACTCCATTCTGGAAGTGATCGAGGCCGCGCGGAGAATCACCGGCCGCACCATCCCGCAAAATCCTTGCCCGCGCCGCCCCGGCGATCCCGCCGTCCTCGTCGCCAGCAAGGAAAAACTTCATCGCGAACTCGGCTGGGAGCCTCAACATTCCACGCTGGATGAAATTATCGTTTCGGCATGGAAATGGAAGCAGGCGCATCCGAAGGGTTACGGGTGATCCGCTTCAGCAGGGCAAGCGGTCAGTCGAAGAAGCTGTACCGCAAAATGCACCATAGCGCCTGCACGCCGTCGCGCCAGGTGATTTTTTTTCCTTCCTCGTACGTGCGGCCTGCATAGCTGATGGGCACTTCATAGACGCGCCAGTGGCCCTTGGCCATCTTGGCGGTCACTTCCGGCTCGAAGCCGAAGCGGTTCGATCGCAGCTTGATTCCGGCGAGCACCTCGCGGCGAAACGCCTTGTAACAGGTCTCCATGTCCGTGAGCTTCAGATTCGTCATGATGTCGGAAAGCAGCGTGAGGGATTTGTTCGCGACGTAGTGCCAGAAATAGTGCACGCGCTGCGGCCCGCCCAGAAACCGCGAGCCGTAAACCACGTCGGCGTGCCCGTCGAGGATCGGCTCCAGCAGCTTCGGATAATCGCGCGGATCGTATTCGAGGTCGGCGTCCTGCACCAATACAATCTCGCCCGTGGCCTGCGCGAACCCCCGCCGCAGCGCCGCGCCTTTACCCTGATTCTTCTCCTGAAAGAAAAATCGCAGGCCCGTGAGCGGTACCGGTGCGTCGCCGTCATTCGCCGGCCCTTCGGCGTCACCGCGCGCCTGCCGTTGCGCCATCGTTTCCAAAAGCTGCCGCGTCCCGTCCGTCGAGCAGTCGTCCACGACGACCACTTCCTTGCGCATCGGCGTTGCCAAAACCCGCCGCAAAATCTCCTCAATCGTTCCTCTCTCGTTGTACACGGCCATGACCACGGAAATTTTCGGGTCGTCCAGCGCGGATGGGTAGCGTCGGGATGGATGCATGGTCGCGCGGAGATTGTAGCGGCCCGCCCGCAAGCAAGTAAAGCAATTTGCGAGTGCCTCCCACTCGCAACGCCATCCGCCACGCATTGCCGATCCAAACTCCGGCAGGTATCCTACTGTCGCGAACCGCAGCGCGGGATTTCCCGATTATGGCCACTTTTTTCATCGAACAGTTCGGCTGCCGCGCCACGCAGGCCGACGCCGCGGCCATCGAGCGGCAACTGCGCGAGCGCGGTTGCACCGCGGTCGCGGATTCCGCCGCGGCGGACGTGGTGGTCTTTAACACCTGCACGGTCACCGCCGCAGCGGACGCCCAGGCCCGCGAAGCCATCCGCTCCATTCGCAGGAAAAATCCCGCGGCGCAAGTCATCGTCACCGGCTGTTACGCCCAGCGCGCTCCCGAAGAGGTTGCCGCCCTGCCCGGCGTGGACTGGGTCGTCGGCAATTCGCACAAGCCGGAAATTCCGCGCTTGGTCACCCAGCGGGCTGCGAATCCGATGCCCGCCGCCAGCTCTGCCAGTTTCGTCCCCGTGGCGGCGCTGCACGCCGATCCGATGTCGCTCGCCAGTGGTCCCGCGAAAATCCTTACAAGCGACATCTTTGGACAGAGCAGCGTTTTCTCCGCGCCGGTCTTTGGCGGCGACACCGCACCAGATTCCTCGGGTGTTGGCATCGAGGCAAGCCACACGCGGCCCATCCTCAAGATTCAGGATGGCTGTAATAGCCGCTGCTCCTACTGCGTGATTCCGTTTGTTCGCGGACGCAGCCGCAGCTTCCCGCCCGCCGAAGTCTTGCGCGAGATCCGCGCTCTCGCCGCCGCCAGCGCGCGCGAAATCGTCCTCAGCGGCATTAACCTCGGCTCCTACGGCCGCGATCTTTCCCCGCGCGTTGCATTCCTGGACCTGCTGCAACGAATTCTCCGCGAATCCTCCGTCGAGCGTCTCCGCGTCAGCTCCATCGAGCCCATGGACGTCTCGCAGGAGCTGATTGATCTCTTCGCCGGTACCGACCGCATCGCCCGGCACTTTCACATTCCGCTCCAATCGGGCTCCGACCGCATCCTCGCCGCCATGCACCGCTGGTATCGCGCCGAACACTACGCCCAGCGCATTCTGCGCATTCGCGAGCAATTGCCGGACGCCGCCATCGGCGCCGACGTCATCGCCGGCTTCCCCGGCGAATCCGAAGCCGACCACGCCGCCACGCTCGCCTTCATCCGCGCTCTTCCCTTCACCTATCTGCACGTCTTTTCGTTCTCGAAGCGTCCCGGCACCGCCGCAGCAAGCCTCCAGGACGAAGTCCCGCCGCAAATCATCCAGCGCCGCGCCCGCGAGTTGCGCGCCCTGGCCGCGGAAAAGTCTGCCACATTTCAACGTGCCCAAATCGGGCGAACTTTTCGTGTCCTCACCCTGCACACGCCGCCCGAAGTCGCCGCCTCAGCCACCGACGCACTCTCCTCCCACTACCTTCGCGTCCGTGTGGATGGCTCCTACCCCGCCAATCTCTGGCTCAACGTTTCCGTCACGCACGCCGAAGGAAACTGCCTCCTCGCCGTTCCCACCCTGATCAAAGACTGAAATCATTTGGCGCCTCGCTTGGGAAGGCCAGGTGGCACCCCCCCCCACCCACCCCCCTGTTTTCTTGTAAGTGCGGATTCCAAAGGGTTTAAAAACGATGAATTTGCATGTGCGGATTCTAAAGGGGTTGCGGACGGATTTTGCGTAAGTGCGGATTCTACAGGCCTTAGCAGCGAATGAGGGGTAGCCCTCCTCCGCACACGGAGCTGCGGGGGGCAAGCGAGTGGCGAGTGTCCGGTGGGAAGGAGGGTATACCCCCCTGTTGCGACGAAAAGAGTGCGCAAGCGCATGAAAGCACGGAAGATAGGTGGCGTCCTGTGGGACACGTAGGATGCCCAAGAGTGCGCAAGTGATTGGAGAATCAGGACTTGTGGTTCATGACTCATAGCAAGCAGAGGAGGCAGAGCGGAGCAGTGAGCATGAGGTGCGGCAGACACAACCCATATTAACACAAGCGTACTAGGACTGTCAAGCGTATACTAATCAGTATTCGAATGGGCTGTGGAAAACTGCGCATCTGGGTCATGGGTTGCGAGGGAGGGCCGAACAGAGGGGTACTAAAGCGATTGGGTTGTGGCCGGAAGTTAACTCTAAATCCGCACCGTTTGCTGGGACTGCGCAAAGGGATGCGGCGCCCGCAGAGCAAAGCCCAGTCCTCAAATCAAAGGCATGCCTACCCGCTAAGCTAACGTACTTGACCCCGATCATTCGCCGCTCGTTTCGTTCACGCCGAAGAACTCTGCCGCTGTTTTCAAGAAGGTAGGTTTCAAAGATGCGCTAAGTCCGAGTCTTCGAATGCCCGCCAATTTCTCGCACAGAATGTTGAACGAAAGAAACCCGCAGATTTTCGCCAGTGGCTTTTCCCGGAGACTGAACGTTGGCCTCAAGAGTTCCTGTTCAACTTTGTCTCTACGGTCATCTGGAGCTACGAGGTACAGGCTTATATCCAAATTCGGTTGCAACGCGAGCAGGTCACTCATGCGCAGCAAGCCAGAATAAATGGAGGTTGTACATTCCACTTCAAAAGCAGCAACGATGGAGTTGCCAGCGAGCCAAAGGACATCAATCAGTTCAATCGTGCGCGTCGTTGCTTCATTGAACTGCGTGGGCAGCTGATCAAGCATTCTCGACAGTGAACCAAGTGCCGTACCATTCCATTTCCGTCCTCTGTCATTTCGGGCTACCCAAACATCAAGTCCCAGTTCCGCGCCTAACGTCAAGAGCTGATACTGAATCTCTGAATGCCGAGTTGTTGCTGATTCGGTGGATTCTTGCGTCTCAGAAACCGCAGTCGCGGGCGTTTCTTCAGGTTCTGGCACGCTCACAAGAGTTACCTGCCTGCCTGTTCCTTTTTTCGGCTCAACCTTGTAAAGGGGCTTTCTTGCTAGCTTCTTCGGGTCCACTGGGCGGGAAACGGGGTTCTTCTCCACCTCGTGGAGCATTGAAAGAATTAGTTCCCCATCCTTTGGGTCATCGAACAATTTCAGGCTGCTGCGGACAAATCCGTTGAACTTGCCCCTGTCTTTCGGGCCCCTATAAAACCTTACACGGCCTTCCAACTGCTCCATCGGAACGCCATGTTCAGGGTCAAGCAGAATAAGCGGCTTTACCTCGAACCGAACTGGAAAATCCTGCTCCTTCCAGATTTTTCTGGTGTCGGTGCTGGCCCCAGCAATTTCCAGTGCCCCGACCCATCGCATGACCCCCGTCAGATAGCATAGGAAAATGTCTCCCTTTTTCATTCGCTTGGCTGTCTTTACCTGCCTGGGACGAAATCCGGACACATTCGCCCCGGCGTCCCTAAACTCCCGCCAAGTTGTTCCTGTAAAGAGGTCTAGCCAGTAGTTCATTCCGAAATCCAAAGAATAAAAGCGTCTGGCTGGATTAGACATCATTCGGTCGGGCTGTGTCCACATCTCAAGCCCGGCACCCAAAGAGAGGCGTTGCGGAGGCCGGTTTGCGAAGGCACGCCAGAGCGGGTCAGCATAAGCGACAGGAACTACTGCCAGCCGCCGGGCATACACCTAATTTACAGGAATTGGTGTATAGTATCTTCATGAGCAGAACAAACATTGAGATTGATGACGGCTTGGTTCGCCGGGCACGCAAGCTCACGCGGCTCAAGACCAAGCGGGAAATCGTGGGCCGGGCCCTGGAGCTACTCGTACGGTCGGAGAGCCGGAAGGGAATCCTCCGGTTCTACGGGAGCGGCGCCTGGAAGGGCGATTTGAAGACCATGCGGAGAAACCGCGTTTGATCCTGGTGGATAGTTCCGTGTGGATCGATTTCTTCCGTCCTGCCCCGGGCCGCGCCGGCAAGGAACTACGACGGATGATCGCCGAGGCAAAGCC
>JBGPGF010000084.1:0-12411 GCA_041483755.1 Terriglobia bacterium | reverse complement strand
GGATCTCGTCGACCAGCTTTTCAACTCCAGCGAGAAGCGCCTGGCTCGGATTCTCCTGTTGCTGTCCCATTTTGGCGAGGAGAGCACGGCCGAAAGTGTAGTTCCCGGGATTAGTCAGGAACACTTGGCACAAATGGTTGGCACAACCAGGCCGCGGATTAATCATTTCATGAATAAGTTTAGGAAGCTTGGCTTTATCGATTACAACAGTGAAGCTGGGTTGATCGTCCATCATGGCCTCCGCAGCGTAGTCCTGCAGGACTAGTTCGGAACTCGATTGGAAGCGCATACTTCGTGGCATACTTCACCGAATTGCGATGAAAGCAAAGTACGAATACGAGATTTAGAGTGGAAATTGGCTGGGGCGGAAGGATTCGAACCTTCACCATCCACATTAACAGTGTGGTGTCCTACCGGTTGGACCACGCCCCAGCGGTACGGCGGCGAGCAGACTGCTACCCCCGGCACAACAGAGGGTTCTACTAAGATAGCACGACTTCACCGCCGGTTGAACGCCCACACGCCGCGTTCCATTTTCCCCGTTCGAACAGTTCCCTCACGTGCAATGGGCGAGCCGGACTGTGGTATCGTGAAGCAAGCTCAATCGAGCGCCGTAATGGACCGTCGCGAACAACTCAAGAAACTTCTGATAGAAAAATCCCTCGTTCGCGGGAAAATCGTCCTCTCCTCCGGTCAGACGAGCGACTACTATTTGGATTGCAAGCTGACTACCTTGGATCCTGCGGGAGCCCTGCTGACGGGCTATGCGATCCTGGAGCTTCTCAACTCCCACAAAATCAAGGCGGATGCCATCGGGGGACTGAGCATGGGGGCGGACCCCATCGTCTCCGCAACGGCGATTGTCAGCGCGCTGGAGGGCAGCCCCTTGCCCGGGTTCCTCGTTCGCAAGGAAGCCAGGAAGCACGGCCGGATGAAGCAGATCGAAGGCATCGCCAGCAACAGCGGCGTTAAGGACGTAGTGATCGTGGACGAGGTCTGCACCACGGGCGCTTCCACCGAAGAGGCCATTCGAGCCGCGGAAGACGCGGGCTACCGGGTTGTGGCGGTGGTTAGCCTGGTGGACCGGGAAGAAGGTGGCTCCGCGAAGCTCCGGCTGAAGTACAATTACCATGCGGTCTTTGCGGCTTCCGAACTGCTGGAAGGCGATGAGCGATCCTCTGGCACAACTCGCGGCGTTTCATAGTCTGCTCGCTCAGGGACTGCGCTCCACAAGTGAACTTTCCAAAGCAGCTCAGGTAGCTCGATCCCTGGCTCAGTCCGATATGGACGGAGGCGGGGCCTTCCTCCTCTTCGCTCTCTACTTTGAAAGCCTGGTGCGGCTGCGCGAGGGCACTGCCGTTGATGCCGAGAAGTATGAGAACGGAATGACGGCGCTCATCCGTTTGATTCAGGAGTGCCTGGAAGCTATCGAGTCCTACGATCCGATAACATTGCACGGTTCGCTGGACTCCTTTGCAAAAACGGCGCTGCGTCTCCAGTTGCCGTGACCACAAGTTCCCCCTTCCGCTCGTTCCTACCCGTGCCTCCCCGTGGCTGGGATACAATCGCGCCCTATGGAAAAACCCGTCATCCGGCTGGGGACTTCGGCCTTCACGGCGCAGGGCTGGCCGGGGAGCTTCTATCCGGCATCGCTGAAGCCGGCGGAATATCTCTCTTACTACGCGCAACAATTCGATACGGTCGAGCTGGACAGCACATTTTACCGCGCACCGTCACCCCCCACGGTCCGCGGATGGTACGCGAAGACGCCGGAAGGATTCATCTTCGCCGCCAAAGTGCCGCAAACGATCACGCACGAAAAGGTCCTGGAGAATTGTGAAGCGGACCTTCTGAGCTTTCTGAAAGTGATGGACCTCCTGGGCGAAAAGCTCGGGCCGATTCTTTTTCAGTTTCCCTATTTCAACAAATCAAAATTCGGCAACGCGGCCGATTTTCTGGCGCGGCTGCGGCCCTTCCTGAAAAAATTGCCACGAGGGTACCGGTTCGCGGTCGAGATCCGCAACAAATACTGGCTCGTGCCGGCGTTCGTGGACGCGCTGCGGGAACACGGCGTGGCGCTGGCCCTGATTGATCACTCCTGGATGCCCTCGGTGCGCGACGTGCTGCGAAAGATTGACCCCATCACGGCGGACTTCACCTACATTCGCTGGCTCGGCGACCGCAAAGGGATCGAGGAACAGACCAAGTCCTGGGACAAGACTATCGTGGACCGCCACCGCGAGCTGCGCGAATGGGTGGAAGCCTGCCGGAAATTTCAGCCGCGCGGCATCAAGATTTTCGCTTTCGCCAACAATCACTACGCCGGCCACGCGCCGGACACTGTGCGGCTTTTCCAGCAGCTCTGGAAGAAAGCGGGCGCTTAGCGGCGGACAGCGTCATTTAAGGCGGTTGAGGCCGTTGAAGGCGGCGGCTTTGTAGCATTCCGCGAGCGTAGGATAGTTGAAAACGGTGTTGATGAAGTAGGTGATTTTCCCCTTGAGCAGGAAGACGGCCTGGCCGATATGCAAAAGCTCGGCGGCGTCTTCTCCGAAGATGTGCACCCCGAGAATATCGAGTGTTTCGCGGTGAAAAAGAAGTTTTAGGCGCCCATCGGTGTGGCCCGTGATCTGCCCGCGGGCGATCTCGCGATAGTAGGCGATGCCGACTTCGTAGGGCACGTCTTCTTCCGTGAGCTGCTGCTCGGTTTTCCCAATAAACGAAATCTGCGGAATCGTGTAGATGCCGTAGGGATAGCCGGCCGGATCGGTCTGGACAGGCAGGCCGAAAGCGTGCGCGGCGGCGATGCGGCCCTGCTCCATGGATACGGATGCCAGGCTGGGAAAGCCGATGACGTCGCCTACGGCGAAGATGTGCGGCTGGCTGGTGCGGTACTCGTGATCCACTTTGATGCGGCCGCGGTCGTCCGCCGCAAGGCCCGCCGCTGCGAGGTTCAGGGCGTCCACGTTACCCGAGCGGCCGACGGCGTAGAGCAGCGCGTCGCCAATGATGCGCTTCTTGCTCACGAGATTGGCGGCGACCTTGCCGTCCGGCAACTCCTCGACGCTTTCCACCTCTTCTTCCAGGCGCATCGTAGCGCGGCGGTCGCGCAGGTGATAGCTGAGCGCCTCGACCATTTCCGCATCGGCAAATTCCAGCAGCCGCGGGCGCTTTTCCACCAGGATCACGCGAACGCCGAGCGTTACGAACATGCAGGCGTATTCCACGCCGACAACGCCACCGCCCACGACGATCAGCGTCTTCGGGATTCCCGGCATGGAAAGAATCTGGTCGCTGGTGATGATGGTTTTTCCATTGACGGGGACTTTGGGGTTCACCGACGGCCGCGTGCCCGTGGCGATGACGATGTATTGAGCCTCGTATTCTCCGTAACCGTTGCCGTTCTGGACCCGGATGCGGTGGGGATCCGCAAATTGTCCCGTGCCGTGCACGACCTCGACGCCGTTGCGCGCGAGCTGGTCCTGCGTGACGGCGACTTCGTTTTCGATCACCCTCTGCACGCGAAAGTTCAGGTCCTGCATGGTGATGTTTTCTTTGACGTGATAATTCGCGCCGTAAAAACTTTGCGAGTAGAAGCCGGAGAGGTGCAGAACGGCTTCGCGCATGGTCTTGCTGGGGATCGTGCCAGTGTTGAGGCAGACGCCGCCGACCGTGGACTGCCGCTCCACGATGGCGACGCGCTTCCCGGCTTTGGCGCCCTGGATGGCGGCGCGCTGGCCGCCGGGTCCGGAGCCGATGACGATCAGATCATACGGTGGCATGGTTGGCGTCCCGCGCGGAAGACTGGGCCGAAGGTCGCGCCGGCTCGGCAGGGACGCGCGTTGCATTATAGTCGAGCGGAGGCGGCGACGCAGAAGAGAAACGCGAGCGTCCGCCTACGGACGAAGTTCGGAGTGAGACCGTATCCAGGCCGCAAACTCGTCCTCGGATAGCTCGCTGGCCGCCACACTGAGCATGGTGAGAATTTCATCGGCGCGTTTGGATACAAGACGATGACCGTTGAGACGCAGAAAGAGCGCGGTGGCCACAAATGCGATTCTCTTGTTCCCGTCAACAAAAGTATGATTCTTGGCAAGACCGAAGCCATAGGCCGCCGCGAGCTGCGCGATGTCCGCCGCCGTATCGTAGGCGAACTTGTTGCGGGGGCGGGCAAGCGCTGAGTCCAGAAGACCCTCATCGCGAATCCCCGGGGTCCCTCCATGCTCGGCAAGGCTCTCGGAGTGCAGCAGAAGGACTATTCGGCGGTCGAGCCAGAGTGGCTCGTTCATTTTGCGAGCGCTCGAAGTGTGTCTCGATGCTCGATCATGATTTCACGGCCCAACTTAAGCTGTTCCTCCAACTCCGGGTCGAGGGGAGTCAGGAAATAGCCGTGCGGCGCTTCTACCGCAAAGAGCACGTCGTCTTTCTTGATCTTCAAGCGATTGAGAAACTCCTTGGGGAGGACGACCCCCGTGGAAGTTCCGACAGCGCGCAGCTTGAGTTTCATGGTAGGCTCCAATACCCATATATATTATAATGCATAATCGTGGTGTTGTAAAGAAAGATTCAGAAGAATCTAAACACCTTTAATTGAGTATCTTGCAGAAACATGACGGCCAAGATTGCCTGGAGTTAGTGGACTTACTGGAGGCCGGAGAGCTTGCCGAGGCCGCGCATTTTGCCGCGGGCCAGCGCGCCGTACTGCTTCATCATCTGCTTCATCTGCATGTATTGCTTGATGACCTGATTGACCTCTTGCACCGACGTGCCGCTGCCGCTGGCGATGCGCTTGCGGCGCTTGCCATCCAGGACAGAATGGTCGCGACGCTCCTGGTTGGTCATGGAGTTGATGATGGCCTCGACCTGCTTCAGCTTGCCCTCATCCACCTTGGCGTCCTTGGGAAGATTCGCGAACGGGCCGACTTTGGGCAGCATGTCCATGACCTGCTCGAGCGGGCCCATTTTGCGGACTTGGCGGAGCTGGTCGCGAAAATCTTCGAGCGTGAACTCGTTGTGGCGCAGCTTGCGCTCGAGCTCGGCCGCCGCCTTCACGTCCACAGCCTGCTCGGCGCGCTCGATGAGGGAAAGGATGTCGCCCATGCCCAAGATGCGGGAGACGATGCGCTCGGGGTAGAACGCTTCGAGCGCGTCGTACTTCTCGCCCATGCCGACGAATTTGACCGGCGCGCCGCTGACTTTGCTGATGGACAGAGCAGCGCCGCCGCGAGCATCGCCGTCGAGCTTGGTGAGGACAACGCCAGTGAGGCCGAGGCGTTTGTGGAACTCCCCGGCGGAGCGCACGGCGTCCTGGCCGGTCATGGCGTCGGCTATGAAGAGCATTTCGCTGGGTGAAAGTTCGCGCTTGAGCATCGAGAGCTCGTTCATCAGCTCATCGTCAATGTGCAGGCGGCCAGCGGTGTCCACCAGGATCACGTCGGAGGCGGAGAGCTTGGCTTCCTTCACCGCGCCGCGAACGATTTCGAGTGGTTTGTCCGTGCCGGCGCCGGGCCACAGCGTCACGCCTGCAGACTTGGCCACTTGGGCGAGCTGTTCGCGCGCGGCGGGGCGATAGACGTCGGTGGAGACGACGATCGGGCGATGGCCGTGCAGCACGAGCCATTTGGCCAGTTTGCCCGTCGTGGTGGTCTTGCCGGAGCCCTGCAGGCCTACGAGGAACCACACCGAGGGCGGGCGCGAGGCAAAGAGCGGCTTGGCGTGCTTGCCGAGCAGCGCGAGCAGCTCGTCGCGCACGATCTTGACGACCATCTGGTCGGGCGAAAGCTGCAGCATGACTTCGCTGCCCAGGGCTTGCTTGCGAATGTTGGCGAGAAGCTCGTCGGCGACGCCGACGTTGACGTCGCCTTCGAGCAGCGCGACGCGAATTTCGGCCAGCGCGGCGTCGAGGTGCTCTTCGGAGAGTTTGCCTTGGCCGCGGAGGGTCTTGAACGCGCGCTGGAGTTTTTCAGTTAGGTTCTCAAACATTGAGGTGAATAGTGTCCCTCGATTAGCGATACGTGATTCCTCATCTTAGGCTGCGGATTCCTAGGGGTCAAACGCAGCCGCCAGTGAGCGCATTCCTTGACCGGGTTGAAGAGGCCGACTACACTATTACTTTTGATTGGGGCCGCTGGGACGGCCCGGGGGAGATTGCTTTGCCGAAGCGAACGTATCAGCCACGAGTGCGCCGCCGCAGCAAGACGCACGGATTCCGCGCACGGATGAAGAGTGCGGGCGGACGGAAGGTCCTAGCGGCGCGCCGCCGGAAGGGCCGCCATCGCCTCACGCCCGATTGATCCGCGGGGCCTGCCGACCGCTGCGCAGCCGCCCGGAAAGACGTTTCCGCGCGAGGCACGGCTGGTGCGGCGCGGCGATTTTGACACCGTGTACCGCGCGGGCCAGCGGCGTTCCGGCGCCCACTTCACCATTTTTTTGCGCGCGAACGGGCTGCCGCAAAGCCGCTTTGGATTCAGCATCAAAAAAGCGTTAGGCAATGCGGTGGTGCGCAACCGCATTCGGCGGCGTGTACGCGAAATCGTGCGCTGCCACCGATGGGAGATACCTACAGGATGCGACATCGTCATTCACCCGCGGAGCAAAGTGGCTCGCGCGGAGTTTTCCGCGCTGACGGCGGAATTATTGCGGCTGATGCAGACGGGTCTACCCGTATGACCGCAAAAGCACGGCGTGCCGTGCCCCTGCCGGCGCGCGGTGCGTTGTTCGCTGTGCGCGTGTATCAAGCTTATCTTTCGCACCTCTTTGGCGGAAGCTGCCGATTTCAGCCGACCTGTTCGCAGTACGCCTATGAGGCGATCGAGCGCTTTGGAGTCGCGCGCGGAACGTGGCTCGCGTTGCGCCGGCTTTTGTGCTGCCATCCCCTTTCCCGCAAGTTTGGATTCGATCCGGTGCCGGAACGGGATGAAACGGAATGTGCCGGGCTTCAACCCGCCACCACAAGTTCCTGTTCTGCGGCAGACGAGGTGCGTGTGTGAGCGACCCGCAGAAAAAGAAGGAATTATCGTCCGAGATGCGCATTTTGCTGGCGTCGGTCCTCTCGATGCTGGTGATTTTCGGCTGGGCGAAATTTTTGGGGCCGAAGCTTCAGCCAGCACAGAATCCGCCTGCTACCGCGACGCAACCTGCACCACAGTCGCCCGCAAGTACGGGCTACTCACCGGCGCCGATCGTGCCTTCGGGAAGCACCGCGGCCGCCGGGAAGGGTCCCACGGCGCTGAAGGAGCCTCTCGCGCAGACCGCGCCCGTCAAGACGGATACTCAAGAACGCCCGATCGTCGTCGAGAACGACTTCTATCGCGTCGAGTTTTCAAATCGCGGCGCGGTGGTAAAAAGCTGGCAGCTCAAGAGATACAAAGACGATTCGAAGCCGCAGCGCATCCTTGACGTGGTCCATCCTGAAGCGGCGGAGCAGACGGGTGGGTGGCCTTTCTCTTTAGCCATGCCGGATGCCAATTTCGAGCGCGCCGCCAATTCGGTTCTCTATTCGGTCACGCCCGCCGAGGGGCCTCTGCGCGCGCCCACGGAAGTGAAGTTCGAGTACAGCGACGGGCACTTCGTCGTCACCAAAACATTTCACTTCGATCATAGCTACACCGTCACCGTGGACACAGCGGTCGCGTTCGATAACATTCCCCTGCCACATGCCATTGCCTGGCGCGGCGGCTTTGGCGATTTGACTGTTCATGATCCGATTCCGGTCGAGCAGGTAAGCATTCTCTACAGCACGGGCGGGAAGGTTCAGCTCCTGCCCCACAAGAAGCTGGATTTGCTCGCTCCCGGAGGGACGGCACCGAGAACCAGCGGGAACGATTACGCTGGAATCGAAGATCGCTACTTCGCCGCCGTGTTTCTTCCCGCGGGCGGCGCGCCACCGGCCAGCGTCACGGCACAGTATTGGAAGCTCGAGCACGCGATCCAGGTCGAAGGCAAGACAGCACAAGAGCCGGTGCCGGAAATGGCCGCCGGTTCCACGACCATTCGCCAGCCGGGAGAAACCGCCGCGGGCTCGGGACTTTTTCCTCCGCTTTCGCTGCGCGTGTACGTTGGGCCGAAAGATTACGACGACCTGAAGAAAATGAATCCGCCGCTGCAGGCCCTGGTGGAATTTGGCTGGCTGGAAATCGTCGCGGCTCCGCTCTTCCAATCTCTGAAATGGCTTTACAAATACATCCCCAATTGGGGCTGGGCGATCATCATCCTCACGCTGGTCATCAATATGCTGCTCTTTCCGTTGCGGATTTCGAGCTATCGCACGGCGCAAAAGATGCAGAGGATCGCCCCTCAGGTCAAACAGATCCAAGAACGGTACAAGAAGTATTCGATGCGCGACCCGAAAAAGGCCGAAATGAACAAGGAGGTCATGGACCTCTATAAGCGTGAAGGGATTAATCCTGTGGGCGGTTGCGTCCCGATGCTCCTGCAGATGCCGATCTGGTTCGGCTTGAATCAGGCCATTCGGTTTGCCATCGAACTCCGCCACGCGCCCTGGATTAACGGTTGGATCGCGGATCTCTCCGCAAAAGATCCGTATTACGTTCTGCCTGTCGGCGTCGGCGCATCAATGTATTTCGTTTCCAAGATGACGCCGATGGCTACCGCCGACCCCTCGCAACAGCGGATGATGAAGTTCATGCCCATCATGATGGCGGGAATGTTCATTGTTTTCCCGCTGTCGAGCGGCCTGGCGTTGTATATTCTTACGAGCAGCGTAGTCGGGATCGGCCAGCAATGGTATTTGAACAAGACGCATCCCGCGCCCGCTCCGGTGAAAGCGTCCCGCGGCAAAAAATAGCGGCGAGGCGCCGGCGGCTGCCGTCAGGCGAAAAGATATGTCCCCCGAACTCATCCGCGACGGCAAGCTCGACCGCGACGCCGCGGCGCAAGCCCTGCGCAAATTCCTGGAAGACGTGATCCGCGCTTCGCGTTGGGACCTGCGTGTCGTCATCCATACGGCTGCTGCCGGTGCTGTGGCGGAGTCACCCGAACCCGTTGAAGTCCTCGCCGAGCTGGACGGAAATGATAAAGACATATTGCTGGAGCGCAATGCGGAAGTCCTCCAGGCGCTTGAGCATCTGGCGCTACGGGCGCTGCGACTGGAGCCCGCCTTTCACGAGAAGATTCATCTCGATTGCGGCGGCTACCGCGCGCTGCGCCTGGAAGAGCTGCGCATGACGGCGAGAATCGCGGCCGAGCGCGTGCAGACCAGCAAACAGCCTTTTCGCCTCAACCCAATGTCGCCGCGCGAGCGCCGCATCGTTCACCTGACGCTCAAAGATATGCCGGGTGTTCGCACAGAAAGTGTGGGCGCCGGCGACGAGCGCCAAATCGTGATTCATCCTGCCGAAGCAAAGCCTGCACGCTGAAACGCAGGGTCTGAAGCGGTTTCCCGCCCCGCAACACCTTACTGACGGACCCAACCCTGCGAAAGTATCCGGCCCGCGGAATCCATGCGCACGCGATAGGTGAAGGGTGACGCCCCGCCGCGCTGCGGCGAGGGAAACCTCAAGTCCGAGATTTCCATCACGCCGATGTCCCCTTCCATGTGAAAGCGTGTAACGGGAAAGCGCGCGAACCAAAGAACAGTCTGCACCTCGCGCGTTTGACGGGCTTTTTGAATCAAGGGATTGTCCGGGGCATCAGGGTAGTAGCGATACTCTATGGTGGACTGCGCGGCCGGATCCGGGGATGGAGCAGTCTCGGAAAGATCCATTCTTAGGGCGTAGATGCCGCGGGGAGTGCCGATGAGACCGTCCCAGCGCCACAAGGAAGGCGGCTGAGGAAGCGCCGCGAGCGACGCGACCTCCAAATGCTCGAAAGAAGCAAATTCGCTCGCGCGCTTGAGCGCGAAATGATGTGCCGGCAGAGTTGCGCCGATATAGGCCGTTGCCGCGAGAAGCCCCGCACGGCACCACCCAGCCCGCGAAATGCCAAAGCCCCAACCGTGCCACGCCGGCAAAAAGATCAGCGCACACAGAAGGGCGATGGCGCTCCCAGCGGAAAGCGCGGAAATTGGGTATCCGGCAATTTCGGAAACGCGTTGAATGAACAAGACGGCCACTGCGCTAACCGACCACAGGAAAAGGCCGCGACGCGGGAGGTTTTGTTTTTCCCGGTAAAGGCTCGCCAAAAATTGCGGCAATAGCAGAATCCCGCTCAAAGAGAAGTCTAAGATAAATACTAGATCCCAGGCAGGGCGCGACCAGAAGATGGGCGACCAAATCATTGTGCCAAAGTTATTGCAGAGGTCGAGCAGGATGTGGCTCAAGATCCCCACGGCGTATACAGACGCGAGCAGCGCAAATGACGGGCTCTCCCACTCGAATCGGCGCGAAACCCAGCGCGTGAGCGCCGCGAGCGAGAGCGCAAAAACCGGCAGCATGAGTAGCGAGTGCGTGATGCTGCGGTGCCAGGTGAGCACCAGAAGCGGGTTGTCGGAGAAGACGTCTCGAAACGTGTCGGCATCCGGAAAAATTGCGCCGATCATGGCGGACCACGCGACGACTCGCTCACGCGTCATCGGACGCAGCGTGAAAAGATCTTCACCGTGAAATAGCGCCTTGCCGATCAGCGCGCCAGCGATTCCGTGGGTGATGGTATCCATCGGCCGGCTTGAGTGTACCGCGATGAGGCGCGGCTGTTTTGGCCGGACACGTCTGGCGCGCTAAAAACTCGCCATCTCGTTCGCAGGCGAGAAGGTTGCGCTGCGCGGGAGAACATGCTTTCATCACGCGATGCCCTGGGATTTCGCGCTCATATTCTTGGTACTCGCCATCGTGTTGCCGTGGAAGGGTCATG
Source organism: Terriglobia bacterium (assembly GCA_041483755.1). GTDB lineage: Bacteria > Acidobacteriota > Terriglobia > Acidiferrales > UBA7541 > Acidiferrum. The sequence goes on along the minus strand of JBGPGF010000084.1, from coordinate 1,605 downwards.
CGCGCATGCGCAAGCTTCTGGCCCGGCCGCAATTTGCCTCGCTCGAACGTGTTTCGCTCTACGCCTCAACGATTCTCTTCCAATGGATCGCCGTGATCGTAGTAGCGTGGCGAGGGTGGGCCCGCGGCCTAACGCCTGTGGACTTGGGCCTTGTTTCACGAGAGCCAACTCATGCTCTACTGGCAGGGATGGCAGGTGCTATCCTGTTTGGGGCGCTTCAGTGGTTAAACCTGCGCCGCATGGGGCGGCTGCCCGTCGAGGCGCGAGGGCTGATGCAGAGCATTGCGGTGCGTATACTTCCGCGATCTGGAATTGAGCGACTGGTCTTCTTTGCCCTATCGGTGACCGCCGCGCTTTGCGAAGAGTTCCTGTATCGTGGTTTTGCCGTTGCCGCGCTCCTTCGCTTAGGCTGGCCTAGTTTTGCGGTTATTCTCGCGTCCGCGGTATTGTTCGGGTTGGGGCACATCTATCAGGGGCGCGGCGGCCTTGTGAGCAGCCTTCTTCTTGGTGTTCTTTTCGGTTTCGCGAGGATGCACTACCAGAGCCTCGTCCCTGCCGTTTTGTGGCATGGGAGTGTTGATATGGTGGCAGGCTTGGTTGGTCCGCGTTTCTTGCAGATTGAAGACTGTGAAGTCCACGTTGGTTAACATAATACAGTTAAAGTGCATTGATCTTGGTCTGACCGCATGCTAACCGCAGAAACAATCAAACGAGTTGGAAGTGAGTATGGACTACCTCTCGATCCGCGGAACGCAATGCAAATTATTGATTATATTGACATTATATTGATGTGGAATCGAAAGATAAACCTCACAGCCATTCGCGATCCTCTCGAGATTCTGCGGCTTCACGTACTTGAGAGCATGTACGCTGCTACTTTTGTCCCTCTAGAGCGAGGTCGGCTAGCCGACGTCGGCTCGGGGGGCGGTTTCCCTGGTATTCCGCTCAAGATCATCCGGCCGGAGTTGGAGGTCTTTCTCGTTGAATCGAGCGTCAAAAAGGCCACTTTCCTTGCAGAAGCAGCCCGAAAACTGAATCTATCCGGCGTCCGGGTCCACGTTAACCGGTATGAGGACTTGGGGGAGGAAATCGCACCTCTCGACTATGTCTGCTCGCGAGCCCTCGGCGAATTTGACTCCTTCTTGTTCTGGGCTGCTTCCCGATCGGTTTCTGCGCGAAACGTCCTGCTTTGGATAGGTGGCAAGGACGTGGAAGCGGTCAGGAAGCACCCTTCCTGGACTTGGCAGGAGCCACGACTGGTTCCTCAATCTCAGCAGCGATACATACTGTTGGGGGAGAGGACGAATTGACGTAGTTGCAATACGTCCCGTTCTAGGAAGCTCCACCTTGCTGTTCGGATTCTTAGGCTCGTTACTTTCCCCAATGAAGAGGTCCGTCCGTAGAGGAAAGAGCGATTTTAGTCCTCCGCGGTACATTACGACGTGAACTTTTGATATAAGTCGGCATTCCGACATCTACCGGTTTCTGTCTTCCACACAGGTTAAAATTCTATAAGGTGAAATTGTGGAGGTGGCCCGTACGCTTATGTTCCTGTCCATCACTCGATGGAGAGGGATGTGGATTGTTCCACGTGGAACGTTTCTC
>JBGPGF010000083.1:0-12659 GCA_041483755.1 Terriglobia bacterium | reverse complement strand
GGAACCACGGCCGCTCGATGCGCATCATGTAGCGCGGGAGCGTGCGCTTCTTGTTCAGGAGTTTTTCCGTCCACTCGCGCGCTTCCTCGAGCCGTTTCTGCGATTTCAGGAAACATGCATAGTTGTAAAGTGTTTCGGGCGTGGTCGAGAACTGCGTAACGTCGGCGAAGAGGGCCGCCGCGCGCTCCACCTGGCCGGTTTTCGCATACGCGTCCGCCAGCAAACCGCCGGCGCGGTAATAATCGAATTTCGGGTCGCGACGGACCGCGTGCTCAAGGTCCGGAACGGCGGCCGCCGCCTCTCCCAGCGCCAGGGCGCATTGCGCGCGCAGATAGAAGGTGTGCGGAGAATCGCTGCGCGCCGCGATGGCGCGGTCAAACGCTTTCCCCGCCTTCGCGTACTGCTTCTGCTCCAAGCACAACTCGCCCAACTCTTCATAGTTGCCCGCCGACGGATTGTCGAGAATTAGAATTTCGAGGGCCTGAATGCGCGACCTGCGGCCAAAGCCCTGGAACACATCCTTCAGTAAGGAAGCGTCGGGAATCACCTCGACGACAATGTAGGCCGTTGCGCCGATAAAGCCGCCGAAGAAGATCACGTACAGCCAATACGTTTCCGGGCGCCGGCGCACGAAGTGCACCACGGCGATGATCTGCACGATGAAGCCCCAGGGGAAAAAGAGATATCCCAAGCCAAGCATGGACGCCCCTTCTCTTACCAAGATGAAGAAGCTGGGGGAATTCGTCAAACGGAACGTGCTGTACCTATAACAAGCGAATCATGCTTTGAAAGAGTTCGGAGGTCACGCAACTTGTCAGCGGGCTACGATTTATCGGGCACGGAAGGAAAAAGAGATTCGAATTCCGGGTCGCCATGGAGGCAGAGCAGGTCCGGGTCTTCGTGAATCCAATTCTCATTGGAGTAGCCGGCTTCTTTGGCCCGGCGCAGCATCGCCAGAGCGTCCTTCTTCTTCCCCAGCACGCCGTAGGTGCAGGAAGCATTGTAGAGAACGTTGGAGGCGTTGGGGCGAAGCGCCACAGCCATTTCGATATGCCGGATTGCGTCGTCTCCCCTGCCGATACTGGCGTAATCGGCAGCCAGCAAGCAGCGGGCGCGAACGTCCTCCGGCACCATTTCGAGCTGCCGCTCGAGGACGAGCATCTCCTTTTCGCGATAACCGCGCGTCGCTTCGGTCCTGCCCAGCCGGTCCAGCGAATTCACGAGCGGGATGTAAACGTTGTAATCATCCCCATTGGCCTCAATGGCGCGCTCCGCCATATCGGCAGCTTCCTGGAAGCGGCCGGAGGCAAAGTAGCTCCGCCCCAAGACGTTGTAGGCGCCTTCGCAATCCGGCTTTCGCTCGATTGCCAGGAGCGCATGCCGGATGGCTTCCTCGTAACGGTCAACCGAATATTCGATCCGCGCGCGGGCGACAAGGCCCTCCGCCAACTGTGAATCAATCCCCAGCGCCCGCTTGCAGGCGGCTTCCCCCTTTTCAATCCATTCGGGTTTGCGCCCATGGAGTTCGTAATACATGCCGCATACGTTGGCGATGCCGGCGTGCGCCAGTGCAAACGAAGGATCGAGCTTGATGGCTTGCTCGAACATCTGCAGAGCAAATTCGAGGCTCTCGCGCCGCGTGTAGCTGCGGCCACGCAAATAGTAGTCGTAGGCCACGGAATTCTCGGTCGGTTTGCGGGCAATTTGCTTTTGTTCCTGTGGCGTCAGGCTGATGCGGAAGGCCTGCGCAATGCTGCGGGCAATTTCGTCCTGCACCTCGAAAATATCGGCCAGTTCGCGGTCGTAGCGCTGCGCCCAGAGCGTGTGGCCGCTGCTGGTCTCCACGAGTTGCGCGGTAATCCGCAAACGGTTTCCGGCGCGGCGCAGGCTTCCGCCCAACACATAGGCGGCCTTCAATTCCTGACCCACTTGCGGCGCGGTGACGGACTTGTCCCGATAGGCCAGCATGGCGGGCCGCGGAAACACCTTCAGATCCTTGATGTTTGCCAGCTCGGTGATGATGTCTTCCGTCATGCCGTCGCGGAAGTATTCGTCTTCCTTGGCGCTGCTCAGGTTTTCAAAATAGAGCACCGCCACGGACTTCTCCGCGCGCGCCGGAGCGGTTTGCGCCGCGGCTCCGGCGCTGGATGCCGCTGTGCTTTTCGTTGCCGCGGCACGGCCGCCCGAATCGCGGTCGCGTTTCAATCGCTTCAGGTCCGCGCGCATTTCCGCGGCGGCCTGATAGCGCATGTCGCGCTCTTTTTCGAGCGCCTTATTAATGATGCGTTCCAGCTCGGTGGGCACTTCCGGATTCAGCCGCATCGGCGACTGCGGCGTCCCGTGCAGAATGCCGTCGAAGATCACGGCCGCAGTGCTTCCCCCGAAAGCCACTTTGCCCGTGGCCATCTCATAAATGACGAGGCCAAACGAGAAAAGATCGGCGCGCGCATCCAATTCCTCGCCGCGGGCTTGCTCGGGCGACATGTAAGCAACGGTGCCGAGCGCTGTTCCGGGGCTGGTCAGAAAATCATCCGTGACGGCGGTCGCTTGCGCGGAAACTCCAACCGTCTCCATTTCGCGGTGCCGCGAGGCGGCCAGCTTTGCGAGACCAAAATCCAGGACCTTGGCCTGGCCCGTGTTCGTAATGAAGATATTCGCGGGCTTGATGTCCCGATGGGTGATCCCTCTGGAATGCGCTGCCTCCAGCGCGTCGGCAATCTGCGCGGCAAACTCCAAAATGCGGTCGGTCTTCAGCGGCTTGCCCTCGATGCGGTGCTTCAGCGTGTCCCCTTCCATCAACTCCATCACGATGAAGGGCTGGCCATCCTGTTCGTCAATCTCGTGAATCGTGCAAATGTTGGGGTGATTCAGCGAGGCAGCGGCGCGCGCCTCGCGCAGGAAACGATCCAGGGTCTGCTTGTCCTTCGTGGATTCGGCCGGCAAAAACTTGAGCGCGACGCTGCGGTCGAGCATCGTGTCGCGCGCCCGATAAACGACACCCATCCCGCCGCCGCCCAGTTTTTCTTCGATGCGGTAATGCGAAACCGTCTGGCCTACCAGATGGGAGGTCTCCACCCTCGGACGCAAAATCTTAGGCCCCTCCCCCGTGGCAAGTCAACAAAGCAGCGGGTGGGTCCGATTGCGCAATGCGGCGTCAAGGATTCCACGACTAAACGTCGATGGCCACGACCTCGTGATCGAGGATTGAGGGCACCGTGATGGTCAGTTCGGAGCCGCTGTGCTGAACGCGCGGATTTTTCTCCGCAACCAGAAGATGGGCCGCCTTCGCGTGGAGTCTCTCCGGAAGACGGACCTTCACCCTTTGCTCGCCAACGGGAATGAACTCCCGGAACGGACCTTTCATCGCCATCGGATTGGTCAAGTTCACCAGGTGGATGACGATGGCGTCCCGATTGCGCCACGCGGTTACATCGAGAAAGCCCGGTCCGGTTACTTCGACCATGGGCCGTTCGTTCGTCGCCCACTCGACCGCGTTGCGAAGAAGTTTGAAGTGGTCCACGGAAAGCACTTCCCAAAACGTGCGGTCAATGTCCCACGGAAAATACGCGACGCGACCCGCAGACGGGAGCTCCCGGAGATACACACCAGCGACGTCCGTTTTGGGCTGACGAGGAAACACCTTTTCCATTGGCAAGTCCGGGTAACTCGGAATCAGCGTGAGAGGCGCTTGTGCAAACTTTTCCCGAGGCTCGACCTCCAAGCGCGATACACCATTCACGATGCGCGGGGCGTCCTCCAGCCCCTTGAACAGCGGATGGTGCGGCGCCGCTTCGTGTTCGAGACGGAGATAGGAATTTTGCATCGGCCCTTCGATGCGGCCGTTCCACTGCACGCCGAAGAGGTCGGCAAGGCCAAAATCTTTGCGGCGAACGCCCCATTCGTCGTACAGGCTGGTTTCGTAGGTGGCGATCACGCTGCCGCCGTTTTTTACGAAGGCACGGAGCTGGCCGCATTGCGCACCGCTCAGCGCGGCTATGTTCGGCAGGATGAGAGTCTTGAACTGGCCCACGTGCGCCGCATCGAGCAGACGGTCGTGCGCCATCTCGAACGGAATTCGCGCTTCGACGAGCGCCTGATACCAGCCGAGCACGTGATCTTCGACCTTCGCAACCGCGCGGCTGCCGCCATAGAACCAGGTGGTCTGCTGTGAATACACCAACGCCACGCGCGCAATCGGCGTTTCGTGGCGTAAGTACCGTTCTACTTTGTGCGCCCAGCCGTAGATGTCCTCGACGCCCTTTAGCCAGCGCGGGTCATGGAGCACGCCGCTGAATTTCGTGAACCACGGACGCAGGCCGTTGGCGATTCCGTCGAGCACCCAGATGCGGATTTCCGCGTCGCTCTGCACGCTATCCTTCCAGCGATACGGTTCCTCCAGACCCACGCTGAACAGGCCGATGATGGGTTTGCGGCCCATCGTGGCGCGATATTCCTTGCCGTTTTTTCCATTGGCCCACGGAGCGGTAAGGCCCCGCCGCGCTTGGCGGTCCGCCACGAGCATCGGCGCCAGCTCGCCAATTTGCCGCATGTCCAGCGAACCCTGAGCGCCGCCGGTGTTTGGGATGACGCACGATTCGGGATTGATCTTGCGCACCTCGCGTTCCCAGAGCTGCCAGAGGTCAAAGAGCCGGTGCTGACGCCAGAGGATGTAAGCGCGACGAGCGGGGTCTTGGGGATTTTCCGTGCGCGGCAGCTCGAACCCCGAAGCATCCTTGAAACTTAGCCGGCAATGTTCGCAGTAGCATTCTCCGGAGCCGTCCCAGCGGTTGATGAAAATTCCGTCCACGCGATAGCGGGACATGATTTCCTTCTTCACCTCGGTCATAAACTCGAAGTTGTAAGGACCAAGCCCGCAAGTCACCCACATCTCCGGCGAGGCCCAATGACGGCGCGGATTCCCCTGCGCATCCACGGCGATCCAATCCGGGTGCGCGGCCTGCACGTCGTCGTAGGTCGCGTGCGGGTCGGTGCGCACGAGGACCGCCATGCCGAGTTTGCGGCAACCGGAAACGATCTCGCCAAGCACGTCGCGGTCGCCCAGCCACGCGCTGCGATGGTGAAACGGAATTTGCGTCGGATAATACGCCACACACCCGCCGCCGCTCAGGCACACGGCGTCGGAGTGCGTTCGCTGGAAATAATCCAGCCAGAAAGCAAGGTCGAACTTGCCGGGATCGTCTTCGACCAGCGTGAGCTGCGCCCAGCGCATCGGTTTGTCTATCCAGGATGGAGTAGGACCGGTCGAGACTGGGGATGCATCGGCGCCCCAAAGCATGCGTGGCGTGAATTGCGCGACCGCTACAGTGGCACCTGCCACCGTGGTCGTTTTTAGAAATTCTCTACGGGTGAAAGGTGGCGTCGTCATGGACCAATACCTATCGGAACTGACCCACAAACGCGGGCCTGCATCGGCCTGGTTTCGTCAGGACTTTCGAGTCTGGCCAAATCTGCGCGGCCTATTTCAGATACGCAGCCAGCCAGTCGAGAACGTTCTTAAACCAGAATTGGCCGTTCTGCGGTTTCAGAATCCAGTGGCCTTCGTCGGGGAAGACGACGAGCTTCGATGGAACGCCTTGGCGCTGCAACGCCGTGAAAAATTCCAGGCTCTGCGTGTACGGAACGCGGAAGTCCTTCTCGCCGGCAATCACAAGTGTCGGCGTCTTGTATTTGCCGAGATCACCGGCGTAGGTCAGCGGCGACCACTTGCGATAGCTCTCCGGATTTGTCCACGGCGTGCCGTTCATGTCGTGCTCTTCGAACCACAGCTCCTCCGTCGAGCCGTACATCGCCCATTTGTCGTACACGCCCGCGTGGCTCACGATCACCTTGAAACGCCCCGTGTGCGTAGCGATCCAGTCCGCCATGTAGCCGCCATAGGACGCGCCCGCAGCACCGAGCCGCGCGCCATCCAAGAACGCATATTTCGCCAGCGCCGAGTCCACGCCCTTCATCACATCTTCGTAAGCCTTCCCGCCCCAGTCGTTCGCGATTTCATCCACGAATTTCTGGCCGTAGCCGGTCGAGCCGCGCCGGTTGATCATCAGCACAGCATATCCCGGAGCCGCGAACACCTGCGCGTTCCAGCGATAACCCCACGCGTTCGTCCACATCGTTTGCGGCCCACCATGCAGCAGAGCCAGCAGCGGATACTTTTTCTTCGCGTCGAAGTTCGGCGGCCGGATGAGCATCGCGTGCACGCGCGTGCCGCCCGCGCCCTCGAACCAAAAAGTTTCTGGCGCGTTCATCTCGAGCGTAGCGAGAATCGCGTCGTTATGGTGCGTGAGCTGCCGCACTCCACTGCCGTCATTCAACGCGGCGAACAATTCCGCGGGCATCGTCAGGCTCGTCCGCCGGAAGACGAGCGTCTTCCCGTCGCTGCTCACATTTAGGTCTGCGTTGAAGCCATCCGCAACAATCTTCTTCGGCGCGCCGCCCCCGCGCGCGTCCAGCGCATAGACCGGTGCAAGCGTTTCGTTCTCCGCCGCGAAATAGATGGTCTTGCTGTCTGCCGACCACGCAAGCTCGTCCGGGCTGCGGTCAAACGTGGTCTCCGTCAAATTCTCGCTCTTGCCGGATTGGCGATCATAGAGCATTACCCGCCAGCGGTCGGACTCGTATTCCGCCGTGAGCTGCGCGCGATAGGCGATGTACCGTCCGTCTGGCGAATACACGGGATTCCAGTCGAAGCCGGGGTTCGTCGTTACTCGCTTTGGTTCGCCTCCGGCAGTCGGCACGAGGAATAAATCGCCATTCGTGCTGATCGCTTCCATCTTGTCCGTCACGGCGGTGAAGCAAATCTCTTTTCCATCGGGCGAAAAATTGATGTCCGACGGGCCGCCGCGCTCATCGGCGGGCGTGTCGTAGTTCGCGCCGGGAATCAGGTCGCGCGGCTCGGCGCTTCCGTCCGCGGGAACGACGAAAACATGGCTGCGCTTGCCCTCGAACCAATGCGTCCAATGCCGATACAGCAATTGCTCGTACACGCGCGCCTTCACTTTACTCTTTTCTTTTTCCGCGTCGCGCGCGCTGTTGCATGCATCGTCTTTACACTCGGGATACACGAAAGACGTGAGGAGCAGCGTCTTTCCGTCCGGCGACCACTTGACCGTGTCCGCGCCCATCGAAAGCTTCGTCACCGCGCGCGCTTCGCCGCCGCCCATGGCCAGCAGATACACCTGTGATGTGCCGTCGCGCGTCGAGAGAAACGCCAGCCACTTCCCGTCCGGCGACCACACCGGCGAAGAGTCGTGCCCGCTGCGCGTCATCTGTACAGGAATGCCGCCTGCCGCCGCCACCACCCAGATGTTGCCCGCGTTGCGATTTGCTTCAAGATCGGCGGTGGTGATTGTGTACGCCACCCATTTCCCGTCCGGCGAAATCTGCGCCTCGCTCACCCGCTGTATCTTCAGCAAATCGTCCGGCGTAATGGGATGCTTCGCCGCGCCCTGCGCCCGCGCCGGAGTGCCACCAGCAAACACCAGCGCCAGCACGATGACAGACCCTGTCGCAAGCCCGCTCCAATTGCTTAGTCCTGTTTGTTTCATGGAAGTCTTTCCTCGGGGTTGGGATATGGAAATCATCGGAAGGAAGAATGGCAGGCCGATGATGTCATGTTTTGCATGCGAATCCAAGGGACTAGATCACCGGCACGGCCGTCTTGCGCTTGGGGTTGAAGAACGGAAGCGGCACCACCTTGGCCGAAACGCTGTGCCGCACGGCCTCGACGGTCAACTCCATCTGGAACACCGTCCCTATCTCCGCGCATTCCCGCGCCACGCTGGCCAGCGCGATCATCTTCTTCAGCGTCGGCGACCACGTTGTCGAAGTCGCCTTGCCCACCTGCTTGCCATGGCGATAGACGGGCACGGCCACGCGCGAGGCCATTCCCGGAACCTGCGGCGGCATCCCGGCGGCTTCAAATCGTTGCTCGACCTCGCTCCAGTTGATCTCCAGCCCCACAAGTGCGCGCTTCGCGCCTTGCTGCTGTTCCCGCGCCAGCGCATCGCGCCCGACAAAGCTTTCTTTCTTCAGGTCCACCCGCCTGCCCATGCCGATCTCGTACGGCGAATATTTCTGCGCGTCAATCAGCGCCTTTTTGCTCGAAAAATAGTCCACCTCAATCAACAGCAATCCAGCCTCGATTCGCGCGATGTCCAGGGCAATCATCCCGGCGGGATGAATGTCGAAGGCCTTGCCCTTCTTCATCAACTCATCCCACACGGTGAGGGCGTCCTGCCAGGGCATCCAAATCTCGAAGCCCAAGTCGCCCGTGTAACCCGTCCGCGAAATGTCCACCGGAACGCCGACAATTTTGCCGCGCGTCACGCGAAAATATTTCAAGTTGGCGATGTCCGCATTCGCCGCGGCGTGCAGCAGCCGGCCCGACGTCGGCCCCTGCAAAGCCAGCGCCGCCACCTGTTCGGAAATGTCCTCGATGGCTACGTCCATCCCGGTGGCGTTTTGCCAGAACCATCGCAAGCTCGGGTCGGCCGCCGTCCAGCGATAGTCGTTTTCGCCCAGCCGCGTGATCGTTCCGTCGTCAATCACTTTTCCTTCGGTGTCGCACCAGCAGCAGTAGATCACCTGGTCCACTGCGACTTTGTGGATGTCGCGCGCGATCACGCGGTTCACGAATTTTGTCGCGTCGCGTCCTTTAATGCGGTATTTGAAGAGGGGTGAAATATCAATCAGCGCGGCCGAATTGCGGATGGCGTTGTACTCGTGCTCGTGGTGCATCTCATAGGCGCTGACCGTGTAGTAGCCCGACCACTCGCGGTAGTTCAGGCTCTCGCACAACGCCAACGTTCTCTCGTGAAGCGCAGTTCCAATAGGCAAGTGGGGCTCCTTTTTCCGTACTGAAGATAGCCAGCTATTGAGCCCGAGCAGTCACGTCAGACATCAGTGCCGCGCGAGCATTGCGAATTGAAGCACAAAAAAGCAGACATTGATCCCGGCGGAGATGAGGAAGGCCTGCAGACGACCGATACCATCAACCTCCTCGAATACCAGCATCAGCACCGCGGTCCAAGCGATCCCAGCGGCCAGCGTACCGAAGAAAGGAATGAGAATCAGCGCGTTTACATACCAACCGAGCAGCAAGGGGCGCATGACGCCGATGAGAGTTCCGGTTCCGCCAAGAAATCTCTTGGCAATGAGATGGCACAATCCGAGCTGAATGAAGGTAATGACGCCCATAATCAAAAGTCCGAAAATCAGGCCTACGACCAGTCCAATGATCATCGCAGGCCTAGGGACATTCATAGTCCTGAGCACTTGGGGAACAGCGGTCACCAACAAAATGATTAGGGCAGTGATAGCCCAGAAGAATGCGCCGTAAAAGACGGCTTTAGAGTCGCGCGAAGCGCGCCGAATGGAAACATCGTCCCAACGAACGATATTGAATGCTAAACGCAGATAATACAGAGGCGCGAAACCGCTCGGGAAAGGCGCGGCTTCTTCCTGTGTCATTGATGCGGCCACACCAGCGCAGTTGTGCGCGAGACCATAGTCCTGACCGCAGACATTACAATTCATTTCAAATTTCCTTTTTCGATTCCCGACCCGCCGGGAACATACACCTGACTGTCATTAAATGCAATTAACGAATTGTCACAGGCCGGCATGGCGTCTCAGACGCTTAATCGGAAATTGGCCAACTGCCCATTTCCCGGATACCTTGTTCTCCTGCATCCCGCCCTACAGAATGGCCCGTCTTTGCGCCTGCGCTGATTCGCGCAATGGCGGGACGGCACTAAATGGCCAAACACTACGACGTCATCGTCATTGGCGGCGGGCACAACGGCCTGGTCAATGCCGCGCATCTCGCTCGCGCAGGCACCGTTGTCGCTATATCGCTTCTAAGCAGTAATTTTCCTGTATAGCAATTCCCAAACCAGGGGGTTTTGCCAGTACTGGACGTGAGCGACCAGCGGAACAGAGGCATATGGATCGCGCAAGTTCTCGACCGCCAGTGCATTGGCGGGCCGGCCATCGGGCGGAAGGTCGAACAACTCGAGGCTGCCACAAATGACGTCATTCCGTGAGTAGACATTGATCCACGGAAATTTGCGGAATTTCGAGTAGCTCTGGATGAGCGGTTGCACGGTCGCCGCGAGCCGCTCGCGCGTGTGGGCGCTGCTTTTGCCTCGGTTGGTAAAGAAAAAGGCAATCTTGTCCAAAGGCGAGCCAAAGGTGATGAATGCGGCTGTGCGATCGGTCACTTCGAGACGGCCGTTGAGGAGCGAGTCCTCCGTCAGCAGGCGGTTGAGTGTGTCGTAGGCGATGACCGATCCCAGCGAATGGCCGGCGACGGCGATCTTGGAATATTCGAACCCGTTCGCAGCGTCATTCGCGGCGCGGTACACGGCAGTCGCGGATTTTAAAGCGATGCCCTTGATCTCCTGGCGAAGCTTGTCAAAGCGGTCCAACTGATTGTGGGTGACATAGATGGCTACATCACCCACGTATTGCACGATCAAAGTTCGCACCAGATAGCCAAAAACAATCAGGAAAGGCCAGACCCAGCCCGGGGCGCCGAACCAGGAATCCAAAAAGGCAAAAAACCCCGGAAATCGCCGGGCCCAGTAGCGCTGAACGAATGGGCTGAAGAGGGCCGTCAGATGGAGCGCAAAACAGGCAACAAAGAAAGGGACGGTGATCCAGACTGTTTTTCTGAGAGATGAGGTGACGCGCCGGAACAACAGTGCGAGAACGAAGAGCAAGACACAGCCCAGCACAAGAGCGGTGGAAAAGCCCTGAAGCTGACGGGGTGGAAGGTCCAGAAGCAGGAAGGATCGGAAGCCGGGAGATTTCAACAGTGCCGCAATCGTCCCTCTCAACCAGCCGGGGAGCCAGTCCAGCATTTTCTCATTCGACCAGAGGATGAGGGAAAGACACAGCCCTGTGTAGACCACCCAGAGTGCTGTGCCAAGGAAGCCCAGCCAAGACAGGACCGTGATGGTCCGAAATTTCCATACTGCCTGAAGAATCCTGGAGAGTAACGAGAGAACGGACGTAGTCCGGCCCCCGGGGCGCCTGTTGACGTAAGCTTGGAACATTTCTCGAGCCTGCAGCACGGGCGGTTTGCATACCACGGCCAAAAACAGGATCACGGCAAATGTCAGTGCCACGGAGGTCAAGGCACTGGCGGCCGCGGTCAACCCGCCCCAGGCGTTCGGATCGATCACGGAGCGCGCCCCGGGAAGATTGTAATTCGCGGCCCCGGCCCCCACGATGACGGCGTTGATTACGACGAGAGAGAGCAAGATCGCGAGGACCAGGAGAATTTCGATCACCGAGCGCCAGCGGCGAGGGAAGGTCGCCATTTCACCGAACATCGCTCGTTCGAAGGTCTTTAAGGAGTTGAGGAGGCCGCGCCAGCCCCCTCCGAAAAGGAAGGCAATCGTTTCTCGAAGGTGGATGACACCCTCGGTTCGCGGCGCCCAATAGGCCTCGTACAGATGTAACTCGAGTTTTTTTCCCTCGCCGTTTTTCACGTCAAGCTCTACACGCTGGGCTACTTGATCTCCTATTCTCACTGTCCGGTAGCGGGGCCTGATCCCTTGGTTGCCATGGGCCGTGCCCACGCTGATGAGACCTTCGGTGATCGAATCCAGCGTCTCAAACGGGATTTGCTGCCCCATGCCGTGGACGATCCAGATGGCGCGTTTCTCTTCGGCCCCTGCGGCGTCTTTCCCCTCTGAGGCTTCGGCCTCGTGCGGTTCCTTTGGCCGGGCCTTCTCGGCGGCCTCCGGGGGATAGATCTTGTGCACGAGGGAAGGAGCGATTTCATACGAAGTTCCCGAGGGCGTAGTCTTGGTGGGTGGCATGCTCATGCTCCTTCAGAAAGATTTGGCGAGGCTATGCTCTCTCTAACCCACTTGTCAAGGATACTGTGCGTGCAATGGAGGCGCGGGGGATGCGGCTCGGACCCGGCGGCCTTGTTCTGCTTCACGCCGCTTTGTACAATGTGCGGTCTTTGCGCCTGCGCTTATTAGCGCTATGGCGGGGCAACACCAAATGACTCCGCACTATGACGTCATCGTGATTGGCGGCGGCCACAACGGCTTGGTCAATGCGGCGTATCTCGCTCGCGCCGGCAAGAAAGTTCTGGTCCTGGAACGCCGCCACGTTCTCGGCGGCTCTGCCGTCACCGAGGAGATCTTCCCCGGCTTTCACTTTTCCGAGTGTTCGTACGTTGTCTCGCTCTTGCGGCCCGAAATTATCCGCGAGCTGGACCTCCCGCGCCACGGCATGGAGATTCTGCCCCTCGACGGCACGTTCACGCCCATGCCTAGCGGCGATCACCTCTGGCGCGTCAACGATCACGCCAAGACGCTGCGTGAAATTCGCCGCCACTCCCGCGTGGATGCCGAAGCCTACGACGAATTCAGCAAGATGATGGTGCCGCTGTGCCGCTTCGTGAAGCCCATCCTCTCGATGGTTCCGCCGGACCCCACCACGCTCCGCCCCCGCGATTTGAGCGCTTTGTATGGACTTCTGCAGCGCTTCCGTCAGCTCGGGTCCGACGAGCGTTACACGCTCATCCAGCTCATGACCATGAGCGCGGCGGATTTTCTCGATCAGTGGTTTGAGACCGACGTCCTCAAGGCCACCATGTCCGCCTCCGGCATCATCGG
>JBGPGF010000082.1:0-12797 GCA_041483755.1 Terriglobia bacterium | reverse complement strand
CGCACAGGTTCTGGGTCCTTCCCTGACCGGCGCTAGGCCGCCGCTGGCTTTTGCTCCGGCCATGGACCAGATCATGAACGCGCTGGGAGGGAAAAGCGATTGGGCCGGGCACATCGGCGCGCGCGTCCTGCCGGCCAGCGTCTCTCTCGCGGACGATCCGGGCATGAAGATATTCGCCGACCAGTTATTGCTCGGAGGCTACGCTGTAGACCAAGAAGGAGTACCCGCGCAAAAGGTGTCGCTCGTTGAAAATGGCCTTTTGAAGAACGAGCTGATGTCGCGGCGGCCAGGGCCGGATTTCGGCCATTCGAACGGCCACGGCCGCGCGGGTTTTCTAAATGACCCTCGTCCGACAATGAGCAATCTTTTTTTCACTTCGAGCGAGACACTTTCGAAAGAGGATTTACGAAAGCGCTTTCTCGACAAGTGCCGGGAGGAGAAGCTCCCGTATTGCCTCGTTGTGCGCGAGATGGACAATCCGGCGCTGAGCCTGAGCCGCCAGGATGATTTCTCCGAGCTGCTCGCCAGCCTGGGCACCGGTGCGGGGACGGGCGACCGGCTGCCGTTGCTTGTCTACAAGGTTTTTCCGGACGACGGCCACGAAGAGCTGATCCGCGGCCCGCGCATCATCGGACTCAACACGCGCGCTCTGCGCAACCTCGCGGGGATCGGGAACGATCCGCACGTCTACAACCACATGCAAAGCCAGGTCGGAACCATGGCTGGGACGGCGCTCGGGGCTTTCGGCTCCGCGCAGGGCGGGTTGCCCGCGTCGGTGGTCGCGCCATCGCTGCTTTTTGAAGAACTCGAGGTGCGCGGCGCGCGCGGCGATCCCAAACGTTTGCCGCTTCTCCCTGCCCCACCACTCACCGCCGCAAAGTAGCGCGGGGCTTGGCACCTGCCGGAGCCTTTGGCTTGCTGAC
Source organism: Terriglobia bacterium (assembly GCA_041483755.1). Classification (GTDB taxonomy): domain Bacteria; phylum Acidobacteriota; class Terriglobia; order Acidiferrales; family UBA7541; genus Acidiferrum. The sequence continues at coordinate 11,874 of JBGPGF010000082.1, read as the reverse complement.
CGGCCGCTCTCATCACGAAATCTGCGCTAGGATACCGCCTGTAGCAAAGGAGTTCAGTGCATGACGGGTGATCGTGTTCCCAAAACAGTTCTGATCACGGGCGGCACGGACGGTCTGGGCCGCGCGGCGGCGATTCTGCTGGCCGAGCGTGGCTACAGGGTGTTTGCCGCGGGGCGCTCGGTGGAAAAGCGCGCGCAGCTTGATCGCATTGCGCGCGGACGCAAGCTGCCCCTCGAATCGCTCGAAATGGACGTCTGCGACGATGTTTCCGTGAGCCGCGCCGTCGCGACGGCCCTTGAAAAGGCCGGCGCGATGGATGTGCTTATCAACAACGCGGGCATCGGCTACTACGTGACGGTCGAAGACCTGCGCCTCGAGGATCTGCGCAGGCAATACGAGACCAACGTGCTGGGTGTTCTTCGCGTGACGCAAGCCGTGCTGCCGCACATGCGCGAACGGCGGCGCGGGCGCATCGTGATGATGAGCTCGGTAGCGGGCCTTGTGACGCCGCCGACTTCCGGCGCTTACAGCAGCAGCAAGCACGCCCTGGAAGGGTTGAGCAACGCGCTGCGCCTCGAGCTCTATCCCTTCGGTGTGCACGTGATCCTCATTGAGCCGGGCTACATCCTGACGAATTTCCAGCAAACCGTAATGGACTTGGCCCAAGCTTACGTTCCTGCGGCGAAGACCGGGCCGTATGCAAGCGTGTATGCCGGCGCCTGGTCTGGAGCCAAACAGGGCCGCGCGAGGTCAAAAACCACGCCGGAAGACTGCGCGCGGATTATCCTGCGAGCCGTGGAAGCGCGGCGTCCGCGGGTGCGCTACGGAGTCACGCCGCTGGCTGCTCTCGTCTCCTGGGGGAAACGGATTCTCTCCGACCGGGCCGTGGACGCGATTCTTCGCCGCATGTACGGGATCAAGAGGGAAGCCTGAGCCCCGCTGCGTTCCCGCATATTGCCATCATACGGTTAGTAGCCATTTCGCCACTCCGTGCCAAACGCGCGGCTTCCCGGGGCATAGATTGTCTATATTGGTAGGACGAGAAACTCCCGGAAGGCTGGGACGCGGACGTTCACGATAAGGGGCCGAAGAACGGCCCGGAGTCCCGCGATTGGAAGGATGATGGAACCCTCGGTGAACTGCAGAATCACATTTTTTCTCTCGGGACTCCTGCTGGCAGCCGCCGGTACAGTAGTGATCGCTTCACAACTCGCGGCGGAGGACATCAAGAAGACGTCCGACATCGCGGTCGTGGTCAATCCGCTCAATCCGCTCACCGACATCAAGATGTCCATGCTGCGGAAGATCGTCACCGGGGAGCAAACTGTTTGGAGCAACCGCCTTACGGTTCAATTGGTGTTGCGCGAGCCAGGTACGCCGGAACAGGACGTGATGCTGCGGGTGGTCGCGCAGATGACCGTGCCCCAGTATAAGCAGATTTGGACCGCGAAAATGGCCGGCCACGGCGCGTCCGCGGAACCGCTGACGGTGCCGTCGAGCGGCCTGGCGGGGGAATTCGTTGCCACACATGCCGGCGGCATTGCTTTCATCCGCGGGATGGACGTGCGGCGGGACCTTCGGGTGCTGAAAGTGGATGGCATCCTGCCGGGCGAAGAAGGGTATCCGCTCCGTTAGACCTGAATTCCACAATTGAAGCCGAAAAGCGTGCAGCGAATGAGGGCTCGCGGCTGGCCACGAGTGAACACCCTTCCAATTCGGATCGAGAGGAAAGCCCGTGAAGCGATTTATCCTGTTCCTTCTTGCCCTGCTTAGTTTCGGGAAGCCCGCCGCCGGCCAGGACCATGGTGGGGACCCAATCACCGCCGCCAATGAGCTTCGTGAAGAGAAGCAATCGTTCGCGCGGGACATTTTCAAGCAGCTCATCGAGATCAACACAACCGATTCGGTGGGGAATGTGACTACAGCCGCCGAAGCGATGGCCAGGCGCCTCAGGGAAGCGGGATTTTCCGGCCCAGATCTTATCGTCGCGGGACCCAATCCGCGCAAACACAATCTCATCGCGCGCATTCGCGGCACAGGCAAGCGCAAACCGATCCTGTTTCTCGCGCACTTGGACGTGGTCGAGGCGCGCCGCGAGGACTGGACGACGGACCCGTTCGAGTTTGTCGAGAAGGATGGCTACTTCTACGGCCGCGGCGCCCAGGACATCAAGGACGGCGCTGCAATTCTGGTCGCCAATTTCATCCGGCTCAAAAGGGTACGCTTTGCGCCGGACCGCGATTTGATTCTTGCGCTGACGGCGGACGAGGAAGGCGGCAACTTCAACGGCGTCGAATGGCTGCTAAAGCATCACCGTGACTGGATTGACGCAGAGTACTGTATCAATCTTGACGGCGGCGACTTTATGAGCGATCACGGAAAAAAGGTGTACGCCGCGGTGCAAGCGAGCGAAAAAGTGTACGTTGATTTTCAGCTCGAGGTCCGCAATCCCGGAGGCCACAGCTCGCGCCCAGTGCGCGACAACGCCATCTACCATCTGGCGGGCGGTCTGGGCCGGCTGGACAAGTTCGAGTTCCCCGTGGAGCTGAATGAGATTACGCGCTCCATGCTCGAGCAAAGCGCCGCTTTCGAGACTGGGGAACTCGCTCTCGATATGAAGGCCGTGGCCCATACGCCGCCCGATCCCGCAGCGATCGCCCGGCTTTCACTGCACACTTTTCAAAATGCGCTCCTGCGGACCACGTGCGTGGCCACGATGCTCGCAGGCGGTCATGCGCCGAATGCGCTGCCACAGATGGCGCGGGCGAACGTGAATTGCCGCCTCCTGCCCGGGCAGGAACCGCGGCAGATTCGCGAGACGCTGGGGAGAGTGCTGGATGATCCGCAAATAAAGGTTTCGTTCGTGGAGCAGCGCGACGCCGACGGACAGGTGATTGAACCGGTGTCGGTGCCACCCTCGCCCCTCCGTCAGGACGTCATGACCGGCGTCGAACGCGCTGCGCGCTCCCTGTGGCCGGGGCTAGCGGTGTTACCGGTGATGGACACCGGCGCCTCCGACGGTCGATTCCTGCGCATGAACGGGATTCCCACCTACGGCATCTCCGGAGTCTTCCTCGATTTGGATAATCGCCGCGCGCACGGCCAGGACGAACGCGTCGGGGTGCAGGACTTCCACGACGGTTGGGAGTTCAACTACCAACTGATCCAGGCGCTGACGGCAGCCGGCCCCAACTAACGGATGGCCGCGTGCCCCACAACTCTAGAAAAACAGAACGGCCCGGGGAACTGCTCCCCCGGGCCGGAAATCTTTCGCGTTAAGCCGCGCGTGACTCGGGCGGCTATTGCTTCGGCGGTGCCTGTGCTTGCGGCGATGCCGGCTGCGGCTGGGATTCGGCCTGTTGCTGTGGCGCGGACGTGCTGGCCGCGGTCGGCTTGACCGTCTCGCTGCCGTAGCGTGTGAGGTAGGGCATGAACGGCGTCACCTCAAAGGGCATTTTTTCGCGCTCGGCTACAACGCCGATCGGTTTGCTCTTGATCAGCTCGAGCTTGTCGTTCCAGGGATCGAGCTTGACCCGCCCGCCAATCGGAAGCGCCGCAATCTTCTGAGCAGCCTTTGGATCTTTCGGGTCGGCAGCCTGGGCCGTCTTCAAATCTCCCACTGCCGGAACGCGGTTTCCCAGGTGCGGACTGACCAGATTCGGGATTTCCTTGGCGCGGGCATCGAGCGCCTGGAGGAACAGCCCGGCATTGGCGAGCTGCGTCTTGTACGGCGAATTGTTGAGATACTGAATGGCCTTCTCGTTCGCCGCGGCTTCCTCCGCGGGTGTGCGGGCAAATCCAAAGTGGCGGAAGGTCTCCTTGTCGTTCACCAGCAACTGATCGAAGAAGGCATAGGTGGAATCCATGCGGTGGCCCAGCACGGTATGCGCGAGTTCGTGGGCCAGAACCGTCGCCAGGCTGGCCTCGTCGGGCAAAACGTCAATCAGACCGCGGCTCACGACGATGGTATGGCCGAGCGTGTACGATTCCAGCGTGGTGGTCATCATGATGCGGCAGCGAACTTCGGGCTCGACATCGAGATTGTTGGTGACTTCAAGGTTGTTGACCACCGTTTCGAGGACCTTGTCCACTTCACCCTTGGGAGCGATCAGGCCGATGCGCTGGAGACGGTCCACGACGTTGTCTTCCGCCTGATGATCCCAGGTACGCTGCGCCTGAATGGGCGAGAGATCGTTGGCCGTTTGCGTCTCGTCATTGACCGGAGTCTCGACAAGAATCTTGCTCAACTCCTGCTCCTGCGAGGCGTGGCCGAGGTTATAGCCCCACAGCCGCGTCTGCGCCCGGAAGTCCAGCTTCTTCGAGAGCGCGTAGTGCACGTTGCTCTCTTCGCTGTACACAAACGACGGCAGCCACAGCCCGGGCTGCAAATTCGTCCGCCAACTATCGAAGTGGAAGTAGTAGCTCGTCCGGCCGCCGCCTTCGTAGCCCCCGTTGAAGCGCACGATGCTGAAGTCCTGGTCTTCCACCCAAATGCGGCCCAGGAAGCGCCCTTTTCCGGACTTCGGCAGCGGTGTCACGACGAAAACCAGGCAGCGCACTTCACCGAGGAATTCACGCTTTACATAGTCGAATTTGTAGTGCTGCTTGTCGAATCCGTTCGTGTCGATAAAGATCATCTGCAAAAAGCCGTCGGGCAGATACTCCATCGCGAAGGAGAAGAAATTTCCGATGCCGCTGAAAAACGACTTACTCTTGCCGCTGTTCTCGGTGAGGGACAGCAACGAGACGCCCTTGGTAAAATCGGCTTTACCCAGAAAATACTTGTCGCCCGCCGGAACAAATCCCAACTCGTTGTCGGGCTTCAAATTTTGAATGTAGGTCTCGACGAGGGGTTGGTACTGGCGGATGGTCTGGTTCAGACGGTTCTCGTTGGCCATGACCCGGTCGGTGACCTGTTCCATGGTCTTCGGCTGGTCCGCTGGCGCGCCCGCGGCCACCGAAGTGCAAATCACGACGAAAACAAACAGAGCTGTAACTGCTGCTGGCTTGCGCATTTCACTCCCCCCACGGTCAATCAATAGGCCAAGCGGAATTCAATCCGCACACGGGCCGGAAAATCCACCGGCTCGCCACCGCGCTTCGCCGGTTTAAACTTAATCTGCATCGCGGCCCGGCTGGCCGACTCATCCAGACCATGGCCGAGTCCGCTCACGACGCGCTTCACCTGCATTTGTCCGTTGGACAGGAAAACAACGTCGATGACGACGTCGCCTTCGATCCTTAGAGTACGCCCTTCGGCGGTATATTGGGGATGCGGCTTTTCCAGAATGTTAACAGGCGTCGTATCGCTTTCCGCCGCGGCAGCTTTCTTCTTCGGCGCCTCGGCAACCGCGGCACTGGCGTCACCAAAGCCAGTCGCTTGTTGCACCGCTCCGCCCCTCTTGGCGGCGGGAGGCACGGCCGTTCCGTTGCCAAAGCCCGTGCTCACCACGGTGCCCCGCACTCCAGTGGCGCCACCGGTGCCGTTGCCGTAACCAGGCCCGCCTGGAAGGAGGACGGAACCCTTCGCGTTGATGTTGGCGCGCTTGTTCGGATTGCCGGGACCCGGAATCCCGTTCTCATCGCCAAATCCGCCGGTCTGAACCTTGCTCGGGGGCAGATTCACAGTCGCGGGCGCGGCGCTGCCCGTGGACATGTTGCCTACCTTCACTTCCTCGCGCGGCCGCTTTGGCGCGTTCGAAGGTGTCTCCACCTTCACTTCTTGGAAAACGGGTTTCAGCTCCAGTGTCCGCTCTTCGATCGGCTTCGGTTTGCGCACGACAACCGGCTGAAACAGTGTCGGCTTGATCACCCTCACCATCTTCGGCGGTTCCGGAGTGATTTCCGGTTTCGGAACCGGCCGTACCTTGGGCTTGATTTTCGGTGGCTCCGGCGCGACGGGCACCGTGGTAAGCGGCGTCGTCAGCGGAGTAACTTCGTATCGCAGCGCCGTGCGGAGCCGCTCTGGGAAAAACAGCGGGAGAACCAGAAGGAAAAGGAAGAATATGGCTTGGCCGAGCGCGCTGGCGCCCATGACGTCCCAGCGAGGCTTTTCCTCATCGAGCATTCCCAGACGTGCTGGTATCTTCTTGTCTCCGATGGCGCGCTTCCAGGCATTGGGGTCGGGGCCGCCGCTGTTAGAAACCAGACCTACGTCCAACCGTGTGGTTCGATGTTGCGGTTCGAGGATAGTGGTATTCATGACAGTGCTGCCTCGACAGATTCCTTCCGGCGAACACTGGATGTCTAGGAAATGGCCTAGCGCCCAAGTTCGCTAGCAAAAACTGGCTGTATGCGTGCAGTACCAGCGTACTGGCGGGGCTGGGGTGCCCGAATAGGACTTTCGTACTAGCGACGCGAACTCGCTAACGCTCCTGCGAACGCCCGCTCCCGCGCCCCTTTCTTCTGTGCCCGTCCCTCCTGGGCCGGGAGGGCGGGTAGGGGACGCACCCCGAAGGATACCGCAAAAGGGCACCGGCGGCTCGTTTTTTCGCGCATGATTCGCAGGCCGGGATTATGCTAATCGAGCGGGGCGGCTCTCTGTCGCACGCGCATCCATGGGCGAAACGATGAATCAGACGGAACGTGCGGGCCGGCAAATCGCCGCTTGGCTCGTCCCGGCCAGCGACTTGGCCGGGCGGCTCTACCTGCAAGCTGGCGCATCGCAATGGGGCCTTTCGCCAGAGCACTTTTCCGATGCGCTCACCAGAAGCGCGTGCCGGCGATTCAGCGCCACGATGCCCACGCAGGAAGAGGTTGCACAGTACGCAAGCAGCCTGCAACTCGAAGACCTTGCGCTGGCTTGCGCTTGCGCCACTGGCATCGAGGCCGCTTGGGACCACTTTATCCCCGCGTATCGTGGATACCTGCGCGCCGCAGCCGGCGCCATCCTCCGGCGCAACGCGGACTCGCCCGAGGCGCGGGAGCTGGCTGATTCCATCCATGCCGAACTGTATGGCTGGAGAGACATGAAGCGCGGGCGGCTGTCCTTGTTTCAGTATTTTCACGGGCGGAGCAAGCTCACCACCTGGCTGCGCGCCGTCCTCGCCCAGCGGCACGTGGATGCAATTCGCCGGGCAAAGAAATTCGAATCGCTGGAAGAAGACGACGCGCAACTTCGCACCGCGGATCCGGGCCGGATAGTGAAGAGGTAGCCAAGCGACCCCGACCGCGCGCGTTATCTCCGCTGCCTTTCCGAAGCTCTGCACCAAGCCCTCGCCTCGCTCGGCATGCAGGACCGCGCACGGCTGCTCTCCTATTACATGGACGAACAAACGCTCGCGGAGATTGGGAAGGGAATGCAAGAACACGAGGCTACTGTTTCGCGCAAGCTGGAGCGCATTCGCCAACAGTTGAAACAGCAGGTCGTGGCTTTTCTCCGCACTGGAGCCGCAGCGCAGAATGGCCGCGCGGCGCGACCCGGTCTGGACAACGCTCAGATTGAGCTTTGTTTTCAGTATGCCCTGGAGGACTGGCCGTTTGATCTGCGCCTCGTGATGGATTCAATTCCGCCGCCAAGCAATTTACCCAGAGGGCGAGGGAAAGACCGCTGAGGCGGGAGAACATGCAAGAAGTGGCCCCAGGAATCGTTCTAACGTAGGAGTAAGGCGCAATGGGCACAGAAGAAGACAAGAAATTTGACGCCGTCGTGGCGGGTTTCGTCCACCGCAATCTGCGCGAGCAGGCGGCGCGTATCCATTGTCCCCAACCGGATCTGCTGGCTGCCTACCATGAACGCTCCCTTGCGCCCCAGGAATTGAGCCAGTGGAAGGAGCATATCGCCGGTTGCGCGCCCTGCCAGGAAGTGCTGGCGCAGCTCGAGATCACCGAAGGCATTTCCCTGGAAAGCAACCGGGAAGAGCAAGTCCCGGTCATGCTGGCTGCGAGCGACTTGGCCGCACCGCGCATGGCTGCCGGGGCGAGTGCGCCCGCGCCCCGCGCTGCGAACGTTCGGGATATTCCCGCGCGGCGTTCACCGTTTTTCTCTCCCTGGCGCGTGGCAGCCCCGGTGGGCGCCATCGCCGCGGGCTTCCTGATCTGGTTTGCCGTGCGCGAGACGCGGCTGCACCAGCGCCCCGCCGAGATCGCCGAGAATCGTCCCGCGCCTGTCCTCGCGGCACCGTCTCCGGCGCAGGCTTCTCCCCAATTCAGCGAAGCCGATCTTGAGAAGCGCAATTCAGGGGTGGAAAAGTCGGATCGTGGCGTCACCTTGAAAAATCAAGCCACCATCGAAACTCACTCAGGTGGCGCCCGCGGGCAAGAGGAAAACAAGAAGGCCGGCGCTGCGGGGGAACCGGCCGGAGCCTTTGATGGCCGAATAGTGTCTGCTCTTCCGCCCGCCAGGACACGGGAGCAGGCGCCCGCGCTGGATTTCAAGGCCTTGCGCCAGAAATCGGAACAGACGCAGAGTAAAGAGCGGCGCGCCGCGGACGAAACGCAGTTGCAGGCTGCGGCCGCGCCGCCACCACCACCTCCTCCACTGGCCGTGCCAGGGACGCTTGCGAAGATGGTTCCTGCATCCCCGGCTGAAAAAGCGGCGGCGCCCGCAACGGCCAACGAGACGGTGGATATCGCGAGTTCAACAAGTGCCGTTTCAGCGGAGGCTGTCCAAGGAGACAAAGTCGCCACCCGGAAAGACGCCCTCTCGAAGCAGAAAGCCTCCCATGCAGAGATTGCCGCGCACGCCGCGCCCCTCTCTGGCAATCGACATCGAGATGAGGATGCGTTTTCTACAGGGCACGTGGGAAATGGGATCATTCGCGCGCCGGGCGGCAAGGTCGCTTGGATTGCGGGCGCGGGCGGCCAGATTCTGAACTCACTGGATGGCGCTAAGACTTGGAAGACCCAGGCGAGCGGGATTACCCTGCCGCTATCGGCAGGATCGGCGCCCAGCGAGGGCGTCTGCTGGGTCGTGGGCGCAGGAGGAACCATCTTGCGAACGACCGATGGCGGCGAGCACTGGCAGCGGATCTCGCCGCCGGCAAAGCCTGATTTTACAGGCGTCACAGCCAGCGACGCGGAGAACGCCGTGATTTGGAGCCAATCTCCGGCCTTGACCTACACCACCACGGACGGCGGCAAGAGTTGGTCCATCGCAAACACGAAGTAGCCTGCGCCCGCGGCCGTTCGGTCACGATGGAGACCCTGCAAGAAATTCGGGCGGCCGCGTTCTAACGGCGAAGGCAAAACTACACGGAGGAACGAACATGAGGAATCAAGTGATGCATCCAAAAAAGCGTTTGCGTTGGATCGTTCTCGCGGCGGCCGTCGTTTTCGGAGGTGCCGCATTTTTCCTTACCGCAGGCCGCGCGATTCACGTCTTCGCCGCGCCGAAAAACGCCTCGGCCCGCGAAGCGGTCCAGGATGCCGCGCGCGTACCCGGCGAGGAAGCCACGACCACGCTCAACGATCAGACCGACCTCTCCCTGACGGTCTATAACTCGAACATCGCACTGATTCGCGACGTCCGCCAGCTCACGCTGCCCGGCGGCGCATTCCGCCTCAAGCTCATGGACATCGCCGCCACGGTGAATCCCGCCACGGTCCATTTCCGCTCGCTCAACGAGCCCGACAAACTCAGCGTCCTCGAACAAAACTACGAGTATGACCTTCTCGAGCCCGCCAAGCTCCTGCACAAGTACGTGGGCCGCGAAGTGACTCTTGTCCGCGCGTACCAGGAGAACGGCACCACCAAGCGCGAAGAGATCAAAGCCACGCTGCTGGCCGACAACAACGGCCCCGTGTGGAAGATCGGCAACGACATCGTCACCGGTCTGTACGCCGAGAGCTACCGCTTTCCCGAAGTGCCCGCGAATCTCTACGAACGCCCCACGCTCTTGATGTCTCTCGAAAATTCCGGCTCGCGGAAACACCAAATCGAAACCTCGTACCTTGCGAGCAGCTTGTCCTGGAACGCGGATTACGTGCTCGCTGTGGCCCGCGACGACAAATCCGCCGACCTCGACGGCTGGGTGACGCTGGCCAACAGCAGCGGCACTGCATTCCACAACGCGCGTTTGCAGCTCGTTGCCGGCGACCTGAACCGCATCCAGCAGAACTACAACGCCCGTGGCGATTTGGCAAAGAGCATGGCAATGGAGGCCCCGGCAGCGCGGCAGTTTGCGCAAGAGAGTTTTTCCGAATACCACCTCTACACGCTCGGCCGCCGCACTTCGGTCGAAGACAAGGAAACCAAGCAAATCAGCCTCCTCGCCGGCAGCGGCGTTCCCGTGGAAAAAGTATTCGTCGTGGACGGCCAGAATTTCTACTACCACAATTCACAAAACCCCGGCTCGCCCATCAAGGACCCCGTGAAGGTCTATTACAAGTTCAAGAACGAGGAAAAGACCGGCCTCGGCATGCCCATGCCCGCGGGCAACTTCCGCGTCTATCAGAAAGATTCCAAGGGCAACGTGCTCTTCGTCGGCGAAGACCGCATTGACCACACCCCGAAAGACGAAACGCTGACCATACACATCGGCAACGCCTTCGACGTTGTTTCCGAGCGCAAGCAGACCGACTACAAAGCCATTTCCAGCCACGTCTGGGAGATGGAATTCGAAATCACGCTGCGCAACCACAAGGATTCGCCCATCGTTATCCAACTCAACGAGCCCATCGGCGGCGATTGGGAAATGCTCTCCACCACCTACAAGTACACGAAGACGGCGGCATGGGCGGCGCAGTTCCATGTCCCCGTCGAGAAGAACGGCACGGCCGTGCTCCGCTATCGCATCCGCGCGCATTGGTAGATTCGAGTTTCCATTGATTGCGGGACACGGCCCTTCGTTCCTCTGCGGATCGAGGGGCCGTGCCCTTGCTCTCGCTTTTCTTGAACTCCGTTGTCTCGTGGTAGCATCCGGAATGCGAATTCCAAGAACATTTGTGGCCGCCTGCGCCGCCGCGCTCATTGGGCTTCCGTGCCTGGCCCAAACCTCTCCCCCTCCCGTGCCTCAAGCTTCCTACCAGGAGCGAATCAAGCGTTTGATGAACAGCTCCACCGGTGCGTGGACCACCGAGCAAGTCGCCATCATGGCCCGCCTGCGCGATGCCGCGTTGCAAGACCCCTACGCCCTCGCGGAATTGCGTCACCTGACCGACAACATTGGTCCCCGCATCAGCGGCTCGCCGCAAGCGCAGCATGCCGTGCAATATGTTGCCGCGGAGATGCGCGCCCTGGGCGCTGAGGTTCTACTCGAAAAGGTTGTCGTGCCGCACTGGGTGCGCGGCGTGGAAACTAGTGAGCTGCTCGCCTGGCCGGGCCAGGCCCCTGGCGCCATGCAAAAAATCGTGCTCACTGCGCTCGGCGGCAGCGCCGCCACGCCGCCCGATGGGCTGCAGGCCGAAGTCCTCGTCGTCAATTCCTTTGACGAACTGAAGCAACTCCCGCCGAACGCCGCCAAGGGCAAGATCGTGCTCTTCAACGAGCACTTCGACAAACAGCTCGCTGCTCAGGGCCATGGCGGACCCGCCTACGGACAAGCGGTTGTGTACCGTGGTGCGGGCCCGCTGGTTGGCGCAACGGCTGGCGCGGTGGCCGTGCTGGTCCGCTCGGTTGGCGGCGCGGATTATCGCTTGCCGCACACCGGCGCGACTCTTTCCAGCCCGGGACCTACGCAAATCCCGGCCGCCGCCGTCACCGCCGAAGACGCGGACCTGCTTGCCAACCTCACTCAGCAGGGCCCGGTGCGCATGCGCCTCACTCTAACCCCGCAAATGCTGCCCTTCCAATCGGCGATGACGTTGTAGCTTTCGATGGGAGGCAGCATTTGCGGGGTTAGAGTGAGGCGCATGCGCACCGGGCCCTGCTGAGTGAGGTTGGCAAGCAGGTCCGCGTCTTCGGCGGTGACGGCGGCGGCCGGGATTTGCGTAGGT
>JBGPGF010000081.1:0-13206 GCA_041483755.1 Terriglobia bacterium | reverse complement strand
CAACTGCACGAGCGCGATCGCCGCGATAGGATTCTCCGCGGCGCTCCGTGGACAGCTCGCGGAACTGGAAGAGGATCTGGCGCAGCTCCGCGCGAAAGCGGGCGCCCCCGCCGAATCGGTGAAAACACGCATGCGAGATACGCGCCATTTCGTGGAATTGCGGCTGAAGGACCTTCGCGCTCTTCTCGCCGGCGATGCCGTCCGCGCACGCGCCGAAATTGCAAAGCACACTCAGGCGATCACGCTCACGCCGGAGGGCAAAACCTACGTGGCGACGGGCAACTGGAACCTCTTGGGCTCGGGAGTACTAGACCGTGGCTGCATGGATGGTGCCGGGGGCCAGAGTCGGACTGGCTACGCCCGCCTTTTCAGGGCGGCGCTCTACCACTGAGCTACCCCGGCACGGTGGAGTTTTTCCATTGTAGGGTTGGCAGGCGAGCGTGTCAATTTTCGCTCGCCGGACTCGCTTTGGTGAGCTTCGTTTCTTTCAGGAAGGTTCAAAGCGTGCCGTGAAATGGCGCAGGACCGGCGCTTGATAAATAAGCCGCAATCCGCGGATGGCTTCGCGCCGGCGCCACACCTCCAGAATCACTTCCACGACGTAATCCACGTGAGATTGTGTGTAGACGCGCCTGGGCAATGCCAGCCGCACCAAATCCATCGGCCCGGGATGCTCAACGCCCTGCGCGTCGCGCTTCCCGAACATCAGCGTCCCGATCTCCACCGACCGAATGCCGCCTTCCAGATACAGCTCCCCCGCCAACGCCACGCCCGGAAACTGCGTGGGCGCGAGATGGGGAAGAAACGCGCGGGCATCGATGTAGATGGCGTGGCCTCCGGGCGGCTGCACGATCGGCACGCCTTCGCGGGAGATATGATCTCCGAGATACGCGATCGAAGTAATTCGATAGCGCAGGTAGTCCTCCTCCAGAACTTCGTTCAGCCCCACGGCGATGGCTTCCAAGTCGCGCCCCGCCAGCCCGCCGTAAGTGGGAAATCCCTCTGTCAGGATCAAAAGGTCTTTCTCCTGCCGCGCCAGCCTCTCGTCGTTGGTGCAAAGAAAGCCGCCGATATTCGCGAAGCCGTCTTTCTTCGCGGACATCGTGCATCCGTCCGCGTAATGGAACATCTCTTGCGCGATTTCCCGCGGCGACTTGTTCGCATAACCAGGCTCGCGCAGTTTGATAAAGTACGCATTCTCTGCGAACCGGCAAGCATCCAGGTAGAGCGGAATCTTATGGCGCCGGCAAATCTCCTTCACCGCCTTGATATTGCCCATGGAAACCGGCTGCCCGCCCCCGGAATTGTTGGTCACCGTGATCATCACCAGCGGTATGCGGTGCGCTCCCACTCGCTCGATCGTTTCCGTAAGCCGCGCCGTATCGAGATTTCCCTTGAAGGGATGCTGCAGGGCGGGCTGGAGCGCCTCGGGAATCGGCAAATCTAGCGCCTCCGCGCCGGCGAATTCGCAATTGGCGCGCGTCGTGTCGAAGTGCGTGTTGTTCGGCACCACATCGCCCTTCTTGCACATCACGTGGAACAGGATGCGCTCCGCCGCGCGCCCCTGGTGCGTGGGAATGATGTAAGAAAAGCCCGTGATGGCCCGAATCGAATCCGCGAATCGCGTGAAGCTGGCCGAGCCGGCGTAGGATTCATCGGCGCGCATCATGGCGGACCATTGCTCGGCGGACATCGCGCTGGTCCCCGAATCCGTCAGCAGATCAATCAGAATATTCTCCGCCAGTATGGAGAATAGGTTGTATCCCGCCGCCGCGAGCAGTTTTTCCCGCTGCTCCCGCGTGGTTTGCCGGATCGGCTCGACCATCTTGATTCGGAACGGTTCGATCACTGTTTTGATGGCCATTAGAATCTCGATGTGTTTGCGCGGGTTCGCTCAGGGAACAGGAGGCATACAGGCTTGGTCACTGCGTGGATTCGTCGAATTCGCGCATCCATTCGCGCTTTTTGAGGACTTCGCGAGGGCGCGTACCGTCGGCGGGGCCGACGATGCCGTCCTTTTCCATCAAATCGATGAGGCGCGCGGCGCGGCCATAGCCGATGCGCAAGCGGCGCTGTAGCGTGGAAGTGGAAGCGCGGCCCGCCTCGCAAACCACGCGAATGGCGTCCTGATAGAGTGCGTCGTCCACATCGTCGGCGCCGGGCTCGCCATTCTCTCCGGCCGCATCTCCCGCGGCGGTTTCTTCCTTCGGAGCTTCGAGAAGCGCTTCGTTGTATTTCGCCAGCGCCTGCTCGCGCCAGAAATCGCATACGGAAGAAATTTCTTCCTCGGTGACGAGCGGGCCGTGGATGCGATGCAAGCGCGCCGAACCGGCCGGAAGATAGAGCATGTCGCCACGGCCGAGAAGCGATTCCGAACCGTTGGAGTCGAGAATGGTGCGCGAGTCCACCTTGCTGGCTACGCGGAAAGAAATGCGCGCCGGGAAATTCGCCTTGATCAAGCCGGTGATGACGTCCACCGACGGCCGGTGCGTGGCCAGCAGCAGGTGAATGCCGCCGGCGCGAGCCATTTGCGCCAGGCGCGTGATGGACTCCTCGACATTGTTCGTGTCCACCATCATGAGGTCGGCCAGCTCGTCAATGACGATCAGGATGTAGGGCAGCGGCTTGTGCTTGTCGTCCTCGGCGTTGTCAAAGAGCGAAAGCGACTGGCCCTTCTGAAATTGCCGGTTGTACTGGTCAATGTTGCGCACGCCGCGCTCGGCCAGCAGCGTCAAGCGCTTTTCCATCTCCCGGGTTGCGTTACGAAGGACGTTTGACGCGACCTTGGGGTCGGTGACCACCGGCGCGAGCAGATGCGGAATGTTTTCGTAGAGACTCAGTTCGAGGCGCTTAGGGTCCACCAGGAGGAGTTTCACCTCATCGGGCGTGGATTTGTACAGCACGGACATCAGCAGGGAATTGATGAAGACGCTCTTGCCCGTTCCGGTGGAGCCGGCGATGAGCAAGTGGGGCATCTGCGCGAGGTCGGTAACGCGGATGCGGCCGTGCAGGTCGCGGCCCATGGATAGCGTTAGCTTGCTCGGCGAATTGATGAATTCGGGCGACTCGATGCAGTCGCGCAGGGCAATCGTTTGCCGGCGAAGATTCGGCACTTCGATGCCCACGGTGGATTTTCCGGGAATGCGCTCGATAAGAATAGATTCCGCCTTGAGGGCAAGGCAGAGATCTTCGGAAAGGCTGGTGATGCGGCTGTATTTGATGCCGGCCTCGGGCTTGTATTCGAACGTGGTCACCACGGGCCCGGGATTGATCTGCGTCACGCGGCCCTGCACGTCGAATTCCTGGCATTTCAGTTCGATGGTGCGGGCGCGCTCTTTCAATTCGTCTTCGTCGAGCTTCTCGCTGCGTTCGCCGGCACGCAAAAGCGTGGGCGAGGGCAGCTTGTAGTTTGTCGTGGTGCGCGCGATCTTCGGGCTGGTGGCGGACCTGCGCGCGGCAGCCGTTTCCGGTTTGTCTGGATTCAGGAGGAGAATCGTGGCTCTTTGCGCGTCTGTTTTTTCCTCGTCAAAGTCGCCGCTCTCATCCTGAAAGCGAATTGTTTTGGGCGGGTCTTTCGTTAAGACGGCGCCGCCGACGCCCTGCTGCTGAACCGGCGGACGCCCGGAAACCTTGATGGCTTCAATTCGGCGGCGCATGCGTTCCTGCTCGCGTTCTTCGCGCCAGGCGTGCCAGCGCGTTTGCGCCTTCTGAATCAATCCGAGCCGTCCGACGGCGCCGACCGGTCCATACGGACCGCTGGCCCAGGCGTGCGTTCCGGAAAACGAAAACCGCGTGGTCATATAGATTGCGGCGACGAAAAGCGTCCAAGCGACAATATGCGCGCCACCGACGTTGAATCCGGCGCGGAGGCCGCGAGCGACCAGCGTGCCCGTCAATCCTCCGGCAGGCACCGCGCCGCGCACCTCGGGAATATGGCATAGGGTGAGCAGCGTGGGCAGGAAGAGCAGGAGTAGCACGTACCCAACGAGCTTTGCCACTTGAGAATTCACCGGGTGGCTGCGGACCCACCGCCAGCCCAGCACGAGCAGCGCGACGGGCAGCAGAAACGCCGCGAAGCCGAGCACCTGAAACAGCAGGTCAGCACCATAGGCGCCGACGGGACCGATCCAGTTGCGCGCCGGGCCGTCGCCGGGCGCTGCGGCGGACACGTTGAACGAAGCGTCGCGCGGGGAATAGGAGATCAGCGCGAGCGCGATGAGCACGCCCACGGCGACGCAGAGAAATCCAATCAGCTCATTGAGCCGTTTATTTTCAGTCGGTGTAAGAAAGCGCACGGGGTTCTTCTCCTCAGCTTGCCTGCGGCAAGCAGGCGTTTGGGGAAGGCTGAGCAAAACAATGGGACGCGCTGGCGCTTTCGCGAGAATCCCATCTGGAGGAACTCCAGAACAAGATGACTATACCAAACAGGGCGCGGCTGACAATGAATTGTTTCTGTGTGCGTGTCCGGCACTAACAGGCAGCGCTAGAAGTCAGTGGCACAGCCATTCCTGGCTGTGCGCCCGTGCTAAGGGCCCATCTTTCCGGCCAGGAACAACAGTAACGCGGTGCCCACAACGATCCTGTAGATTGCGAACGGCGCAAATCCTCGGCGCCTCACCCAGGCCATGAACCATGCCACGCTGCCGTAGGCCACCAGAAATGAAACCACGAACCCAATGGCCAGCAACGCCCATCCATGCGCGTCAATCTGCGCCACTCCAATGAGATTCTCCCCCTTGCCCATGACCGACTTGAGCAGATCGTACGCCGTTGCCGCCGCCATCGTAGGTATCGAAAGAAAAAAGGAAAACTCAAGCGCCGCGGCGCGCGACATTCCCGCAATCTGTCCGCCCGCAATCGTGGCCATGGAACGCGATGTCCCGGGGAACACCGCCGACAGAATCTGGCACGCGCCGATCCAGATCGCCTGCCCCAGCCCCATCTCTTCCATGTGCCAGGTGTGAATCCGGTTCCCGGACGCGCCCGGCCCCGCTTGTTCCGCCTTGGCGTTCATCGCGTCCACGATCCACATGACAATTCCGCCGATCAGCAGGGAACTGCCCATGATGGTCAAACTCTCCAGATGCTTGCCGATGATCTTCGTGAGCAGAAACGCCGGAATGGCGGTGACGACAAAGGCGACGGCGGTCAAGCCCAGGGGATGTGTCAGCAGCGTGCGATCGCCGCGCTCACCGCTCGGAAACGTGGAGAGAAACTTCGCGATGCGCGCGCGAAAATAAACCGGCAGGCAAAGAATAGCTCCCAACTGAATCACGATCGTGTACATCTTCCAGTAGCCGCTAGTCAGGCTCACGTGCAGCAGCGCCTCGGCAATCCGCAGGTGCGCCGTCGAGCTGACGGGCAGGAACTCCGTAAGCCCTTCGATGATTCCCAGGAGCAGGGAGAGCAGGTAGTCGTTCAACTTTCCTCCGCGGCGTTGACCGCAAGAATCTTGCGCATTTCGTAGGCGTCCAGGCGGCCGAGATAGTAGCGCTTCAAGACAGCCTCGACACGATAGCCGTGGCGCTGCCAGAAGGCAACCGCGGCTTCATTGGTGGTTGCCGTCTCGATCAGAATAGTGCGAACGCCGCGCGCGAGGAGATTGGCTTCCACTTGCACGAGCAGAGTAGAGCCGATTCCCGAGCGGCGCTGCGCCTCGGCAACGTCGAGCGTGATGATGTGCGCCAGCGGCGCATTTTCCTCGGCAAGCAGGAAGCCGATGATCTGCTTGCCCTCCTCGGTGGAAAATTCGGCCAAGAGGCACAGCGCGCCGTTGAGGTTGAGAAAATAGCGCAGGCCCGTTTTCGTGTAGGCGATTCCGGGAGGGAAGCACGCCTGATCAAGGCGATGCAGCGCGGCGAAGTCGCGGGCCTCGTAGGGGCGTAGATGGGCCGGCATGGGGGAGTTGACCGTTTCGCGGTCGCACCGTGAATCGTACGCCCTGGGGACAGAGTCACGCCTGCTGTAGAGGCAGGTATTACTGTGTCGGGCTCCTACCGGGCCATGCCGGCGAGAGCCTTTTCGATCGCCGCAGTGACTTCAGGAGAATCCGGCTTCACCGCCGACTCGAACCGCGCGATAACGCGGCCGTCCGTGCCGACCAGGAACTTGGTGAAGTTCCATTTAATCTCGCCGCCGGTTTGGGGATTCGCCGATTTGTCCGTGAGAAACTGATACAGAGGCGTCTTGTCATCGCCCAGCACGGACACCTTCGCCATGATCGGGAACGTCACGCTGTACTTGGACTTGCAGAAAGTCTTGATCTCTTCGTTCGTACCCGGCTCCTGGCCTCCGAAATTGTTCGCGGGAATGCCAATGATGACCAAGCCCTTGTCCTTGTACTTTTCATACGTGGCTTCCAGAGCGGTGTACTGCGGCGTGTAGCCGCAGCGGCTGGCCACGTTGACCAGCAGCACGATCTTGCCCTTGTAGGCGGACAGCGCGACCGGCTGCCCGTCAATCGAATTCAGCGTGAAGTCAAAAATTGTCTTATCGGCGGCCATCAGCGTACCCGCACAAACCAAAACCAGCACAAGGAATTTTCTCACGACTCCCCCTTCACGTGTTTTCCAGCTTCTACGTTACCACAGCCCGTGTCTGAACCAGGAGCGCCACACCCCCTAATCTTTGCCCGGCAGGCGGTCGCCGCGCGTGCGCGTGTGCGGATCCGCGAAGAGCTCACCGATCATCTCTCCGTTGCTCAGGTCCAGCAGGCCCGCCCAAACCATGAACCAAGCCCACTTGGGCTGGTCCTTGAAAACGGCGGGTGCGGGAACCACGCCTACTTCGCCCAGCGCAATGGGTTTGCCATTGGCCAGCTCCACCAAATCATCGTGATAATTATTCTTGAATGGGCCGTAAACGTCGGTGGCCAGAACGTCGCAATACTGCGCGCCGGGATAGAAATCCACATATGCGCCCACGTTGGGCGTCGGTGCGTTGGAATTCCATACCCAAATCAGATTGTCCAGATGATGGTAGTTGACGAAGCGTTCGTACATCATCCGGTAAAGCGCCGCGAATCCCTTCTCCCCCTTTCGCCCGCCCCACCAGAACCAGCCTCCGTTGGCCTCATGATACGGCCGCCAGATCACCGGGATCTTCGCGTCCTGAAGACGCTTCAGGAAGCCGGCCACGACATCAATCTGCGCCAGCCAGCGCCGGTTCAGATTCGTGCCCGGCGTGAGCAATTCGCTCCATTCGAAATCGCTCAACCTGTTCTGCACGCTTTCGCGCCAGCCGTTTGGCTCGTCGTCCATCGGCCGCACGGCGTGCCACATCAGCGTAATGATGGACCCCGCGGCGTACTGCCGCTTGGCCTCTTCGATCATGGCGTCGCGCCCGCTGATGGCATCCTTGCCCTCCGCCGCAAATCCAAAATCCGAGCCCCAAACGTAAGGATACTTGCCGGCCACTTCCGCCGTGTGATCGCTGCACTGAGAACGTTGATTGGGGTAATTGTGCTGCCCCGAGAGGATGGCCTTTCCCGAGACGCTGCAAATTGTTTTAAGCAGCGCGCGCACCTCCGTCGTGGCCTGCGGATTCACCGGTTCGCAAGGCACAGGCTCCGCAGCGGTTTGCGCGGCAACGGGCTTGCCTGCTGCTTCTGCGAGATTGTGAAGCCGCTCGGTCACATTGAGCAGGGCGCGGCCGTCGTGATAGGCCTCTTTCCAGATTCGTCCTTTGGCCAGAACCGTGGGAGCGCCGTTCGTTCCGATCATTTCGTGGATGCCGTGGAATTGCGAATCACGCTGGTAATCTCTTAGGAAGCGCCATTGCCGTTGGAACGCTTTGAAGTACGCGTCGTTCTTCTGGCCATATTTTTCGTGCATCAGCAGCAGCGCGTTCAGCCCCTCGAACTGCACCCACCATTCCTTGAGTTTGTCCTCGGTTTTTCCAAACGTCGTGCCGTCGCGGTAGAAGCCGCCAAAGTTCTCGTCCCATCCGTACGCCAGCGCGTGGTCCACGAAAAGTTTCGCCATGCGCTCCGTCCTGGGATCGTGGCCGTGGCCCAGCAGATCCTCGGCCTCCAGCATCAGATAGCCTGCCTCGACGTCGTGGCCGTAGGAATCGTGATCCGGAATGGGCCGCCAATCGTTGGTGAAGTAGAGATTCATCACGCCCGGCTCCACGGAAACTTTGTCGCGCACGATGGCCAGCAGCTCTTCCACCCTGCGGCGCAGCGCTTCGTCCTTCCACACTTCATAGAGCTGGGAAAAAGACTCCAGCAGATGAATGTGCGTGTTCATGGATTTATACCCGGCGGGGAAGAGGGCCACGGGAATCATCACGCCCGTGCCCGTTTCGGGATTGGCCTGCACGGGTTTGCCTTCGCGCGTCAGCCATTCGAAGTAGCCCCCGTTCTTGTCGTCGTGCGCGTGCTCCTCCATCCAGCGGAAAGTACGCTGCGCGAGCTCCAGCGCCGCGGGATCCTTCGTGGCTTGATAGGCCGCCGCCGCGCCGTACAGCCCGAAGCTGATGCCGTAAAGATGCTTGCCGTCGGTGTAATAGGGCGAGACCTTCCCGTCGTCGCCAAGACCCCAATAGAATCCACCATATTGCTTGTCCCACAGAACGTCGCGCAGATACTCCACGCCGTGTTTTACGATCGGCAGATACTGGTCCTTCAATTCCGGGCGGTGCATCACGATCTCCGCCGCCATCCACGTCATGCGTCCCTGGGCCACGGAAAATTTCCCCTCGCTTCGCCCCGGCTTCCAGTCGCGCGTGAAGTTCGAATAGAAGCCGCCATGTTCGTTATCAATGGTCCGCGGGAACCACACGCCGAGAACGTCCGTTCGCAGCATAGCCTCCGTCTCATCGGCAAACTTCCGGTAATTTTCCTTGGTTGGCGCGACGTAGGTGATGGGCTTGGGTTTCGCCGCTGCCGGTGGCGCCGCCGCTTCTTGCGCCGCCGCTTGCCTGCCAATCGCGGACGCGAGGGCAAGAAACATGACCCACACGATGAGTGAAAACGAACGCGTGCTCTGCATGGGACTCCGTTTCGTGGCCGCTTGCGGAATTGCAGTCCTCAGTATTTCTGAAGCAGCTCGAGCATCTTGCGATCCAGCTTGCGGCCTTGGAAGTCTTCGTAAGCAACGTCCTCGCGCCCGCTATCGAGCACGCCGAAACTTCCGCGCAAATTCCACAGGGAGAAACCCCAGCCCGCTTCCTTCCAGAGGGAGAGGCTGTCTTCCATCCACGCCAGCGCCACGGCATGCGGCGTCTTGTTGAAGACGCCCCACTCGCCGACGTGGATCGCAACGCCTTTGTCCATCAGCGGCTTGTATTTTTCGATGTATTCGCGCTTCAGGCGATCGCGGCCCCAGGTCTGCCCCTGATCGTCTTTCAAGGGCCATGTGGGGAGATCCATGGATTCGAATTCATCCCTGGGAACCCAGGTCGCGGTGTAATGGCTGACGGCCTTGGGCAGATAGCCGCGCGTGCTCTGCACTAAACCCAAATCCGCGATGCCCATCACCGGCGCCTGGCCGATGTTGATGCCGTCGGCGAAAATCAGGCGGCCGGGGTCAACTTCGCGGATGGCCGCCACCAGGGCTTTCACGATTTCCACGTAGCGTTCTTCCAGGTAGCCCTCGTACGAGCGCATTTTTGGCGGCTCGTTGATGAGGTCGAAGCTCAATTGCCGGTTGGGAACGCCCTTATAGCGCCGGGCAAAGGCCTTCCAATGGAAGACAGCGGCAACCATTGCCTTTTCGCGTTGTGCCGCGGTTCCGGAAAACAGGTCGGCGGGTTCCATTTCGCGGCCGTTGATGCAGTAGCCTGGGATGCGGTGGAAATTCAGATTGATGTGAATTTTGTGCTGCCGGCCCAATTCAATCGCGCGATCAATTTCCTTCAGCGGTTCTTCCCGGATGACCGTCCAGTCCTCGCGGTTGCCCCACGCCCAGTAGGACAGCGGGAGACGCGCGAAATCGAATCCCCACTCCGCCATCGTGGCAAAGTCGAATTCGTCAAACGCATTGCCCGGGTCGGGTCTGCCCGGCATAGCGAATCTGCCCTGCAGATTGAAGCCTCGCCAGCGGGGAATCCGGCGCGCGGTGATGTCTTCCTCCACCGCTGCAAAAGCTGCCGTTGCGCCCGCTTCACCGGCGGCGCACAGAATGGCCGCGCTCCTCACAAACTGTCTGCGATTCATGGATTTTGCCTTTTCAGGGAGCCACCTTCACCATAACCACGCCGTGAGGGGCAACTTTCGCGCCAAAACTCCCCGTAAACTTCCCCAGCTCCTTCTTTTCCCAAAGGTCGCGCACTGCGGCCGAAAGATGATTGGGATAGCCGATTTCTTGCCAGGC
This sequence comes from Terriglobia bacterium, assembly GCA_041483755.1. Lineage (GTDB taxonomy): Bacteria > Acidobacteriota > Terriglobia > Acidiferrales > UBA7541 > Acidiferrum. Next base: position 2,890 of record JBGPGF010000081.1, on the reverse strand, counting down.
GACGGAGATTTCCGCTTCCGCGGCGCCGCGATTGAAGAGGATGACCGCCCGGCTGCCGTCTTCTAGCCGCTTGGCCCACACTTCCAGGTCGCCCTCTTTGCGTACGCGGCGGCCTTGCACGCCCAGCGGGTCCTGATTGACGGCGATGACTTCCTTATTGGTGAGGATTTCCTTGATCTCGGGCGTCATGTTTTTCAAGTCGTTTCCGGCGATCAACGGAGCGGCCAGCAAACACCAGAAGCTAAAGTGAGACCTGTACTCCGTCGTGGTCATGCCGCCGTTGCCCACTTCCAGCATGTCCGGATCGTTCCAATGGCCGGGCCCCGCAAAAGTTTCGAGGCCCACCTGCATATCCAGAATGGTCACAACGCCGTAGGCGCAGCAATCGCCGCTCGGCCATTTGATCTTGCCTTCCCACTGGTCTTTGATATCGCCGGTGGTGCGCCAGAGGTTGCCGACGTCCTTGGCCCACAGCCACGGTTTGCTGGTGCCCCATTCGCAAAGGCTGAAGACAATGGGGCGCCCGGCGGCTTTCAGCGCATCGCGCATCGTTTTGTAGGCGGCCTCGGCGTTCTCTGTACCGGTGTTGCACCAGTCGTATTTCAAATAATCAACGCCCCACGCGGCGTACTGCCGGGCATCCTGGTATTCGTAGCCGCGGCTGCCGGGGCGGCCTGCGCAGGTTTTTGCGCCGGCATCGGAATACAGGCCGAATTTCAGGCCCTTGGAATGAACATAGTCGGCAAGAGCCTTCATGCCGGAAGAAAACCGCTTGGGGTCCGCAACGATATTGCCGTTGGCGTCTCTTTCCACCTGCCAGCAATCGTCAATCACGACGTATTGGTAGCCGGCGTCCTTCATGCCGCTGCTCACCATGGCATCGGCCGCGGATTTGATCAGGTCCTCGCTCACGTTGCACGCGAACTTGTTCCAACTGTTCCAGCCCATCGGCGGAGTCAGCGCCACGCCATTGTCCGCGGCCATTATGGAACCAGGAGCCAAAGTAGCAAGAAACATCGTTAAACCAAGCCAAACTGCGCACTGTAAAAATCTTCGCATGCGAATCCCCCCCCCAGTGTCGTTGGAATGCGCCGCTTGGCGCACCGGCATTCTAATGACCTTGGGCGGCGCGCGCCATCCTTTTTCGAAGGCCCGGCCCTTGCCCCAAGGGAGGCGTCTAAAACAAGGAAAACAAGTGGCGACTTCCTTCAGCGAATTCCGATTCGGGCGTGATCAGGCTCACAACCAAATAGCCATGGGAAGGGAAGTCGAAGAAATGGCCGGGGTGGACGTAAACGCCCTTCGTGGCCAACAGTTTGATGGCCAGGTCTTCGTCCGGAACCGTGGCGGGCACGCGAATCACGGCGTACCAGCCGCCCTCCACTGCAAAGCGAGCACAGACTTTTTGTCCGGCCAATTGTCGATCCAGTTCGTTCAGATTCATTCGAACGCGCGCCATCAATTGTTTCTGAAACTCGTGGCGCTGTTCGAACAGCACGGGAAGCGCAAGTTGCACGGGAGCATTCATGGAGAGATAGGTATCGGCGATGACTTCCAGCCGCGCGAGCGCTTGCGATCTCAGTTGCTCCGGGCCGCCGGTTATCAGCCAGGCAGCCTTCATTTGCGGCAAGCCGGAGATTTTCGAAAGCCCGCTCATCGTAAAAGTCAGGACGCCAGTATTCGCAGCAAAGGTCGCCGGCGTCTCAGTCTCCAGAGGAAAATCAAGAAACACTTCGTCGGCGATGAGAGCGATCGCGCGCCGGGAGCAAATTTCATTCAGCTTTGCCATCTCGTGCGGTTTCGTGAAATGCCCGGTGGGATTATTCGGATGAACGACGATCACCCCGCGCGTTCGCGGCGTGATCGCCTGTTCGAACGCATGAAAATCAATCTGCCACCGGTGGTCGTAAACCAGCGGATAGCGCACCAGGCGCACATCGTGAATGTCCGCAAGAAGTGCGAAGAGGGGATAGCTGGGCGCGGGGATCAGGAGCTCATCGCCGGAATTGCACAGCGTTCGAAACACAAATGAGTACGCTTCGCTGGTGCTGGTGGTGAGGATCATGTCATCCGTTCGAACGGCTGCGCCGCGGGAAGCGTAGTAGGCGGAGACGGCCCCGCGCGCCGATGCCAGTCCGCGCGGGTTGGGCTCGTAGGAGAGAGCCGCGGGGTTTGCGAGAGACCGCAGGATGGCATCGCTATCGTAGGCGAAGCCGCATTGCGTGGGATTCGAGGCGGTGAGATCGAGCAGTGGTTTGCCCGCGGCACGGTGCGCGGCGAGGGCTTCGCTGAGGCGATTCGGTTCGAGATTCCAGTTGGTGCGGTCGGCGAACATTTTTCGTCGTGCAAAGGTAACACGAAGCGAAAAGAAGAGGGGCACGGCAAGCCATGCCCCTGCGAAGAAAATATCGGGCGAAAAGCGGTTAGAGTTTGACGGTGACGGTCTTGACCTCGGTGTAATTCGCCAGGGCGTATTCGCCGAGCTCGCGGCCGATGCCGGACTGCTTGAAGCCGCCAAAGGGGGCGGCGGCGTCGAAGACGTCGAAGCAATTGACCCACACGGTCCCGGCGCGGACGCCATCGGCGATGGCGTGAGCCTTGGTGATGTCTTTGGTCCAAACGGCGGCGGCGAGTCCGTAGAGCGATTTGTTAGCGCGGTCCACCACCTCGTCGAGGTCCTTGAAGCGCAGGATGGACATCACGGGGCCAAAAATTTCTTCCTTGGCGATCTTCATGTCGTCCTGGACATCGCAGAAGACCGTGGGCTCGATGAAATAGCCCTTGGTGCCCACACGATTGCCGCCCGCGACGAGTTTCGCCTTGTCCTGCTTGCCGGACTCGATGTAGCTCATTACTTTGTTGAATTGGTCGAGGTCCACCTGCGGGCCTT
>JBGPGF010000080.1:0-13230 GCA_041483755.1 Terriglobia bacterium | reverse complement strand
GCCGTCGAGGCCGGCTTCGAGTGCGCATTAGGACCGACCGGAAAGAAGACAAAAGAAAGCAACCAAAATAGCCGGGACTGAAGCCCGGACCTCATAAAATTGCTATACTGTGAGAATAGAGGAAGCCATGACGGTTACCCTGAAGCTGAAGCCGGAAGTCGAAGCGGGGCTCTTGACCCAGGCGCAAGCCAGCGGAATGACGCTGGAGGATTACCTGCTTTCCATGGTGGAAGGAGCGGTGCTTCTGAAGGCGCAGGAGCTTTCGTCGGCGGAAGATCGCGCGGTAGCGTTTGAAGTCTGGTCCGCTGGACATCGTCCCACGCCTCTCCTTTCGGACTACGCGGTCAGCCGCGAAGCGATGTACGAAGGTTGCGAGCACTGATGCGCGTCCTGGTGGACACGAATGTTCTTCTTCGCAGTGTCCAACCGAATCACCCGCTGTGCTCTCAGGCTACTCACGCGGTTTCAAAGTTGATCCGACAAAAGGATGCGGTCTTTTTCTGCTCGCAAAACATCGCCGAATTCTGGAATGTCGCGACGCGCCCGGCGGAGCGGAACGGGCTGGGATGGCCGCCGGAAGTGGTGCTGCAATAAGTCGGCAATATTGAGAAGTCACTGACGCTGTTGCCGGACGTTCCGGCGATCTACAGCGCCTGGAAGCAGATCGTAAAGGATCACAAGGTGCAAGGCGTCAAAGTTTATGATGCCCGTCTGGTTGCCATCATGAATGTTTATGCGGTCGAAAGTATCCTCACGTTCAATGCAGTTGATTTCGAACGCTTCGGCAACATCCGCGCGATTCACCCCTCGTCTTTGGTCGTTTAAGCCCTTTTAGGCCAAGGTATTATCGGAAGACTGTCTCTTCCAGCCCACGTCCTGTCAAACCAACTCGATCATCGCCCGGCGTCTGACCTTGGCCGGCCGCCCGACCCTACATGGAACGCCTTCGGCCGTGGCTATCTTTTCGGCGCGCGCACTGGCCGCAGCTCACAAAACAGGCCACCAATCACGGTACAATAAGGCATGGCCATTCGCCTGATCGCCATAGACATTGACGGGACGCTGCTGGACAGCCGCTGGAAGCTGCCCGAGGGCAACCGCGCGGCGATTGCGGAAGCCACGCGCCGGGGCATCGAGGTGGCTCTGGTCACCGGGCGGCGCTACGATTTTGCCATGCCCGTGGCGCGCGACATCGGCTGCCCGCTGACGATGGTGGTCAATAATGGCGCGCTGATCCGCATGCACGATGGCCGCACGCAACTGCGCCACCTGCTGCCACGCGAGACCGCGCGCCGCGTCCTGGATGCCACGCGGCGGTGGCGCGACGGCGCCGCCGTTTTGTTCGACCGTCCGCGCGAAAATCAGGTGATCCTCGAGCATCTCGACTGGAACGATCCCGTGCGCCAGGGCTACTACGGCCGCAACCGCGAGTGCATGGCGCAGGTCGCGCCGCTGGAAGATTGCCTTACCGAAGACCCGCTCCAGGTAATGTTCACGGGAAGCGTCACGGTGATGCGCGATGCCCTGGGCGTCTTGCGCGAGTCAGACTTGGCTTCCGAGTACGCGCTGGCCAGCACCGTGTACGACACCCGCAACTTCGCCATGGTGGACGTCATCCATTCGGCGTGCTCGAAGGGCGCGGCGCTGAAGGAATGGGCCTCCGTACAGGGACTCGTACCCGGCGAGGTCATGGCCATCGGCGATAATCACAACGATCTGGAGATGCTCTCATTTGCCGGGATTCCCGTGGTGATGGGCAATGGAGTGGCGGAATTGAAGGCCTTCGGGTGGCACCAAACACTCTCCAACGACGAGTGCGGCGTGGCAGCCGCCATTGAGCAGTTCGCCCTGCAGGAGGCGCCGGAGTGCGCCTGAAACCCCTGCCTGTGGCGGCTTTGGCCCTTGCCGCGCTGCCCCTTGACCTGTTTGTTGCGGCGCCCCTGCGCGCGGAGTACATCGTGCTCCGCAGCGGGCAGCGCCTCTCCGTCACCGGATACGAATTGCACGGGGACACTTATCGTTTGCAGATTGCGGGGGGCATTGCGGAGGTCCCGGCGGCCGATGTGCTCGCCATCGAGCCCGAAGAGGTTTTTGCGGCCGTGGCGCAGCCGCCCGGCGAGCAGGCGCCGTTCCGGGAACTGGTTCAGGCGGCGGCGCAGCGCCACGGCGTGGACGGCGACCTCATCAGCAGCGTCATCGCGGTCGAGTCCAACTTCGAGCCCCGCGCCGTCTCCCGCCGCAACGCGCGCGGGCTGATGCAACTTCTGCCCGAAACGGCCAAGCGGCTGGGCGTGAAAAATGTTTTTGACCCGCGCGAAAACATTGACGGCGGCACGCGCTATTTGAAGGAATTGCTGGCGCGGTACAACAACAATCTGGTTTTGACCCTGGCCGCGTACAACGCCGGACCCCTGCGCGTGCAGCAGTACGGCCGCGTCCCGCCCTATGCCGAGACGCGCTCCTACGTTCGCCGCGTGAAGCGCGCGTACGACGAATCCAAGACGCGCCAAACCAAACAGCGCTCGGATGGGCTGGTCTCCTCGAAAAAGGCGAGTTCCGCCGGTGCACCGCTGTAGTGGCAGGCGCTGCTGGTTACGGCTTAATTGGAGACGGATTGTTTTCCGGCGGATTCGACAGGGGCGGACCACCCATCGGCATCCCGATCGGCCCGCCTATGGGAGAGCCCATGGGCGTTCCGGGCTGCGCTCCCGTTGCCGGCTGGCCCACGCCGATACCGTCCTTCGACGGATCCCAGTAAAACTCCCACTCCCTATAGTTCGTGGCCTTCTCGTACCTCTTGACCGATACCTTGTTCACCTTGCTGGCCACGCCGATGATGTTGCCGCCCATGATGGGCCCCATGGGCTGTGAAGGAGTGATTGGCTGTGGATTCGTGTTTTCGCCCGAGCCTGTACCGCCCGGCGTTCCGGGAGAATTCTGAGCATTCCCTGGATTCGCTCCCACTCCGCCGGCGTTTGCGCCGCTGCCACCCAACGAAATCCCCGAGGGATTGGCATTCGGATTCAGGCTGCCGATGAGCTGCCCGGCCGCGCCGACGTAAAGCAGCCGCCAGCTTCCATCTTCCTTGTTCATGGGATCCGTATAGGCTTGCCGCATGAAGCGGATGCCGGTCTTCGGCTTGGTCAAATCATCGAGCTGCGCCGGAAAATGACCGGTCTTGCGATAGAAGAGCTTGATCCCGCGGACGTACTGTTTTCCGCGCCAGATCATCTCCTCTTCCCTTTCGCGGCGGCCCTGCGTCAGGATGCTGGGCGCGGCGGCCGTGACAATGATCAACAGAATTGTGGCCATCACCACAAGCATCAGGAGCGCGTAGCCGCTCTCGCGCTGTCTCTTTCGCCCCGCCGCCGGCCGGAAGGTTTTGCTCATGACGAAGGCTGCCCCTGCGCTTCGATGGGAGTCGTGTTGCGCAACCCGGTGTTGACTTCCTCGAACTCGACACTGTCGTTGCCAATGCGCAGGATGCGAAAGCGTCCGAGGATCATCTCGCCTTCCGCCGCGATATAAACTTCATCCTGGTCGGTGAAGAAGGCGCGGCGTGGCGTGCCGTTCGGCACAGTGCCATAGCCAAAAAATTTCACCGGAAGAATCGGTGGAGGCGGCGGAACAGGGGGCGGCATTGGCCCAGGTCCCTTCTTGCCACTCTGACCCGGGCCCTTCGGAACGTCGGGAGGCGGAGGGGCAATCGTGCTCGAAGGGTCCCGGCCGTTCCACTTGTATTCTGTCTTGCGCGCTTCCGCAATCTTCCACCAGTGCAATTGCGGATTATCCACGGCGAGCAGCGCATAATCCGCATTTGCAGAGCCCGCACTGGTGGCCACGGCAGGCGGCCGGGAGGCGTAATACCATACCGCTGCCGCCGCCAGAGTGAGCACCGCGAGCGCGATGAGTTCTTTCTGCTGCCTCTTCATGACGACGCCCGGAAAAAAGTCCGCAGCTTCAAATCCACGTGGAGCGCGCCGGCACCGCCCTGATTCGCCATGGAAATCTTCAGCTCGTCCACGATATAAAAGCTTTCCGACTTCTGCAGCGCGGTGGAAAAGTGGACCACGCCCTGATAATTCCCGTCCAGGGCGGCGTCAATGGTAATCTCGCGCAGCGGGCGTCCCGCCACGTCCTTTTCATGAAACGCAAGTGACGCGACGCGCAGGCCCGCCTTGCGCGCCGTTTCCCCGAGTTCGCTCACGATCGTCGAGTAGCCGCTTCCCGGCAGGGGGAAAGACTTCTCGAAGCGGTCGCAATCCTGCTGGATGGCCGGCATCTTTCCGCTGATCTCCTGCGCGTGCCGGATGTCCGCGCCGAACAATTCAAGGTTTCGCTTGCGCCGTTCGAGCTCTTGCTGTGGCGCTGTCTGTCTTGCGGCCATCCTCCAGCGATACGCGGCCAGCGCCGCGTCCGCGGCCAGGAGAACGCCGAGCGCGCCGAGGATAATCCTTTTCTGCAACCTAAAATCACGCCGCATCAGATCCTCGTGTACCACGCGGTGAGGTCAAGAATGACGTGGTCGCCATCGTTGGACGCCGGAACTTGCTCCTTCTCGAGCTCGACGTGGCTGAATTCCTTGGAGGCCTCGAGCGCGCGGAGGAATTTGATCTTGGCCTCGTCGCTGGTGGCCCCTACGGTGAGCTTGACTTCCACGTGGCCGCTCGCCTGCTTCGGCGTAATGCTCGTCAGCCGGACGCCGCCCGGCATCAAGCGTTCCAAATCCATGAACATCAGCGTCCAGTTGAAGCTCCGGGCATCCATTAGCGAATTGAGATACGCGGCGCGTTCGCTGAGCTTGGCGTTGTCCGGTTGGTGAAAAAAGCGGTCGAGCTCCTGGCGTTTCTCTTGAAGCCCTGCCGCTTGGCTCTCCATTTTTTCGGTCTTGGCGCGGTAATCGCGCTCCTGCTGGCGCATCTGGTAAACGTTCCAGCCCAGCACCAGAAAAACCAGACCGGCCACGCTTCCCGCCAGCCCCGCCCCGACCAGGAACCGCCGGTGCGTTTCCAGAGGCTTCGTAGCTAGATTGAGGCGTGCCCTCATCGCTTCTCCGAAGATTCTTCCCTAGCCACGGTACAGCATCCAGCCAATCAATCCATCGAGTTCCCGCTCCGCCAGCGGGCGCGCATCCTCGCGGACTCGGCCATCGGAAATGGCCGCGGCCACCAGCGAGCGCACCGGACAGTGAAACTCCTGTTCGAACGGGGGAATGAAATCCGCCAAGCGGAACCCAAGGCCCGCCAGACGCACGTTCTGAATTTCTTCCTGCCAGGTGTCCTGGTAATAGGCGGCCACGGGAAACACTTCCTCGAGCAGCAGTTTGGGAGTTAGAGCGGCGAGTTCCACGGGTAGTTCCTTGCAGCGATAGCCGCACAGGACGCCGTCCCGGACGATTGCCGTGGTCAGCGCCATTCCCGAAACGCGCGCCAGGAGCGTGGCCTTCTCGCCCTCGAAAAGGGAGATGGCTGCGAGCGACGAATTGAGCACGACCCCGGGCCGCAGCCCCACCGATTCCGCCAGGGCCTCGTACTCGCGGATGATCCGCAGGCGCGCCAGGGCCGTCACCACGTCCACGCCCGCCTCGCGCGGCGCCTGGCGCATGTAGGAAATCACCGTCTCGTCCGCTTCGAACGGCACGCTCTTCTTCAGCTTCCATCGCAGCATGGGGAGGGCTTCCTGCGCGGAACGCGGAAATTCCTCGAAGTGCTGGACGAAAACGCGAATCACCGGGTCCGGCAACACCAGAGCGACATCCAAATCGCGCGCCCGCAACTGCTGGAAGACGTTCGTGAAAGCGGTGCGGACAACGGAAGAATTAACGATGTTGGTTTCCACCGCCGAGGGCACAATCGCGCCGGGCGGCAGCCGCTCCAGGGCGAATCCGTCCACGCCACCCGTGCGCGTCCAGCGAACCGCTGCGATGCGGTCGGCCGCGATCTCGCACGCCACCGGGGGATGCGGCACGGCGTCCAGCCAGCGGGCAAATTGACGCACGAAGCCGCTCTTGTAAATGCCCTGGTGGAAGGTGGCCGCGCTACTCAACGAAAGTCACCTTATTAATCTCGCGAAGCGTCGTTAAGCCCGCGCGGACCTTGGCCAGACCGCTGTCCCGCAGGGTGATCATCCCTTCATCCCGCGCCACGCGTTTGATCTCCGACGTCGGCCGCCGGTCCACGATCATTTCCCGAATGCGGTCGGTCAAGTCGAGCAGTTCGCAGATCGCGGTGCGCCCGTGGTATCCCGTGCCGGAACATTCCAGGCACCCCTTGCCCTCGGAGAACGCCACGTTTGCCCAGACGGCCGGATCCAGCCCCGCGACCTTCAACTCCTCCGCCGAGAAACGCTTGACCTGTTTACAGTGTTCGCAAATGACGCGGACCAGCCGCTGCGCCATGATGCAATTCAGCGCGGAAACGAAATTGTACGGTTCGACGCCCATATTGATGAACCGCCCAATCACGTCCGTGACGTTATTGGCGTGGACCGTGGTGAAGACCAGGTGGCCCGTCAGCGCGGACTGGATGGCGATTTGCGCGGTCTCCTCGTCGCGAATTTCGCCGACCATGATCTTGTCCGGGTCGTGCCGCAAGATCGACCGCAACCCGCGGGCAAACGTCAGCCCTTTCTTCTCGTTCACGGGAATCTGGGTGATTCCCTTAACCTGGTATTCGACCGGATCCTCGATGGTGACGAATTTGTCCTCGTCGGTCTTGATTTCATTGATCGCGGCGTACAGCGTGGTCGTTTTCCCCGAGCCCGTCGGCCCGGTCACCAGGACCATGCCGTAGGGTTCCTGGATGTAGCGGCGGAAGCGCTTGAGTTCTTCGGCCGAAAAGCCCACCACGTCAAGGCTCAGGTTTTGGAACTTCTCCGAGAGCGTCTCTTTGTCCAGCACGCGGAGGACGGCATCTTCGCCGTGGCTGGCGGGCATGATTGAGACGCGCAGGTCGATGAATCGTCCCTTGTAACGCACGCGGAAACGACCGTCTTGCGGAACGCGCCGCTCGGCGATGTCCAGTTCGCTGAGGACCTTGATGCGCGAGATGATCGTCGAATGCCATTCCTTCGAGATGGGAGACATGGCGTGCTGCAGCACGCCGTCAATGCGGTACTTCACGACGACCTCGGTGTCGCGCGCTTCGATGTGGATGTCGCTGGCGCGGCGTTCCAGCGCCGTAAAGATGACCGTTTCGACCAGCCGCACCACGGGGCTGGCAGTCGTGTCGCGCGTGAGCCTGTCCGCGGAGATGGTCTCGTCGCTCTCTTCGTCATCCTTGGAAACCTGCAGCGTAAAAGCCTCGGTGGCTTGCTCCAGGACGCGCTGCGATTGCTCCGTGCGCTTCAGCAGGTCGCTGATCTGCGCCGCCGTCGCCACTTTGATGGAGAGCTTCCTGCCCAGCAGAAGGGGCAGCTCGTCGCTGAGTAACACCTGGCTTGGATCGGCCACGGCAATCACCAGCGCGTTGTTCTGGACTTCGAGCGGAACGAAACTGTAGCGGAACATCAGGTCCGCGGGAATGGTACGGAAAAGTTCCGGGTCCGGTCTCTGTTCGCGCAGATCAATGAACGGGCACCGATACCGCTCCGCCAGCTTTCGCGCGTGTTCCCGCTGGTGATGTTCCTCACCGCCGGGCGGAACCCAGTTCGGATCAATTGTGTCTGACGTTGCCATGGCTCCCTAGTGGGGCGCTCCCGTCATGGAAAAAGAGAATATGGGCAGATAGAGTGAAATCAGGATGAAGGCCACGAGAAGTCCCATGAAAACCAGGATGGCCGGCTCGATCACGGCAACAAGCGCCCCCAGCCGCAGGGTCACTTCCTCCTCGTAAAACTCCGCCACGCTGTTCAACATGGGTGCCAGGGCGCCGCTCGATTCTCCCACTTCGATCATATCCAGCGCCAGTTCGGGCATCACCCCGCGCGCTGCCAGCGCATGGCTCAGGGACTGGCCCTCGCGCACCCTCTGCGTGGCCTCCAGGACGGTCCCGCGCAACAGTCTGCTGCCTAGCGCCTCCGCCCCGGTCTGCAAGCCGGTCACAAGCGGCGTGCCTCCGGAGAGCAGCGTGGCCAGCGTGCGCGAGAACTGCGCCACCTGAAATTTGAGCAGCGTATCGCCAACCACGGGCACGCGGAATTTCAGCCGGTCAAACGCTTCCCCGCCCTTCTCCGTGCGCGACCACAAAAACACTCCAGCCACGGCGAGCGCCAGAAACACCGCGATCACCAGAAACACGTACCGATACTCCACGGTAACGAGCAAAAGCGCCTTCGTGGGGCCGGGAAGCTCCACGTTCAAGTCCGCGTACAGCTTGGCAAACTCCGGGATGACTTTGACCACCAGATAGCTCACGATCAATGTGGCGACGATCACAAGAATGGCCGGATAAACCAGCGTGGCCAATATCCTTTTTTTCACACCCGTGCTGATCCGTTGGTACACGATGAATTGATCGAGCACTCCGGGCAGGTTTCCGCTCTTCTCGCCTGCCAGGACCGCGGTTGCATATACCTTGGAAAAGACTCCCGCTTCCGTGACGGCTTCCGAGAGCGACCGCCCCTCGCGGACCCGGTCGCGGAGCTGCGAGATGATCGGCCGCAACTTCGGCGAGGCGGCGCGTTCGGCGAGCAGGTCCAGCGCGCGCAGGATCGGCAGTCCCGCCTTGATCAGCGTATTAAACTGTTGGTTGAGGATTAGGAACTCCGAGCCGCCTACGCTGCGTTCGCGCGGCCGGCTCGTCAGTCCGCTCAGAAGGCCGTTGCGCGGTTTTACGTCGTAAACGTATAGGCCGCGGTCCTGCAGTTTTTGGCGCACTTCGACGAGCGTCTGCGCCGCTTCCACCAGCGCATAGACACGCCCGTTCCCATCGGCCACGCGGCAGACAAATTCCCCCATGACCCCCTCAGTTTACATCATCGTAGAGTGATGCAGGGAACCGGGAAAGGTTTGGCCGTTCCCTTTGGGGTACCCGGCCCACAATCCGAAGGGCCGCCGGATTTGGGCGGTCCTCAGCGTCTTGGGGACGCTCCACCCGTGGGAAGCTCGCCGTCAACGATGGCCACCCCGGCCGGAGCACGAAACCGGAAGAGTCCCTCGGCAATGGGCGGATTAAACTGCCAGTTCGCAAACCGAAACACCACTTCGATGCCGCCCCCCTGATGCACAGTCACGCGCGCAAGTTCGCCCGTGACCCGGTCAACTTCAAGGAGCGCGTAGCCTCCCTCCCGACCGTCCGACAGCCCCTTTTCAGCAGCCTCGTCTTGTGGGAGGGCCACCTTTGGGCCACGCAACAAGCACCTAAGAACGTCGTGCTTCACACTCTCTGCCTCAGCGTCCGGGACAGGATTGATCCTCGAGCAGATGCGGGATAGCTTCGCCTCACCCGCCAGCAGTGCCAGCGGCGTGCGCCAATCGGCGCTCTCCCGTGCGGGAACGCGCGTGACCGTGTGGTCCGCGGGCACGTAAAACCACGCCGTCTTCCCGTCCACCAGAAAGACGCTGGCCTCCGGAGATTCGTACTCCCAGCGCATCTTCCCAGGCCGCTGGAAATAGGCCACTCCCGCCTCGCTTCGCACCGTTCGCCCGTTCTCCAAATACACCTCAAAGAAAGTCGCGCGCAGAGACTTCGCCGTTCGATAGCGGGCTTCCAGTAGGTGCTTCGTCCGGTCTTCCTCATTGGTCTTTGATTCCGTTCGGAGAGGAACGGCCGCGCAAAAACAGCCGACGGCGAGTACGGCCGGCGCCAAGCGACGCATCATTCCTTCGATTGCCATGCCGGTCAGTATAGCAATCCCCTTGGATTGTTAGGAAAACAGACACTGCAACTTCTGTCTTGCATGTAATTTCCATCCATCTTCACTACACTCAGTTTCGTCATCCTGTTGAGCAGGAAGCTCGGAAATCATGCAGAGCGCCGAAAACCTCCCCGCCGAAAAAGTGCCGGCGCGAAACAGCAGCGAGGCCTCCACTTCGCGATGGTCCTTCCTTACCCGCTCGCGATCCGGGAACGGCTGGATCGGCTTGCTGATTCTCGTTGCCGTCCTTCCTTACGTTGGCATCCTCGCCAACGGTTTCGTCTATGATGACGGCCAGCAAATCCTCGATAACCCCTATGTGAAGAGCTGGCATTACCTGCCCCAAATCCTCGGCACGACCGTTTGGTCGTTTGTGGGGGCCGCCGGCGCCACAAATTACTATCGTCCGCTCATGACGTTTAGTTTTCTTCTCTTGTGGACGATATTCGGGCCTCTTCCTTTCGGTTTCCACCTTTTCAGTCTTCTGGTCCACGCGCTTGTCGTGGTCATGGTCTATTCCGCCGGGCGGCGGCTGTTTGAGGATCCCCGCATTGCCTGGCTCGCCGCGCTGCTATTTGCCCTTCATCCGGTCCACACGGAAGCCGTGGACTGGATCGCCGCCCTCCCCGACCTCGAGGTCACCCTTTTTGTTCTGCTTTCGCTGTGGTTCTTCGCGAAATCCGGCCGGCTGGCCGGCAAAACGCAGCTCTTGCTGCTTGCCGTCTATTCTCTTGCCCTGCTGTCGAAGGAGCCGGCCTTGATGCTGGTTCCGCTGGCCATCGTCTTCGAACACTTTGTCCGCCCCGGCAGCCGGACCACGGCATTCCAGGCCAAGATTTTCCGCTACGCGCCGCTCTGCGCTTTCGGGATCGCCTATCTTTTTCTCCGCGTCATCCTATTCGGCAAGGTCGCGCCCGTTCTCCAGCGGCCGAGCCTGACGTGGCCGCAGGCTGTCTACTCCGCTTTTTCCTTGATAAGCGGCTATCTGCGATTGTTGCTATGGCCCTCGCGGCTCTCCGCGTTTCACGTCTTCCATGCCAGCGATTCTCTCGCCCAGCCCAGCGCCATGGCAGGCGTCTTCATCGCCGCAGTTTCGCTCCTCGTGATCGTCTTTCTTCGCAAGAAGGCGCCGTCTGCGGCCTTTGCCGTTCTGTGGATTGGCGTGACTCTCGCTCCTGTTCTGAACGCGCGCTGGATGGCTTCCAACGTGTTGGCGGAGAGATATCTCTACTTGCCTTCCGTGGGTTTTTGCTGGTTCGTGGCTTGGATCGTCCTGCAACTATGGGACGGTGCGCATCGCCATGCGACCTCGGCGCGTCTCCTGCGTCTTGCGCTCGCGATCATATTGGGCGCCGCCGCCGTATTGGCCGTGGCCGAGACAATCCGCCGCAATGGCGTTTGGCAAAATGATCTGACTCTCTACACGCGCACCCTCGAGACCGATCCCGATGCCCACATTATTCGGGGCAACCTCGCGGGCGTTTACTTTGACCGCGGCGACCTCGGCCGCGCCGCCAAGGAATGGGAAACCTCCCTGGCTGGAAAGCCCGACAATGTCATCACCATGAATGCTCTTGGAATTGTTTACACCCAACAGGGACGTTTGGCGCGAGCGGAAGAGATGCTGACCCGCGCCATCGCCGCCAAACCCCTGTGGGGCGCCGCCCACTACAACTACGGCCTGCTGCTTCAAAAAAAGGGGGAAACACCTGCCGCGCTGAAGGAATTCAAGTTGGCGGTCGAGTTGTCGCCGCTGAACGCCGCAGCCCGGCGCTTTTATGGTGAAGCCTTGTTGACGAGCGGACGGCTTCCGGAGGCTGAAATCCAGTTGAAACGTGCCGTGGAGCTGGAACCATCTTTAGAAGCCTTGCACGATCTGTCGAACTTGTACCTACAGGAAGGCCAGCTTGGGCCGGCCCAAGAGATTCTCCGGCGCGCCGTCACGCAGTTCCCTTATGACAGCGCCGCGCACTTCCAGCTTGCGCAGTTGTTGGAGGGAGCTGGTCACATCGAGGAAGCAAGACGCGAATACGAGGCAGGCCTGTTGACGGATCCCTCGAACGGGGAAGCAAAGACCGCCCTACAGCGGCTGCAAAAGTAGACCCGTCCCAGAACTTCTCGCGCGTCCTGAATTTGCAGCGAATTTTCTCGCGCTAGAGAGACCATCGTCCGGCCTCCCAATCAAGGGTCTTCGAGAGGGGAACGCACGCGAATGCAGCGCACGTTGTTTGAGAGCTTCCCAATTCGGGGGAAAATCCTACTAAATCGGGGAACTGCTGAGGTTGGCGAGGCCGGTCAGGCCATATCGAATCACACCCGACTCATCCGTAAAGAAATAGCGCTGGCCGGATGTTCCGACGTTCGCCGGAGCCGCATCGATGGTGTACGCCGTGTTCAAGCTCCCCGCCGCAGTCACAGCATAGGTGAAGATGTACCCTGATCTCTGAGGCGTGGTTGTCCCCAGCATATTGTCCACGAGGTTCGCGCCACCCGCGCACCCCCCCGCGCCCGGACCGAGGTCAACTAAAGTTGCCGTATAGCCTATTGATGGGCAAAGAGACGCATAGGTGACGTTCGCCGATGTAAGTGTACGAAGCGTGTGTACGGAGGCGGACTCGTTGGCCGCCATTTTCGATCGGAGGAAACCGGGAATCGCGATGGCCGCGATGATTAGGATGATGGCCACCACGATTAGAAGTTCGATCAGGGAAAAACCGCCCTGCCTCTCACGACCCCTCGTCTTGACGTTGCGCGCTTTGAATTGGCTTGTCATGGGCGTTTCCGATTATTCTTTTGTCTCCCCGAAATTGAAAGGGGAAGTCTTGCGACTTCCCCTTTGTTAGCGAACCACAATCGTACGGTTACGCTCTTACTGAATGGGTGAGCTGGCAACCGTGGCCGCGCCGGTCAGACCATACCGGATCACGCCCGACTGGTCGGTGAAGAAAAAGCGCTGTCCAGTCGTGCCGGCGTTAGCTGGGGCAACGTTAATCGTGTACGCCGTGTTGATGCCGCCGGCGGCGCCGTTCAGAGCATAGGTGAAAAAGTAGCCGCTCTTCGCGACACCAGCCGCCGTCGCGTTCGCCAGCACGTTGTCAATCAGACAAGCGGCTGCGGGCGTTGCTGTGGTGGCACACGTTGCGGGAACTCCGCCCAGTGACGGCATGTCAGCTGAATAGCCCGTCCCGGGGTAGGCGGTCGCATACGTAACTTCCGCCGTGTTGAGCGTACGGGCCGAACCAACGGCCGAAGACTCATTCGCGGCCATCTTCGACCGCAGGAGGTTCGGAATAGCAATCGCCGCGATGATCAAAATGATCGCCACGACGATCAGAAGCTCGATAAGTGAAAAACCCTTCTGGTTCTTTCTCATTTTAGGCTGTCTCCTCGAAAAATTTTTAAGTCCCGAAGAACTTACCCCCTACTAGAGCAGGG
>JBGPGF010000079.1:0-13406 GCA_041483755.1 Terriglobia bacterium | reverse complement strand
GTCGCCTTCCACACGTCCGATGTAGCCCTCGAGCTGCGACAGCACCTCGTTCACGTCGGCGGAGATTTCCGTCATCGAGCGCGAAAGAATGTTGAAGTCGTCGTAGCGGTCCATCTCGAGTTCGCTGAAGTCCGCCCACGCGTTCGTATCGCCCGCGGCCGCGCTGGAAAGCATCTCCGACGTCTTCTTGCTGCCGGCCTGTGTGTTGATGCGCGACTGGCTCATGCGGTTAAATTCGTACTTCTCGTGAAACTCGCTGACTTTGCCCTGCAGCCGCTCCTTCGAGAAGCTGAGTGTCTCCACGAGCCTTTCCAGCTCCGCCACGCGGCCCACCATCTTTGTGCGGTTGATCACCAACTCGCCGACCGTGTTCATCACGCGGTCCAGCCGTGGCAGCGAGATGCGCACGGACTTCGCCTGCGGCTGCGCCGGCGCTGCCGCTTTCCCCGTTTGCTTTACGGGCACGCTGCTTGCTTCAGCGTCGTGGCTGCTTTGCTGGTCCGCCGGGTGGGTTTGCGTGTGGTCCCCTGCGGCGTCGGATTCATCGAATTCTTCCGGCGCAAACTCCGCGATCCGCGCGAGCAGCGCATCCACACCGATGCGGAATTCCGCGTCATCCGCCCATTGGCGGTGCAGCGACCTCTTCAAGACATCCACCGAAGCGAGGCAGATATCCACGACGTCCGGAGTCGGCTCGATCTCGCCTTCCCGCAGCCGTCCGATCAAGTCTTCGACGCGGTGCGCGATTGCGCCGAGCCGCTTGAGCCCGACCTGTGCCGCGGAGCCCTTCACCGTGTGAATCGCACGGAAGAGCCGGTTAATCTCCTCCGGATTGTTGCTTCCTTCGAGCGCGATCAGGCAGTCGCTCACCACCTGAAGATGCTCTTCCGCCTCCGGCTGGAAGAATTCCAGAATTTCGTCCGGAACCTCGTCATCGGGCGGCAGGCGGTCAAAATAGGAGCCCGTCGCGGCGGCCTCTCGCCGCGCGACGGAAATTTCCGTGTGCTGCGGCTCGGATTGCAGGTAGTTGAGCGGCGGAGTCTCCGCCGGGAACGCAAAACGATAGCGCTCCTTGAACGCCGCGATGTCTTCGACATTCTCGTGAGCGGTGTCGCTGATTTCGAGGAGATCGGTCTCCAGCACGGAAATAGCGTCGGAAAGGAACTCCGTCAGCGGTCCGTGGAGGTCCGTTCCCAGCGGGGCGTGCAGGGCGTATTGGAAGACGTGGGCGAGTTTGCCGGCAACCTCCGAGAATTTCGGAAACCCGTAGCTCGCTGAGGTTCCACTAAGCGTATGCGCGGCGATGTACAGCCGTTCGAGTTCTTCCTGCGCTCCCGCAGGCTCCTGCAACACGCTCACATACTCCCGCAAATACTGCAGGTGCTCCGACGCCTCCTGGAGGAACAACTCGACGGCTTCGCGTTCCGGGCTGCTCACGCGCGGCCCTCCGTCACCAGCTCCGGCTGTGGAACGTCGCCGGGCGCCGGCTTGCGATACAGAATGCAGTCGTTCAGCACGATGGCCTGAAACTTCACGGGAATCTTCGAGAGCGACTCCGAGTGTCCGAGAAAGAGATAACCGCCGGGCTCGAGGGTCTCGTAAAAGCGCTGCACGAGCGCGCGGCGCCGTTCCTCGGTGAAATAGATCAGCACGTTCATGCAGAAAATCATGTCCATGCGGCCCATGTAGACCGCCTGCGCGAGGTTCACTTGCGCGAAGGTGATCATCTTCCGAAGCCGCGGCCGGACTTGGTGGCCGTCCCCGGCCGGCGCGAAATGCGCAGCCAGCTGCTTCGCGCTGACGTTTGCCAGGCTTCGCCCGCTGTACACCGCCGCCTCGGCGTGCTTCAGCGCCAGCCGTCCGACGTCGGTCGCGAGAATCTCGATGTTCCATGCATCCGCAAACGTCAGAACGTCCGCGATCGTGATGGCGATGGAATACGGCTCCTCGCCCGTCGAGCAGCCCGCGCTCCAGACGCGCAGTGTCCGCGGATTGTTCCAGAATTTCTTGACCTGCAATTCCGGCAAGACGCGCTTTTCAAGTGCGTCGTACACGGCCGGATACCGGAAGAACGAGGTTTCCTGGGTGAGCAGCCGCTCCAGCAGCGCCTCGTACTCGACGTTGCTCTTGCGCACCGTGCGCAGCAGGTCCGTCCCCCGCGCGAAGCCCTTTTCCTGCAGGTGCTCGCGCACACGCGTCGAGAAGAACCGCTCGCGCGATTCATCAAAGTGAATTCCCGTCCGCTCTTCGATCAGCATGCGGATCTCGTTCAGCTCATGTTCAGTCAAGCCGGGCAATGATCCCGTTTTCATCGCAGCAGGCCCCTCGCGTTCCCTTGTCATCGCCGCGCGCACCTCCCGGCTGCTTCACCGGAGAGGGAAGTGCTGTTCAGCGATGAGCGCCCGCTGGGACAGGCCGTTCGGCTTCTTCCGTTTCGTTGCCACCCTGCTGGCGAACGGGACCCCGGAATTGCGCCAGCCCATCGTTCAACTGATCCGAGAGTTTCACGAGCTGGCTCACCGTGCCCACCGTCTGCCGGACGCCCTGCGACGTCTGCCGCGTGATGCCGGAAATAATCTGCATGGCGTGCGCGACGCCTTCCGTGCCGCGCACCTGCTGTTTCGAAGCGAGCGAAATCTCCTGCACCAGTTCGGCCGATTGCCGTACAACGCTGGAGATGGCGTCCAGCGCGCGGCCCGCTTGATCCGCGAGTTGCGCTCCGCCTTCCACTTCTTTCGTGCCCTCTTCCATGACCACCACGGCTTCGTTTGTCTCCGCCTGGATGGCCTTGATCAGCGCCGCGATGTCTTTTGTGGCGCTGCGGCTGTGTTCGGCCAGCTTGCGGACCTCGTCGGCGACGACCGCGAACCCGCGTCCCGCTTCGCCGGCCCGGGCGGCCTCAATCGCTGCGTTCAGAGCAAGCAGGTTGGTCTGTTCCGTGATGTCGTTAATCACGTTGATGATTTCCGAAATTTCCAGCGACCGGTCTCCCAGGGACTTGATCTTCTTCGCCGTCGCTTGCACGGAAGCGCGGATGCGCTGCATGCCTTCCAGCGTATCGCGCACCGCGCGGTTGCCTTGTTCGGCGGCGTCCAGAGCGCGGCGCGCCGCTTCGGCGCTGGCTTCCGCGTTGTTGGACACCTGCTTCATCGAAACCGTCAGCTCCTCGACGGCGCTCGACGTGTTCGTGATTTCCTGGTCCTGCTGCGTCGCACCCGCCTGCATCTCGTCCGCCGCGACAAGAATGTGGTTTGCGCTGCCATTCACTTCCATGGCCGCTTTGCGGACACGCTCGAGGACCTTCATGAAGTTGTCGAGCATGTAGTTGATGGAGTCCACGACGTTGCCCAGCGCGTCGTTGGTAACCTTGCCGCGAATCGTCAGATCGCCGCGCGCCACCTGGTTGATGACGGCGAGCAGGTCCGTGATGCTTCGCTGCACGGTGTCGCTTGCTTCCTGGTTCATCGCCGCTTTCGCAACCTTCGCCACGGCGCGGTTCAGGTTTTCCGCGATGTAGCCAAGCTCGTCGTTGGATGCGACATCCGCCCTGGCGCGGGGATCGCCGGCCGCCAGGCGCTCGGAGAATTCCGAGAGGTGTTCCACCGGCGAGAGGATTCGTTTGCCCAGGGTCAGCGCCAGGATGAGCGCCGTGCCCAGCGCCAGCAGCGCGGCGAAGATCACCAATCCGCCGGCCCCTCCAGTCATCGCGCCAAAATCGAATAGCCCCGCTCCGCCGCCCACGCGTCCCGCGTGGTATGCCAGGGCCAGCACGCCGAACAGCGCCAGGCCGTTCCACAGCGTCAGCATCCAGATTGTGGAACTCAGTCGAGATTTCATGCCTTCCTCCAATTTCTCCCGCGCACCGCATGCCCGTGGGCCGCGGTTGCGCGTATCCCCAAAATCCTCAAATCACCGGCCCCGGGAAGACTTCCAGCAGCCGGCGAAGATCAATCATCAAAGCCAGGCGGTCGTCATGCCGCAACATTCCAATGCAATGCGGCACATTTTCTGGCGCCTGTTCCAGCATGGATTCCGAAGTCACGGAATACGTGCCGATCACTTCATCCGCGGCAATGCCGATGCGGATGTCTTCGCGCTGCGCATTGCCGCCCAGCGAAGCGACCACCACGTGTTTCGGCAGCAGGCCCGGCCGGCGACCCTCGGTGATCGCAATGTCAATCAGCGGCACGATGGCTCCGCGCAGGTTGAATATGCCCATGAGGTACGGCGGCCCCAGCGGGAGTTTCGTGACCATCGGCCATTCCACAACTTCCTCAACGTCCAGCACCGGCAGCGAGAACCGTTCACGCCCGCTGCGAAATACGCAGTGCTGCGTTTCCGCGGGCCGCTCTTCGAACGGTCCCAGGGCTTCCAGCACGTCCCCGGCGTCCACATCCGGAGGAAGCGGCGTCAGTTGATATTCCTCGCCCATCTGCGGCGCATTGCTGAAGCGCTCGTTCATACAAACCGCCGCACGGCCCGCAGCAGATCTTCGCGCGTGAAAGGTTTCGTCACGTAATCGTCCGCGCCCTGTTGCTGGCCCCAGAATTTGTCGCTCGCGCTGTCCTTGGAAGTCACCAGAATCACCGGGATGGCTTTGAATTCCGCATTCTCTTTTAACTCGCGGCACACCTGGAAGCCGTTGCGCTCCGGCATAATCACGTCCAGCAGGATCACGCTTGGATGCTCATGGGCTACGGTCTCCTCCACTTTGCGCGGATCGCTCAGTCCCACAGGCAGATAGCCTTCGCGCTCCAGCAGGCCCTGCATCATCCGCACCTGCGATGGCGAGTCATCCACGATCAGAATCTTCTTGTCCACGGACAAACTCTCCCTAGACTACGCCGCAGAACAGAGGAGCAACTCTGCGGCCAGCCGGACGGCTCGCGTACTTCGGTTGTCCTTTTCCCTTATCCAATTGATTCCTAAAGAGTTGCGAGACTAGTGTTCGCTCCTAGTGGCGCCCAACGGGACTCGGTGGCGTCTCTTCCGTCTCAGCTTGAGAAGCTTTCTCAGCCTCCCTCATTTCGCTCGACAGCGATGAGAATCGCTGCATGATTTCGTTGATCCGCAGCGCCATGCTGTGAATGGTCTTGATTTGCTCCAGCGATTCTGAGGAAAGCTGTCCCGGCTCAAAAAGAAGCAGTTCGGCGTTCCCCAAAACGCTGGTCAGCGCGTTGCTGACGCTGTGCTTCATCTCCATCATGTAGCGCCCCAGCGTTGCGTAGCGCGCATTCTGCGCGGACGCGCGTTCCGCTCGCTTCGCCACGCGCAGCGCCTCGGCCCGGCGGAGCGATTCGCCCGCTACCAGCAGAAGGGTTTGCGCCCAGTCTTCACGCAGTGGGATATGCACGAGTCGCGGATACCGCGTCCGCAGCTCGCTCAGCTCACTTAAGTTGCCGGGAGCGCAGAGGATCACGGCTGCGGAAGGCTCGACGGATTGCAGAATTTCGAGCAACTTCCCCTCACGCAGAGGGCCCACAACCACGAGATCGTGCGGCGGCGGCTCCTTCTGGCGCCAGAGGTCGCTGCTGAGCACCGTCATGGCCGGCACATGACGCTCACCTTGCCAGCAGGCCGTCAGCAATCGCGCGAATTCAGGGTCATCGGTAAGGATCAGAACGTTTGCGTGTCGCAAGGAGTACCCGCTCCCAAGAGTTTGTCCGGCCGGGCTGCCGGAATCCTCGTCCGACTACAATTTTTCCGCTTCGTCAATCGTTGAAATCAGACGTTTCGTGCTGATCCCCATATTCACGGCCGCTTCGGTGTCTTTCGCCTGCTTGGCAATGTCCACGCGCTCCTGCAGTCTGGAGACCTCAACCCTGCCAACATTGAGCGCGCGTTCCAGTGTCGTCGCGTTGCCGGTCTCCTTGGCCTGTTCCACCGCAGCCGTGACCAGGGCACGCGCGACGACCGCCCGCCGCAAGTCCTCCGCGGACGGTCCGTTCTCGCTAATGAACGCCGCCACTTCCCAG
Source organism: Terriglobia bacterium (assembly GCA_041483755.1). Classification (GTDB taxonomy): domain Bacteria; phylum Acidobacteriota; class Terriglobia; order Acidiferrales; family UBA7541; genus Acidiferrum. The sequence goes on along the minus strand of JBGPGF010000079.1, from coordinate 7,431 downwards.
GACGACATCAAGATCCGCGCTGGCCCGATGTTTACCGTCATCATGGACCGGCCGCGGGAAGGCGGCGTGGCGATAAGCTGTTCCCATATCTTCTCGAGGCACGATTCAAAATCCAGCGCGACCGCAGCGGCCTGAGCGGGCTTCCCGGTTTGCGGCGCGGCGGCCTCTTCGCGAACGGAGGGACGTGCTGCGCCTGCCTGGGCAGCAGGTTGAGCCCCATCGCCCCAATGGCCCGTCTTCGATTCCGCGCGCTTCCCCAAGGGTTCTCGCGGGGATACGCCGGCTCGTTCCAAAGCGTGCTCCACGTCGCTGCGCAACCCCAGCAGCTTCTCAAAGGCCTGATTGACCGTGCGTTCGGTATATTCCTTTTGAAAGGGCTGCTTCCACTCGTCGGCAGCCTCTTTGATCTTCTTCACGGTTTCCGCGGCGGTAAGGCCGGACTGGCGGCAATCAATGGTGGTCACGCCCGCGCCCTGCAACTGTCTGAGCCCGTTTCGGATGACAATCAGGTCGGCGTGCATCAGCTCGATCAGCGTTCGCCGCATCAGAAAATTGAACCGGATGAAGCTGAACAGGGCCGAAGGATCGTAAAACATTCCGCCCGCTGCTTCCTTGACGCGGCGCCCCTGCTCGATGAAATTGGTCTTCAGAATGTCGCGCAGGCTCCGGAATCCGCGCAATGTCTCGATCGCCTTCTCGAGCGGCGCGCATACAGGAAGCGGGGCGGGATTCACATCTCCCAGCACGGGCTTCATGACCAGGGCGACATCCGCGAGTTCAATCTGTTTGTGATAGATCTTGGCCGGTGCGCAAAGCGCGAAATACTGCACGAGCAAGAAGTCAATTTTGTCCCGGTCGGGGCTGGACTTCACCGACTTGCGCAGGTGCCGTTGAATCAGCGCGCGGAGACCCTCCTCGCTGGCGTTCAGCGTCGTCATCTGCAGCAGGTGGCGAAGCTGGTGGACGAGCACCTCATGGTCTAGCTGGTCAAGCCAGGTGCAGACCTGCTCGTACAGCTGATTCGTTGGACGTGCCGGAAGCGCGCGTTTCTCCGGCCCAAATGGAATCTCAACTCCGGTCTGTTTGGCCAGCGCCAAGTAGATGGAAAAGACGGCCCGCGCTTCTTCCCACTGCGAAAACGTTGCCTTCTCCGCGCGGTGTGCTGCGCCGATATTGGAGGGCATGAGAGTTTTTTGAATGATGGTCACGGCGTTGTCATCCAGTCACAGGGAGAGTGTAGAAACCGCACGGCAACGGCTTTCTTGCCCTCGTGATATCGCACCGCCGTCACGGTCGCCTCCGCCGCGCGCCGGTTGGTTTCCCGCACCACGCGCACCCGGTCATCGAACTCGATCGGCAGTTGCGATAGGAAGATGGCATGTTCTCCGTCGCTGTACTCGACCACGGTTGCTTCGCACGGGCGCTTCTGGCCACCGCGCACCGGCGTTACCTGCACGCGAATACGCGTCGCGCGCGCGTTTGGAAAGAAACGCGCAAGCTGCCCGGCACAGGTTTCCACGGCCTCCACAATTGACTCTTCGGCCGGTCGAATCACGTGGTCTCTCGCCCTGTTGGCATTTAGCCTTGTATCTCAACTTTTGCGGCCAGCACCTGCAGCCGCAATGGGCGCATAGGCCCGGCAGGAGAATGTGCACGCGGGCAGCCAAATTTTAGGAACGCTTGGGGCGGGGGAATCTTGTGAAATTGCAGGACTTAGACTTTTCCACAGCGAGGCGCCTGGCTCATTCGTCTCACGCTGACACGTTGCCGTCTCACACCAGGGTGCTTGATGCTCAATCGACGTCGGCGAATGTGAGACGCAGCGCAGTCTTAGCAGGGCCTCGGCGGCCCATCCCCCGGACCGGTCGGGGCCGTCCCCTTCTTTCTTAGTTGGTGGCGGAATGCACTGCGGTTTGCGCGGCTTCCGAGGCTGCTCCTGATGGCTTGACCGAAATACTGTAGCGCTTCAGCTTCCGATACAGTGTCGCGCGGCTGATCCCGAGCATTTTTCCCGCAAGCCCTTTATCCCCATGAGCCTGCTCGAAAACGCGCAGGATCGTCATGCGCTCCATGTCCGCCAGAGCCGTAGTGGAAAGGGCTGTGGCATCCGCCTGCGGTTCTGCCGTGCCCGCCGGCTGCTACGCGCCTATCGAGGGCGGCAAGTCGTGCACGTCAATCACGCGGCGGTCGCCCAGGGTCACGGCCCGCGCGACGCAGTTCTCGAGCTCGCGCACGTTGCCCGGCCAGTCATACTGCAAGAGACTCTTCATGGCCGCCGCGGTGACTTGCAGGCTCTCTCCCGGCACGTAGCGGTCCAGGAAATGGTGCACCAGCATGGGAATATCGGACCGCCGCTCGCGCAGCGCAGGTACGTGGACCGTCACCACATTCAATCGGAAATAAAGGTCCTTGCGGAAAGTCCCGTTGCGGTAGGCCGCTTCCAGGTCGCGGTTTGTCGCCGCAATCACGCGAACGTCCACCGTCACGCGGTCGTTGCTTCCCACCGGGCGCACTTCCTTCTCCTGCAGCACCCGCAGCAGCTTGGCCTGCATCTCCAGCGGCAGCTCGCCGATCTCATCCAGGAATATCGTCCCGCCGTTGGCGGCCTGGAAAAGCCCCGCCTTGGTCTTAAACGCGCCCGTGAACGCTCCCTTTTCATATCCGAAGAGCTCGCTTTCCATCAGCGTCGGGACCAGGGAGCCGCAGTCCACCGCGACAAACGGCGTCTGCGACATCGTGCCGCGGAAATGGATAGCGCGCGCCACCAGCTCCTTCCCCGTGCCGCTCTCCCCAAAAATCAGCACCGGCGTGCGCGTGTCCTGCAGCCGCGAAATCATTCGCAGCACGTCCTGAATTTTTGCCGAGGCGCCCACGATTCCTTCCAGGTTTTCTTCCGTGTCCACCCGCTCGCGCAAAAAATGATTTTCCGCTACCAGGTGCACTTTTTCCGCCATGCGCTGCAGCAGCAGCCTCAGCTTCTCCACGCGAAACGGCTTCTCGATGTAGTCGTACGCGCCCAGCTTCATGGCGTCCACCGCCGATTCAATCGAGCCATGGCCCGTCATGATGGCCACTTCGGACCGTGGCAAGAGCGCCCGAACTTGCCGCAGTAGCTCCACGCCCGAAAGGCTGGGCAGCTTCAGATCCGTCAGCACGATGTCGGGCGTTATGGTGTCCAGGCAGGAAAGCGCGTTCTCCGCGCTTTCCGCCTCCGAGCAGGCAAATCCCAGCGAGTTGCCGATGGTCATGCACAACCGCCGGATGCTCTGTTCGTCGTCCACTACCAGCAATCGGATTTTCAGGTCGTCGCTCATGGTTTCCCGAAGGTCTTCTCCACAACTGAGAGTAGATGCTGTACTCGAAAGGGTTTCTCCAGGCACGGAGTGTCGCTCTGATCCAGCAGCGCTTGCGTCTCGCTGTTCGCCGTGTCGCCGCTGATCAGGATGATTCGCGCGCGCAGCTCCGGACGATTCTTCTGAATCCAGGCGTGGACTTCCGCGCCGTTCATGCTTCCCGGCATGCGAATATCCGAGATCACTCCGCAGTATCGTTTTCCGGTGAGTTGTTCGATGCCTTCCGCGCCGGTGGCCGCCGAAACCACCGAATAGCCCCGGCGTTCCAGCGCGGCGCGCACAAACGCCGTCACCGACGCCTCATCCTCGATCAGCAGAATGGGGGCCGCTGTGCGCACCGCCGCCGTTGCGTTCATCGCCCTGCCTCTTTCGCAGTCGCCAGGGCGGCTTCCGTGACCGCCGGCAGCCGCACCAGAAACGTGCTGCCTTCGCCGCCCACGTTGTTCCAGCACTGAATCTCGCCGCCATGCGCGCGCACGATGCCGTAACAAATGCTCAACCCCAGCCCCGTCCCCTTGCCCGCCTGCTTGGTGGTGTAGAAGGGATCGAATATCCGCTCCGGGTCCGCGATGCCGGTGCCATTGTCGGAGATAAGCACCTCGACCTGATGGCCGCGCTGCGCCGTCCGTATCTCGATCCTGCCGCGGCGCTGCGCCTCCTGGACGGCGTCGTAGGCGTTATTCAGGATATTCAGGAACACCTGCTGAAGCTGCTGCGCGTCGCCCATCGCGGCGGGCAGTTCTTCCTCGAGCGTCTCGGCAACCTCCACGCCGTGGCTCGCAAAATCATAGCTGCGCAGCTTGATGGTTTGCCGCAGCACCACGTTCACTTGCACCGGCTCGCGCTGTGCCGGGCGCTGCCGCGCGAAGCTCAATAGATCTTGCACGATGACCTTGGTTCGCTGCGTCTCGTGCAAAATGATCCGCAAGTCCTGCCGGGCCGCTTCCGGCACTTCGGGATTCTCCAGCAGGAGGTCCGTGAAGCCGAGGATGGCGGCCAGCGGATTGTTCACCTCGTGCGCCACTCCCGAAACCAGGCGGCCGATCGTCGCCATCTTTTCCGCGTGCGCCAGCTTGGCCTGCAAAATCGCCGCGTCGGTGATGTCCGTCATGACCACAACCAGGTTGTTCACCGCATTTTGTTCATCGCGCATCGGGCTCAGGCTCACCGAAAAATGACCCATCGAGCCGTCGCTCCGCCGTACGCGCAATTCGAGGTTGTCCACCTGCTGCCCGTGCGCTGTCGTGTCCAGCGCGCCATTAAACTCGCCGCCGTGCGAGGCCTCCACCCACTCGACCAGCCGGTGTCCAATCAGCTCGCTCTTGCGGTAGCCCGCCTCGTAGCACCGCCGGTTCGCATAGGTGATCAGTCCCGCCGTATCGAGCACCAAAATCATGCTCTGCGTTGTATTCAAAACCTTCTGGTTGAAGTCGCGTTCGCGTTGCAGTTGCGACTGAAAGTTTCTCTGCTCCGTCACGTCCAGCATTAACCCGCGGATTTGCACGATCTGCCCCTGTGCGTCCCGCGCCGCCGTCAGATTTTGCAGCGTGTGCAGCAGCGATCCGTCCTTCCGCCGCAGCGTTTCCTCGTAGTTCCGCAGCACCGTCCGTTCGGAGAGCATCTGCAGGACCTTCTCGCGCGACCCGGGGTCGGGGTACAAGTGGTGGCTCACCTCGGCGCGCAGCAGCTCTTCGCGCGACCCGTAGCCCAGCATGCGCACCATGGCGTCGTTGACGTCCAGAAAACGCCCCTCGGGCGTCGCAAAGAACAATCCTTCCTGGATACTGTCAAACAGGTCGCGGTAGCGCCGCTCCGCCTCCCGCTGGTCGGTGATGTCTTTCAAAACATGGATCGTCCGCGCATCGTCCTCGCTAGCATTGGGTGTCCGCGAGGTTGATATCCAATACACGCGGTCCTGCGCGGCAAGCATGTATTCTTCCCGCGTTCGCTGCGGGTCGTGGCAGAACGGGCAGGGAAGTTCGCTGCCGCCCGCGGCAATCTCCCGCAACCGATCCATCGGCTCCCCGACTAGAGCCACCGGCGGCGCGCCCAACACCGTGGCGAGCGAGCGGTTCGTGCGCACGATCTTCCAGCGCCGGTCATGCACGACGATGTAATCGCTGATGGCGTCAATGTCCTCGACCCACTGCCGTTTGGAGCGCTCCAGTTGCGAAAAACGCCTCGAGTTCACCAGCGAGAGGGCCGCGTGACTTGCCAGCGCCTCCAGCAGCCGGCGGTCTGCCGCCGCCAGCGGCTTTGGCTGGCGGAGCAGGCAAACACATCCCAGCTGTTCGCCGTCTCCCGCGCCAATCCGCGCGAAGACGGCGTCAAACTTCAATTGTTTTTCCGCGGGTGTGAGGAAGGGAAGCGAACGCAGCGGGCAATTCGTAACGTCCTCGGTGATCGTTCGGGCAGCGGCGCCCAGCGCCTTGCCTAAGTTGCCGGCCTTTCCTTGGGTCGAGGAGCTGCTCGAATAAACTTCCGTGCTCTCGCCCTGAAAAATCGCCACGCCGCACCATTCTGCTTCCAGCATGCGCATGGTACGTTCCGCGAATCGCCGCAAGAAATCGGGCAGGCTCTGCGATTGTGCCGCATCACGCGCCAGGTCCATCAATTCATCGGCGCGGTGCGCAGGCGTGCGCACACACTCCCGCTTCCCACGCTGCACGCGGGCAACTTGCGTTGACCGCTTCGCGGTCACGCTATCGGACGATACGGCTTTGGCGCCACGCATAAGGGGTTCGGGGTTCTGCGCGCGTCTCAGACTTATACGAGAGCCTCTCCAACCTACGGGTCATCTCATTCTGAGTCAATTCGAGTTGAGACACCGCGTGCTGAATCAACCACCACCCACCAGACCCGTGTTTCGTCTCAGCGTGAGACCCTTGATTCGTTATTCGGCTGTTGCTGAGACGATTCTGCCGCCGCAAGCCTCGTCCGCATAACCTCCGGCCTTCGCTAACCTGTGCTTGTGGAATAGCTTGCGGCCTTCCGTACGGCTCGATGCGTGAGAAGTTGCTCTCCGCGCGCACTGGCACCCGACGTGCCCTTCTCTGGCTTGGCATTTCCTGTCTAACGGAGGCGTGGGGCAAATGAGATCCAAGTGGACGCGGATCGGCACGGGCGTTCTTGTAGCCGGAATCCTTCTCGGAAGCGCGGCGTACGCGCAGCAGAGCTCAACAGACGAAGTCAAGCGCAGGGTAAAAACTCGGGTTTCTCCCAGCTATCCGGACCTGGCCCGCCGCATGAACGTCAGTGGGAAAGTAAAAATTGAGGTGATCATCACGCCAGACGGCCGTGTGCGCAGTACCAAGGTCGTTGGCGGCCACCCGTTGTTGGTCCAGGCGGCACAGGATGCCGTCAAGGAATGGAAATTCTATCCGGCCTCAGAAGAAACGACTCAAGTCATAGAGTTTGAATTCCTGGGCGTCAGCTAGGCAAGACTGTCTGGCGGCGCGAATCGGGCGGCAGAGTCTGGGAGTGGAGGCATTACGCAATGACCATTGGGAAGAAACTGTATATCGGATTCGGGTCCATCCTCGCCATCCTCGTGCTCTTGTTCATCGTGAACACGATCTCCGTCCTGCATGAGCGCTCGGCCCGGGCGGACTCCACCACGGCCCTGGACAGCGTTCGCACACTTGAGGCGGTTCGCTACCAGATCATGACCAACCGTCTCAATCTCAACAACTTTCTCCTCAGCGGCGACCCGCGCGATGAGGAAAACGTCGTCAAAGGCTTGAAGCTGATCTCCGACCTGGTTCGTCAGCACGAAACCCGCGCAGCCGGAAACGATGTTCTTCGCACCGCGCTCATCCAAGTGCAGAGCACCGAGGACAGCTGGGGCGACAACTTCGCCAAGTCGCTTCTCGCCAAACGCCATCAAGTGGACTCCGGCGATGCCACCGTCTCCGATCTGCAAATCTTCTATCTCCAAAAGGATCCAACGTCCTGGCTGACGAAGTCGTCGAGCGTACTGGACCAGGCCAGCCTGGATATCGCCAAGAATCTCGATGAGACGACGAAGTCCGCGGCCTCGGCCAGCTTTTGGAGCACCTTCGCGACCACCGGCGGGACG
>JBGPGF010000078.1:0-13567 GCA_041483755.1 Terriglobia bacterium | reverse complement strand
TCCTTTCCATCCTAAGAGTCTAGACCCGCGCTTACTCCCTGTTCGACTGCGGCGCATTCGTGCGTCCGCGCGAATTTCTTAGCGAATGGAGAAGCGCAATGAAAAGCATCTCTCAGTTTGTCGCCGGAGCCGCTGCATCTCGCCGCTCGATCTTCTTGGTTCTAGCCGTTTTGGGCATTGCGAGTCCGCCGGGCCCGCTCCGGGCCGCGCAGCAATCGCCGCCGGATCAAGCGCCGGCTGTGGCGCCGATGGAGCACGCGACCGTCGCCGCCACACCCCTCGCGGTGCTCATCGAGGAGGCGGAGAAGAACGATCCCGTCATTCTTGTTGCGACGCAGGCGGCGCGCGCGGCCACGCACGTCGCGCCGCAGGTCACCGCGCTGCCCGACCCCCAGTTTACGTTGCAGCAGTTCAGCGTGGGCAGCCCCCGGCCGTTCGCGGGCTTTTCCAACAGCGATTTCGCCTACATCGGTTTTGGAGCCTCGCAGGAATTTCCCTACCCGGGGAAGCGGCAGTTGCGCGGCGCGATAGCCGGTCGCGACGCAAGGGCTGCCATGGAGAGCGCCGAAACGGCGCGCCGCGAGGAGATTGAAAAGTTGAAAGCCGCATATTTCCGCCTTGCGTATTTGCAACAATCCACTGCCATTCTCGAGCATCACGATATCTTGATGCAGCAAGTTGCCGATATTGCGGAGGCCCGCTATCGCGTGGGCCAGGGCAACCAGCAAGACGTGCTCAGGGCGCGGCTGCAACACACCAAGATCCTCTACGACATCTCGATGAATCGCCAATCGGCGGGAGACGCGCAGGCGGAATTGAAGCGCATTCTGCGCCGGTCCCAGGATTCCACAGACGTCATCGCGGAACCGCTGGGCGTAACTCCCTTGCGCCACCCGGCCAGCGAATTGTTCGCCCTCGTTCGCGAACAGAACTCCAGCGTGCGTGAGCGCGGTGAAATGGTGCGGAAGAGTCAGGCCGAGGTGGATCTGGCGCGCCGCGAATTTCGCCCTGATTTCGGACTCTCCTACATGGTCCAGCACACCGCCAGTAATTACCGCGACTACTACATGCTGACCTTCGACGTGAAGTTCCCGCGCCGAAAACCGCGTGAAGCGGCGCTGGCCGAAGCCACTATCAATGTCGAACGCGCACGGCAGGAGCAGGACGCGGAATTGCAACAGGCGCTTGCCGGCGTTCAGAGGCAGATCGTGACCGCGCAAACCTCGGAGGAACAGGCGCGCATTTATCGCGAAGGGCTCATCCCCCAAGCTCACGCGGGGTACGAAGCAGGGATGGCCACCTATCAAACCGGCCGCCAGGATTTCACCGCAGTGCTTTCTTCCTTTCTCGACGTTGTCCAGATGGAGCTCGAATACCAGCGAACCTTGCTCGAACACGAAATGGCTATCGCGCGGATTGAGAACCTGACGGGAGCCGCGCTGCCATGAGCGAACCCAAGCGAAATTCATCGAGCGCGTCCCCAGAGGGTGTGGAAATGGAAACAGATCGGAGTCCGAACATGAAGAGCTATCGAACGGCCTTCCTTGTGACACTCGCCCTGAGCATGATGCTGTTCGCTGCGCTAGGCATCACGTGGTGGCGTACAAATCGCGCGGCATCGCCTGCAAACGAAGCCAAGCCGGCGGCCATCGACGAGGCCGTAAACTCTGCCGTGCCGGAGCCGCCTGCGCCCCCAGCCTCCACCGAAGCGAAGCTGGTGCCGATTCAGCTTCCGCCCGAGAGCATGCGGAGCATTGGCCTCAAAACGGGTGAAGTGCAGTTCAAACTGGTTCAGAGCGAACTGCGCACCGTTGGGGACGTCGAAGTGGACGAGCAGAAACTTTCTTATGTGCAGTTGCGCTTTCCGGGATGGATTCAACAGGTCTTCGCGGATTCCACCTATCAATACATCCGCAAGGGCCAGCCGTTGTTTACGATCTACAGTCCGGACCTGGTGGCCACCGAGCAGGAATACCTCATCGCGAGACGCAACAAGGTGACGATGAGCCAAAGCACGGTGCCGGGTGTGGCCTCCAGTTCCGCCTCGCTGATGGATGCCGCGGCAGAGCGTCTGAAGCAATGGCAGATTCCCCAGCGCGAAATCGATGAACTGGAAAAAACAGGGCAAGTGCGCCAACAGCTGGAAGTGGATTCTCCGGTCTCCGGCTACATCACGGAGCGCAATGCCCTGCCGAACCAGTACGTCCAGCCGGAAACGAAACTCTACTCGGTTGCCGATCTCTCCACCGTCTGGGTGTACGCCGCCGTTTTTCAAAACGACATCGGACAGCTCACACCCGGCGATCCCGCCACGGTGACAACGGACGCCTATCCCGGCCGCTTGTTCCGCGGTCGGCTCGATTTCATCTGGCCGCAGGTGGACATGACCACGCGGACCGTGCGCGTCCGCCTCGTCTTTCCGAATCCCGGCCTGAAGCTGAAGCCCGGCATGTACGTGAATGTCACGCTGGGAATTCCGCTTGGCCGCCAGCTCACGATTCCCGCTTCCGGAGTCCTGCAAACCGGCACGCGCGCGATTGTCTTTGTGGATCGCGGAGGCGGTTACTTCGAGCCGCGGGATGTGGAGCTGGGTCCGGCGGCCGGCGACGAGTACATCGTGCGAAGGGGTTTGAAGGCCGGCGAACACATCGTCACATCCGCCAATTTCCTGATTGACTCGGAAAGCCAGTTGAAAGCGGCCATGGGTTCGTTGGCCGCGCCTCCGCCTCCCGCGGACACGGCTGCCGCGGGGAAAACATTGGCGAAACCGGCGGAGTTCCGCATCGAGTTTTCCACCGATCCGGCGACGGCGCGCAAAGGAAACAATCGCTACCTCGTGAAACTGACCGCCGCGGATGGCTCGCCGGTTATCGGCGCGCAGGTGAGTGTGCGTAGCTATATGCCGGGTATGCCGGCGATGGGCATGGCCGAGATGAATCTGTTGACGCCCCTCTCCGAAAAGGGCAGCGGCATCTATCAAGGTAAGGCAGAGCTCGGCTCCGGCGGGACCTGGCAAATCACGATTACCGCGCAAAAGAACGGAGCTGTGGTGGCCGCAAAGCAACTGCGCCTGCAAGCGGAAGGGGGGATGTAGCCATGATACCCCGCGTGATTGAATGGTGCGCGCGCAATCGCTTCCTCGTTTTCACCGGAACCCTGTTGCTCGTTCTGGCCGGCATCTGGTCGCTCAAGAACATTCCGCTGGACGCATTGCCGGACATATCCGACGTGCAGGTGATCGTTCACATCCCCTGGGAAGGCGAGCCGCCCAGCATTATCGAGGACCAGGTCACCTATCCCATCGTCACCTCACTCCTCGCGGCGCCGCACGTGAAGGCCGTCCGCGCGCAAACCATGTTCGGCGACTCCTACGTCTTCGTGGTCTTTGAGGACGGCACGGATCTCTATTGGGCGCGCTCGCGCGTCCTCGAGTACATGCAGCAAATCCAGGGCCGTCTCCCGAAAAATGTTTTCCCCATGATCGGTCCGGACGGGACCGGAGCGGGCTGGGTGTATCAATACGCCGTGGTGGACCGCTCGGGGCGGCACAGTCTTGCCGACCTGCGCAGCCTGCAGGATTGGTCTCTGCGTTATCAGTTCGCGACGGTGCCGGGCGTGGCCGAGGTGGCTTCCATCGGCGGCTTCGTCCGCCAATATCAGGTCAATCTCGATCCCAACAAGCTGCGCTCCTTCAACATCCCGCTTGCGACCGTGATAGACCGCGTGCGCGAGAGCACGAACGAAGTCGGCGGGCGGCTGCTCGAGATGGGCGGCGCGGAATACATGATCCGCGGGTTAGGCTACTTGCGTTCACTCGAGGATCTCGAGGCCGTGCCGGTCACCACGAAGAACGGCGTGCCCGTGCTTGTCCGTGATCTTGGCACCGTGACGTTCGGACCGGACATCCGCCGGGGCGTGGCCGAGTGGAACGGCGAAGGCGAGGTCGTGGGCGGCATCATCGTCATGCGCTACGGGATGAACGCGCTCGAGGTGATCAATGGGGTCAAGAAGAAACTCGCGGAGATCCGGCACTCGCTTCCTCCCGGCGTCGAGATCATCTCCGGCTATGACCGGTCCGATCTGATCAAGGCTTCGATTGCGACGCTGCAGCGGGCGCTGGTCGAGGAAGCCATCATCGTCAGCCTGGTAATCATCGCATTCTTGTTCCACTTTCGCTCTGCGTTAATTCCCATCCTGGCTCTGCCCATTGCCGTGCTCGCTTCTTTCATTCCCATGTACTTCCTCCACGTAAGTTCGAACATCATGTCGCTGGGCGGCCTGGCGCTCGCCATCGGCGTGCTCGTTGACGCCTCTATCGTGATGGTCGAGAACGGCTACAGGCATTTGTCGGAGCACCTTGCCGCACGGGGCTCTGCCGGGACGGGCGCGATTCCGGAGCCGGAGCGGCGCCGCATTCTCATGACCGCTGCCAAACAAGTCGGCCCCGCGATTTTCTTCTCGCTGGTCATCATTGTGGTGTCCTTCCTCCCGGTCTTTCTTCTCGAAGCGCAGGAAGGCCGCATGTTTCGCCCGCTCGCCTGGACCAAGACGCTGGCCGTTTCTTTTTCCTCGATCCTCGCCATCACACTCGTGCCCGTCCTCATGTTGATCTTCATCCGCGGCAGGCTGAAGCCGGAGTCGCAAAACCCATTTTCCCGCTGGACGCAGGCGCTCTACCTGCCGGTGCTGCGGCTGTGCCTGCGCTACCGCAAGACGACGCTGCTTCTGAACCTGGTTTTTCTCGTCGTAACGGCGCCGCTGGCCTGGCGAATCGGGAGCCAGTTCATGCCTCCGCTCTATGAGGGCGCGGCGCTGTATATGCCGACGTCGCTGCCGGGGATTTCGATCACGCAGGCGGCGCAGCTCCTGCGGGAGCAGGACCGCATCCTGCGGTCGTTTCCCGAAGTGGAAAGCGTGCTGGGGTACGTTGGGCGGTCGGACAGCCCCACCGACAACGCTCCGCTCGACATGTACGACACGACGGTCATGCTCAAGCCCAAGGAACACTGGCGGCCGGGGATGACCTACGAAAAGCTCGTGCGTGAGATGGACGAAAAGCTGCAGTTTCCGGGCCTGACCAACTCCTGGACGATGCCGGTGCGGAACCGCCTGGACATGACGCTCACGGGGATCAAAACGCCGCTGGGGCTAAAGATTCAGGGCCCGAACGTCGAGGGCATCCAGCAGATGGGCGCGCAGGTGCAGCAGGCGCTCTCGGGCCTGCCGGAGCTGCGCTCCATCTTTGCCGAGCGCGTCGCCGATGGTTTCTACATAAATGTGGAGGTCAACCGCGCCGAAGCGGCTCGCTATGGGCTGACCATTGCCGACGTCCAGCGCGCCGTCACATCGGGGATCGGCGGTGAAAACATTGCTGAAAACGTCGAAGGCCGCGAACGGTATCCCATCAACGTGCGCTATAACCGCGATTTCCGCGACAGCCTCGAGCAGTTGCGGCGGGTCGTGCTGGCCACACCCGCCGGCGCGCAGATTCCCATCGGCGAAGTCGCGAGGATCTCAATCACGCGCGGGCCAGCAATGATCCGCGACGAGGGCGGGCAGCTCACCGGCAACGTCTATCTCGACCTCACCACGAAAGACTACGGCGGGTTCGTCGCGCGCGCCGACCGGCTGCTGCGCGAGAAACTCAAACTTCTTCCCGGTTACACTTATAAGTGGGCGGGAGACTACGAATTCGCGCTGCGCGCCAAAGAACGCCTGAAGATCATTCTTCCGATTGTGCTCTTTGTGATTTTCGTTTTGCTCTACTTGATTTTTCATTCGGTAACGGAAGCTGCGGTCTTGATCTTGCCGACTTTCTACGCCATGACGGGAGGACTCATCCTCCAGTGGTGGCTCGGCTACAATTTCAGCGTCGCCGTGTGGGTCGGCTACATCGCGCTCTTTGGGATTGCGGTCGAGACCGGCGTGGTCATGGTCGTTTATTTGCACGAAGCGCTGGACCGGCGGCTGGCCTCGGGTGCGCTCCTGCAGCACGAGGATATCGAAGCGGCGACGATCGAAGGCGCCGTCCAGCGCTTGCGGCCCAAGTTGATGACGGTGACCGCCGTCCTGGCGAGTCTTGTGCCGATTCTGTGGGGAAGCGGCATCGGCTCCGACGTGATGAAGCCCATCGCCGCGCCCATTGTCGGCGGCATGATCACGTCCACCATTCACGTCCTGATTCTCGTACCCGTGTTCTTCACGGTGATGAAAGAACGCGCTTTGCGTCGCGGCACCCTCCGGCATTCGCAGGCTGATACTGTCGAGTAGCCTCTGTTCCTAGTCACGGCACGGCGCACCGCCCGTGGATTTTTGCGGAATTACAGATAGACTATAGCGTCTTGCAAGAAGCTGCTAACCCGATGGAGGACGCTTCGTGATTGTTGGTGTTCCGCGAGAAACTTTTCCGGGCGAGCGGCGCGTCGCCATGGTCCCCGGCGCCATTGCCGGCCTCCGCAAGGCCGGCCTGGAAGTCGTCGTGGAGGCGGGTGCCGGCGTGGCGGCTGGCTATCCGGACGCGGACTACGCCGCGAAGGGCGCCAAAATCGCTTCCGACCGCGCGGAAGTCTTTCGCGTCGCCGACATTATCGTCCAGGTGCTTTGCTACGGTTCGAACGACGCGACCGGCAAGGCCGACCTTCCTCTTCTTCGCCGCGATCAAATCCTTGTCGGATTCCTGCGTCCCCTCGGCACTTTGGCAACGATTCAGGAGATTGCGGTGGCGGGTGTGACGTCCTTTTCGATCGAACTCATGCCGCGCAGCACGCGCGCGCAAAGCATGGACGCCCTCTCTTCCATGGCCACTATCTGCGGCTACAAAGCGGTCATCATCGCCGCCGATACCCTCCCGCGCATTTTCCCGATGCTCACCACAGCGGCGGGAACCATCACTCCCGGCCGCGTGTTAGTCATCGGCGCGGGCGTTGCCGGGTTGCAGGCGATTGCCACGGCGCGACGTCTCGGTGCGGTTGCTTCCGCCTACGATTTGCGCCCCGCTGCCAAGGAACAAGTGCAAAGCCTCGGCGGGCGGTTCGTCGAACTCCCAATCGAAGCGAAAGACGCGGAAGACGCCGGCGGCTACGCCCGCGCCCAAGACGAAGATTTCTACCGCCGCCAGCGCGAACTCCTCGGACAAGTTGTTGCGGAAAGCGACGTGGTGATCACCGCCGCCGTCATCCCCGGCAAGAAATCGCCCATCCTGGTGACGGCCGAAATGGTCAAGCGCATGGCGCCGGGTTCCGTGATCGTGGACCTGGCCGCCGAGCGCGGCGGCAATTGCGAGCTGACGCGCAGCGGCGAAAAAATCGTCGAGCACGGCGTCACGATCATCGGCTGGTTCAATCTGTCGAGCAGTGTGCCGTATCACGCCAGCCAGTTGTACGCCCGCAACGTCTGCGCCTTTCTTCTCCATTTGGTGGAGGACGGGAAAGTTCGCACCGGCGCGGACGACGAAATCATCCACAGCACGCTGCTGACGTACAACGGCGAAATCGTCAACCCGCGCGTGCGCGAGTTTTTTTCGCTGGCGCCGCTGCCCGCGCCGCACCCGGAGGTGCGCTGAAAATGCACTTAAACCTCATCAATAGCTTGTATGTCTTTCTTCTCGCCGCCTTCATTGGCTTCGAAGTGATTCGCCGCGTCTCGCCGCTGTTGCACACGCCGCTCATGTCGCTCACGAACGCTCTCGATGCCATCGCCGTTGTCGGCGCGATCATTCTCGCGGGAGAGCACAAAAGCACGCTCGCCACGGTTCTCGGCACCATCGCCATCGTCGCGGCCACCAGCAACGTCGTCGGCGGCTTCCTCATCACCGACCGCATGCTCAAGATGTTCAAATCCAGCCGCGGAGTGAAGCCCTAAACCTCCATGCTCTCCACCGAACTCTTCATCGAGATCGTTTATCTGATTGCGACGGTGCTCTTCATCCTTTCTCTCAAATGGATGAGCTCCCCGGCCACGGCGCGCCACGGCGTTTGGGCCGGTGAGCTCGGCATGCTCCTCGCCGTCGCCGGAACGCTCCTGCATCACGGCATCGTGGACTACAGATGGATCGCCATCGCGCTGGTGCTGGGCACGATCATCGGCGTGCCGCTCGGAAAAGTGCAGATGACCGCCGTGCCGCAGCGGACGGCGCTCAGCCACGCCTTCGGCGCGCTCTGCGTGACCCTCGTCGGAACGGCGGAGTTTTATCTGCCAAGGGCGCAGCCGGTGCCGCCATTCGTGATGGCCGTGCTCTCCCTGGAAGTGATTCTCGGCTCGCTGACGTTCACCGGCAGTCTGATGGCCGCGGGAAAATTGCAGGAACTTTTGCCGCAGCGCCCCATCACCTACAAAGGCCAGAACTTCGTCAACCTCGGGCTGCTGGCGATTGCCGTCGGCGTTGCGGGCTACCTGGTGGTCCATCCCGGCCACACGCTGCTGTTTCCGCTGCTCGTCGTGATTCCCCTGTTCTTCGGCGTGCTGATGATCATCCCCATCGGTGGCGCGGACATGCCCACGGTGATTTCGCTCCTCAATGCCTACGCCGGTCTTTCCGCCGCCGCGATGGGATTCGTGCTCGATAGCAAGCTGCTGATCATCGCCGGCGCGCTCGACGGCGCTTCCGGCTTCATTCTCTCCGTGAACATGTCCAAAGCCATGAACCGCTCGTTCTCCAATGTTCTCTTCGGCGCGTTCGGCCAGGAGCAAGCCGCCGGCACGGCCACGGCGCAGGCGCAGAACGTGCGCGGCGCGTCCGAGGAGGAAGCGGCGGCGATTCTCGCTGCCGCGAATAAAGTTGTGATCGTGCCCGGCTACGGCATGGCCGTGGCGCAAGCGCAGCACAAAGTCCGCGAGCTCTACGATGCGCTGACCAAGCGCGGCGTGGACGTGAAGTTCGGCATTCACCCTGTGGCCGGACGAATGCCCGGCCACATGAACGTTCTGCTCGCCGAAGCGGACATTCCCTACGACAAATTGCTCGACATGGAGGAAATCAACTCCGAGTTCGCGCAGACCGACGTCGCGCTCGTCATCGGTGCGAACGACGTCACCAATCCCGCCGCGCGCAGCGACGCCAAAAGCCCCATCTTCGGCATGCCCATTCTCGACGTGGACAAAGCGCGCACCGTCATGGTCATCAAGCGCAGCATGAACCCCGGCTTCGCGGGAATTGACAATCCTCTCTACTACCTCGACAAGACACTCATGCTTTTCGGCGATGCTAAGTCTTTCGTCGGCGGCATCGTCCGCGAACTCTCCGGCCACGCCGGCTAGCGCAAAGGGATCAGCCGTGCGCGGTACAGTGCGGGCAGCCCCAGGGCGCGTCCACAATCGCTGGCGAAAAGAATTGCTTGCGAATCCAATTCCCATGCCGGCGACGAGCTGTTACAGTTCCCGCCGGTCAGTTGTTTGGCATCTCCCGTCGCCACATTTCGCAGCCACACCTGTTTCGATCCCGTCTGCGGCGAACTGAAAGCCATCCACTTTCCATCCGGCGATACGGCCGATTCCGCGGGCGCAGCAACAGAAGAAGGCGTCAATCGTGGCACTGTCTTTCGGGTGGACGGATCAAACTCCATCATCGTCGAAGTTCCGTGCGCCACCAGCTCGAATTCGATGGGTCCATCGGGCGTTCGCGCCACGGGATGAAAAGCGTGTCCCTCAAACGCCAACTCCTCGTTTTGGCCGTCATGCAGCCATCGCAAAACATAGCGATCCTTGCCTATGCATTGGTAGAAAACTCCGAACCGGGAAATCGCGGGAGAGGAAGAAAACAGCGCTCCCTTCTCGACGGCAACACGTTCGAATCGCTGTCCCGGCTCGTTGGCATAACTCCGCAGGTGCCTCCTCGCGTCCAACCATGCAATAACCACGACAAACGCCACCGCGATGGCCACCATCCTGGGGCCAAGCCCACGCCAATACGCGCGCCCTACCGCGACAAATACGAGCCACAACAACCAGACCTTTGGGAACAGCCACGCCGCGGGGAGAGGAAGTGTCAACAAGACATAGCACGCAATCAAGAAAACACTCTCCGGCAGATCGGCATCTTCCAGAAGCAGGACAAGAGGCAGCAACAGGAGAATGTACGTGTACGAAGCGACGCTCGTGGAGAGCGGAATCACGGCAATTGTAAACCACGCAAAGTCCCGCCGCTCGGAGCGCGTTTCATTCTTCGCCAGACCGGCCTTCGCGGCGCCGGCCTGCGCCAGACCTAGGAGGGTGAAAATCACAATCGCCGCGCTGACGAACGTCCTCAAGAAAAAGAAAAGCCGTGGCGCGTGCCAGAGCGGGTGCGGATTCAGCTCCGGCTCTCTCAGGAACGAGTGCCACAGCAGCGTCGAAATCGTGGGAACAGCCGGATGATAGGGATTGATGGACCCTCCCTCGAGCGTCCTCGAGAGAATCCGCGTTGCGTAATCGCGGATGTCCGCCCACCCGAAGAGTGCGATCGCCGTCGCGCCCGCGCAGAGTATGGCCGCAACCATTCCGGCAACGGCCTTCCCGTTGCGCTTGGCCGTGAAGTACAGGAGAAATGGGCCGCCATACAGCTTCAGCCCAAACGCAACCCCGGAAAGGAAACCGCTCGCCGAGGAAATTCCCCGGTGGAGAAAGTAGAAGAGGAGCGTCAGCAAGAGCAGCAGAAAAACATAGTATTGCCCATACAGGAAGTTGGTGCGCAGCGCGCCAAACCCGCAAAACGCCAGCAGCGCAATCTGTTCCACCCGGAAGCGCGTCACGCGCGAAAGCAACCACACCGTCGCCGCCAGGAAGCCGAGGTTCAGCGTCAGCCAGATGCGCTTCGCGGTTTGCGGCGGGAATCCCGCGAGCTCCATCATGGGCAGCATCGTCAGCGGAGTCTGCGGCGTCTAGGCCCCGAGCTGCCGCTCGGTCCCGGCATAGTTCATCTGCCGCTCGAACCACGTCCAGTCATAGAAGCTGTGCAGGGGGCTGTCCCTGGCGCGCCAGAACCGCGGCCGTGTAATAGTTCGGGAAATCCGTCTCGGCGCGCGTCCAGCCCGCGCGAAAGGACGTCAACAGGAAGAACACGAACGCCAGGAAGGCCAGCCAGCGCATTTTCATGTGAGCTTCAACATCGCAGGCAAGAAAGACAGGGAAGAGATGGCCTGAGAATTTTCAGAGCCGCTCAGCGAAAACTGCTCACCGCCGTCGTCTCGTCCGAGTGCACGTCAAACACGGTGTACAGTCTGGTGAGTTGCAGCAAGTCGCGGACGCGCCGGTTCAGGTTCAGCAGCTTCAGCTCGCCGCCGCGCCCCTTCACCGCCGTGTAGCCGCTCACCAACTCCCCGATCCCCGAACTATCAATATAATCCACGTCGCCGAGATTCAGCAGGATCTTCGTCCGCCCTTCCTCGAGCAGGCCGCGGATCATTTTCCGCATCAGCGCGCTGCCTTCGCCCAGTGTGATCCGCCCGCTGACGTCCACGACCGATACCATTCCAGATTCTCTTGGTGTGGCCCGCAAAGACGTCATCTAGGACTCCCTCCGCCGCGCGGCTTTTTCCCCGTTGGACGACACTGCGGCGCGTCCCGGCAGCCTCTTCGACATAATCAGCTCCGCCCCGCCGGTGCTCGACGCCACCACATTGAACTCGTCCATAAACGACCGCATCAAGAAAATTCCGCGTCCCGACGTACTGAGCAGATTCTCTTCGGCCAGGGGGTTGGGCACAGCGGCGAGATTGAACCCGCTGCCCTCATCGCGCACGTGAATCACAAGTTTTTCGGGGGTAAGGTCCACCGCAAGGTGGATCTTCTTGCCGGGGCGTTCGCAGTTTCCATAGTGAAAAGCGTTGATCACGCCTTCGCGCACGGACATGCCGATGCGGTAGCAATCGTCCTCGCCGAACCCGGCCGCTTCCGCCACGCGGAGACACATCTCCTCCGCCAAGCCGACGCTCTCGAGCTGGGTCCCCAGCGTGACTTCAAGATGTTTTGTTTCTGGCGTCATGCGCCGTTCACACCCGCGCTGCAAGCCCTAAAATGGGCTTCGTATGCGTAACATAGCGCCCAAACACAAGTCAATGGATCAGCTGGCCGCATCGCTGCAAAGTAGGAGTGTCCGGGTTCATGGGTGGCCGGGGTCCCATGTAAACCGAATCGCCTTGAGCCAGCGAGAACGGGAGCGTTTGAAAGTGCTATTGCACGCGGACATTTCTACTTTGCGTTGACAAGAACATTGACGCACAGGGACGTAAACATGTAACATGCAAGGGTTTAGCGGGTAACGGTTTTGGCGTCGCGTGCATCTATTATATTGTGTTGGGGCCTCTGGCTCCGTCACTCGGAGCAGACAGGCGTGCCCAGGCGCAGGGGCGAGAGCGTGGGGCGGCGGAAAGAACGGCCGAACGAACAGCGGCGCGGAAGGAATCACACGAAAAATGCGTGAGGTAGGGGAAGGTATCCCCTGATGCGGCGTGCGTCGGCGCGTCTCCGCCCGGCCAGCGGTCGTGGTATGGCTGTTGACCGCTTCGCGATCACACATGAATTTGAACGCTTCGCGGCCCCGTTCACTTGTTGTGGCACGATCCAGAATGCGGCGCGGCTGCTCTTTTTGCGGCCCGCAGCCGCGCTGATCATCGGAGGAGTTTGTGGCTGTAGCTCTTGAAGAAAAATACGATGCCGTACGCCAGCTCATTGCCATGGGCAAGGAGCGCGGTTACCTGCTCTACGATGAGGTGAACGACACTCTCCCGGCCGAGGTGCATTCCTCGGAAGAGATCGACGACCTCCTTTCCACTTTCGAGCGCTACGGCATTGACATCTACGAAGATGCCGCGACGGCCAAATCCGCGCGCGCGGCCCTGGAACTCGCCGAACCGGGCGAAGCCGAGCCCAAGGAAGAATCCCACGCCGGCGGCGCCGCGGGCGAAGACAGCGAGCTCGACCTCACGCCCGGCGCTCTCGAAAAGACCAACGATCCCGTCCGCATGTACCTGCGCGAGATGGGCACCGTGCCGCTGCTGACCCGCGAGGGTGAAGTCACCATCGCCAAGCGCATCGAGCGCGGCCAGCTCGTGGTCATGAAGTCCGTCACGCGCTCGCCCATCGTCATCAAGGAGCTCATCGCCGTCGGCGATGACCTGCGCAAGGGCGCCCGCTCCATCAAGGAAATCGTCCAATTCGACGATGAAGAGCTCACCGAAGAGAAAATCGCCAATAAGACCAAGCAAACTCTCAAGCACATCGACAAAATCGCCAAGCACTACGATGAAGCGTTGAAGCAGGCGGCCAAGCTCGACAAGACTCTGAAATCCAAAAAGCGCACGTACATGCGTGCAAAGTGGGCCGTGGCGCGCAGCCGCATCGAGATTTCGATCGCCGTCCGCGCCATTGACTTCAATCCGTTCGAGAAAAAACGCCTCATCGAAAAAATGCGCTCGACGGTCGAGCGCCTGCAGTCGCTCGAGCGCGAAGCGGGCCGCCTCGAACGCCGCGCGGATGCGTCCAAGGGAGACACCGCCGCCGAAGCGCGCAAGGAACTGCGCTCGCGCCGTTCCGAGTTAAAAGACATTGCCGAGGCCAGCGAAGTCGGCCTCACCGAACTCAAGCGCACGCTTTC
>JBGPGF010000077.1:0-13578 GCA_041483755.1 Terriglobia bacterium | reverse complement strand
TGGGTGGCCGGCGACGTCGGCAGCCAGATCATCAATCCGAGTAGCGCAATCAATCAGGTGCAAGGCGCCGTGATGGATGGACTCAGCCAGCTCATGGACTACGAAATCACGATCGAGGGCGGCCGCGCCATGCAAGACAACTTCCACCAGTTTCAGCCGGTGCGTATGCCGCAGGCGTCTCTCGAGATCGAAGTGCATTTCCTGCGAACCGCCAACTTGCCAACGGGTCTTGGCGAGCCCGCGCTGCCGCCCCTCCTGCCAGCCGTGTGCAACGCGATTTTCGCCGCCACAGGCAAGCGGATTCGCGCACTGCCACTTTCGAAACAGGGTTTCAGCTGGGCATAGTCACACTCTGAATCTTATCGGAGCGACCCTCGGAAACGGGGGCCTTGCCGCTTTGCTTTGCGGGATTCTGGCCGAGGAGTTGAAGCGGTGAGCCCTTTCGGTTCCGTACCTCCGAAACCCTCTGTGAAAGCTCCGGAGATTCTGCTACAAAGGGCGGATGAACGTACTCTTCATCGGCGGCACCGGCCTCATCAGCGCGGCGAGCACCGAGCTGGCGGTGCGGCGCGGCATACGGCTCACTCTTCTGACGCGCGGGCAGCACGCCGCGGACATCCCCGCGGGCGTGGAAATCGTCCGCGCGGATAGAAACGATGCGCCCGCGGTTGCGCGCGCACTGCAAGGCCGCCGGTTCGATGCCATCGTCAACTGGATCGCTTTCACTTCGGCGGACATCGAGCGCGACCTGGAACTGTTCCGCGGGCGCACGCGCCAGTATATTTTCATCAGCTCCGCCAGCGCGTACCAAAAACCGGGCACGCACTACCTGATTACCGAGTCCACGCCGCTGGCCAACCCGCATTGGGACTATTCGCGAAATAAGATTGCTTGCGAGGAGCGTCTGCGCAAGGCCTATCGCGAGGAAGGATTCCCCGCCACCATCGTTCGGCCCTCTCTCACTTACGGCGATACGCAGATTCCGCTCGTGGTCAATAGCTGGCAGCGGCCCTACACGATCGTGGAGCGCATGCGCAAGGGACAGAAGGTGATCGTCCCGGGAGACGGCTCGTCCCTGTGGGTCATCACGCACAATACGGACTTTGCGAAAGGGCTTGTGGGCCTGCTCGGGCATGAACAGGCCATCGGCCACGCGTTTCACATCACCTCGGATGAGGTCCTGACGTGGGACCAGCTCTATCGCATTGTGGGCCAAGCAGCGGGAGCGGAGCCGCGGATTGTGCATATCCCGTCCGACTTTATCGTCGCGTGCATACCGGAGATGGAAGGAACGCTAATCGGCGACAAATCGATGAGCGTGGTTTTCGACAACACCAAGATCAAGCGTTTCGTTCCGGATTACGTGGCCACGACGCGCTTCGGTGAAGGCATCCGGCGGACGATCGCGTGGTTTGATGCCGATGCCGGCCGCCGGCTAATCGATTCCGAAGCCTGCGCCGCCTGGGACAAGCTGATTGACGCCTACGAAAAGGGGCTGAGCGCAGCCGTAAAGCGCTTTCAAGGTGCGGCGGCGACCGCGGACTAGCCCCACTCGCCATCGAGCGGCCGTTATTCTAGACTCTGCCGCGGATTCATGCGAAAATCTCTTCCCACCAAGTGACCAAGACCTGTAGATGAGTCCTCAACCGAATGATCCCGTGGCGGGACAAAGCCGCGGCGCCAATATTCCGCGCGTCCTGGTCGCCACCACGGCGCTCCTCACCTTCATCTCCTTTTGGCGAGCCGCGGCCATCGTTCTCAACGATCTGGCCTCCTCGGCCTACTACGCCGGCGGCGAATCGGAGCATTTTGTCGGCAGGTCCGCGCCGTGGTTCATCCTCGCGGTCATGCTGTTTTCCTACTGCGTCCGCGCGGTCTATGTCGAGAGCTGCAGCATGTTCGTTCGCGGCGGCGTCTATCGCGCCGTCAAACAGGCGCTCGGCGGCACGCTGGCGAAATTTTCCGTTTCGGCCCTGATGTTCGACTACGTCTTGACGGGCCCGATCAGCGGCGTGGCCGCGGGCCAGTACCTGATGGGCCTGATCAATGAATTGCTCCAGTACACCCGATTTCAAGCGATTCCTCACGCCGCGGTCAACGATTGCGTGGTGGCCTTCGCCATTGCCGTGACGCTCTTTTTCTGGTGGGAAAACATCAAGGGCATCCCCGAATCCAGCGAAAAAGCGCTGCAAATCATGAAGCTCGTCACCGTCATGGTGGTGGTCCTCATCGGCTGGTGCGGCTACACGCTCTGGATTCGCGGCGGGCATCTCCCGCCGTTTCCCCGGCCCTCCAATCTTTCTCTGGGGCCCGACGCGCTGGGCTGGCTCAAGCACAGCCGCATCCCGGAGATTTTCGGCTTCGTGGCCATCATGATCGGCATGGGCCACTCCGTTCTGGCCATGAGCGGGGAGGAATCCCTCGCCCAGGTGTATCGCGAAATCGAGCATCCCAAGCTGCCCAATCTGAAAAAAGCGGGCATGGTCATTTTCGTTTATAGCCTGGTCTTCACCTCGCTGGTTTCCTTCTTCGCCGTGATGATCATCCCCGATGGCGTCCGCAAGAATCACCTGGAGAATCTAATCGGCGGGCTGGCCATGAATCTTCATGGGCCGCTCCTGGCGCGGCTGATCTTTCACGGATTCGTCGTCGTGGTGGGCACATTCATTCTATCCGGCGCGGTGAACACGGCGATTGTCGGCTCCAACGGCGTGCTGAACCGCGTTTCCGAAGACGGCGTGCTGGCCGACTGGTTCCGCCAGCCGCACCGGAAGTACGGTACTTCACACCGCATCATCAATATCGTCGTAGTCCTCCAGATCATCACCATCTTTTTCAGCCGCGGGAATGTGACGACGCTCGCGAACCTCTATGCCTTCGGCGTAATCTGGAGCTTTGCGATGAACAGCTTGTCCGTTCTGGTGCTGCGCTACAAGCATCCCGGCGCGCGCGACTATCAGGTCCCGCTGAACTTCCACATCGCCGGGAAAGAGATTCCGGTGGGGTTGGGCTTGATTTCCGTCCTGCTCTTCACCATCGCCATCGTCAACCTCTTCACCAAGCCCGCCGCGACCGTCTTCGGCATTATCTTCTCGGTCCTGCTGTTTCTCGTGTTCACGATTTCCGAGCGCTCCCTGCGGAAGCCCGGCATGCCCCATCATCACGAGACGATGGATCAGTTCCATCTGGAGCAGCAGGGCGCGCTCACGCCCGAGGCGGTCGGCGCGAAGCCCGGCAACATACTCGTTCCGGTCAGCAACGTTCACTCGCTCTACCACCTCGGAACCGTCCTCGACCGCATCAAGCCGGGCCGCCGCGACGTCGTCGTCCTGCATCTTCGCCTGTTGCGCCGCTCGGCTTCCGGCGAATACGACCTGGAAGCCGAACAGCTCTTCGGAAGCATCGAGCAGCAGCTTTTTACCCAGACGCTTTCGATGGCCGAGAAGCGCGGGAAATCCGTGCGGCTGGCGGTGGTCTCCGCCAACGATCTCTGGGACGGCATCATGCGCTCGGCGCAGGCGCTCCAATCCAGCACGATTATTCTCGGGCACTCGATCAAGTTCACCAGCGAAGAGCAGGCTCGGCAGATCGGCGACGCCTGGGAAAAGCTCGGCGATCCGAAACCGCAGTTCAACCTCGAAGTGCACATGCCCAACGGGGACCAGGTGTACAAGGTCCTCGGCCCGCACGCGCCGAATCTTACCGCCAACGAGGTCAATTATCTCCACCGCCTCTGGCTGCACTTCAGCGACATCCTGGCGCCGGAGGAGCTGCACCATCACGACGTCGTTCACTTTGCTTTGGAAGAAGTCCAGAAAGAGCTGGATCAGGACAAGGGTGAGGAGGAAATAGTGGCGAGGCTGCGCAAACACTTGGAAGTCAACAAGGGCAAGCGCAACGGCGGTTCCAAGCCCAACTGACCGCCGTCCGCTCCGGCGCTTTTTTATCTTCGTGCTCTCTGCGCCTCTGCGTTCAGTTCTCTTCCTGAAGGCTCTCCTTGGCAACGCTTCTCTCCTCGAACCCGCGGCGCTAGGCGAGCTGCGCCGTGCAATGGCCGCAGCGCTTCGCCCCGGCGGGAATTATCATCAAGCATTGCGGGCAGTCCTTCGTCGCCGGAGCAGCGGGTGCGGCCGGCTTTGCCGTCCAGCGGTTCGCCTGCCGGACCAGCAGGAATACGGCGAAAGCCACAATCAGGAAATTGATGATGGTATTGAGGAACAGGCCGTAGTTTAGCGTCGCGGCCCCGGCGGCTTTGGCGGCGGCCAGCGTGTCGTACGGCTTGTCCGTCAGGTTTACGAACAGGCCGGAAAAATCCACGTGGCCGAGCAGACGCCCGATGGGCGGCATCAAAACGTCCTCAACCAACGAGCCGACGATCTTTCCGAACGCCGCTCCCAAAATCACACCCACGGCCATGTCCATTACGTTGCCCTTCATGGCGAACTCTTTGAATTCTTTCAGCATGAGTCGTCTCCTTCCTTCAAAATTCAAATGCGCGGCGTTCTGCTCATCGCGGCCGCACCGCGAGGAGCGCCCCCAGAAACCCGCGAACGATTAACACGGCGCCGGCCAGCGCCATCAATCGTCCCACCCACAGGAATGGCACTTTCACTACCGCTGCCATGAGGGCTCCCACAAGCAGCAGGGAGAGGCCGCGCGTCCAGGTCTCCCAGCGCGAACCCCATTGGCCGGGTTTGGCGAGCGCGCGGAGGCCCCAAAGGATCAGCGCCACGCTGACGGCTATCCATGCCATCGAGCGGCGATCAAAGTATAGGCGGCCCGCAAGTCCTATCCATGCGATCAGCGCTCCGAGCAGAAGAAAAACCATTTCAGTGATGAGGCGGAAGAGGCGGTCGGGCGTAAGCATCGTCCTGCGTGTGTCTAGGCAACGCGCTCGATTCGTACTTTTTGCAGCACCACCTGGGTGCGCGGGCGGTCGCTGGAATCGCGCGCCGTTTTGGAAATCTTGTTGGCGACGTCCTGGCCCTCGATGATCTCCCCAAAAATCGTGTGCTTCCCGTCGAGCCACGGCGTTTCCGCGACGGTGAGGAAGAACTGGCTGCCGTTGGTGCCCGGCCCAGAGTTGGCCATCGAGAGTTTGCCCGCCTTCGAGTGGCGCAGCGAAGGATGACATTCATCCGCGAACGTGTACCCCGGCCCGCCGCGCCCGTCGCCCTGCGGGCAGCCGCCCTGGATCATGAAGTCGGGAATCACGCGGTGGAAGACCAATCCGTCGTAGTAATTTCGTTTCGCGGACTTCCCCGTCTTCGCGTCGGTGAATTCCTTTGTGCCTTCGGCCAGCCCGATGAAATTCGCCACCGTCTTCGGCGCTTCCTTCTCCAGCAATCGGCAGACGATGGTTCCCATGGTCGTCTCAAACACAGCGTACGTTCCGGCGGGTCGGCTCATGCGATCTTCTCTCCTGAATGGTTCAGCCCATTGTGCGGAAGGCATCGTACACGAATCGCGCGACCCCGCGCCAGCCGGGACTCCATTCCGCCGCGCGCGTCGCGCATCCTGCTCTAGCGTACGGCCGCGCCAAGGCTTTGGCGGACTGCCGATTCGAGGTTGCGGCGGACGGAGGCGGCGGCGCGTCCGAGGCGCCCTTCGCTCTGCGAACGTACTTTCACCACGATGTTCAGCTCTTCCCCCGGCGTTGCGCGCAGAAGATTTTCTGCTTGGAGGAAACAAGCATACGCGAGGCGCTCCGGCTGGCCCTGCCGGCGAAGGAATTCGCCGTAGTTCACCCAATCGCTGGCCGCGCTGCGGGCGTCGGCCCCGCTCTCTTCGAGAGTGAGGGCTCGCTGATAGGAATGCGCGGCGCTCGCAACGTCGCCGCTCTTCTCCTGCAAATCCGCGAGATGGGCGAGCGCGAGGGCTTCGATCGCTTTGTCCCCCGCTTTTTCCGCGAAGCCGATCGCGGACTGGTAGCTCTTCGTTGCCTCATCCGTTCGATGGGCCTGAGCGTCCGCGTCGGCAACTTTCACAAGCGCGACCAGCACTTGAGCAGTTTCGGCGCGGTGCTCAGCGGGGTGGGCCGCAACGCCTGCAAGGTAGCCGCGATAATGCCGCGCCGCGGCCTGCGTTTCGCCGCGCGCACCCAGCGCTTGGGCGAGATACAGTTGCGCGTTGGCTTGCCACGGGTCCAGGTCCACGGCCTTCTGCCAGCCATCAACCGCTTCTTCGGGATGGCCGAGTTGATGCGCGAGCAATCCGTAGTTGACCCACCCGTTCGTGTCGCGCGGAAAACGCGCGAGAAGCCTCCGGTAATGTTGGTAGGCTTCTTCCATGCGTCCCGCCTCGATCAATTGCCGGCCCAGCATCTCCTGAATCCTCAGATCGCCCGGCCGAAGGGCGACGGCGCGCGTCAGCGCGGCGATGGCCGCCTCGGAATCGCCGGCGCGCAGTTCCGCCTGTGCGATGTGTGATTGCAAGGAGCTATCGTAAGGATTGAGCCTGGCCGCGCGCTGCAGCGGGACGAGCCCTCCGTCAGCGCTGCCCCAGTAGAAATGGACTTGATCGAGCGCGGCCCAGGCGAAAAGCCCGAGCGCTGCCGCCACGCGAAGAGCCCGAGCGGGACCCGTCTTGCCGGCCAGCCAGCGCGTCGCAGCGAGCAGCCCATTCCCTGCTTCCATTGCCGCGCCGGTCGCGCGCCCTCGCGTATCGAGCAGCAGCGCCGCGATCCGCGAATCGCGCAACTTCCACAGCGCCCCATCCAGGATGAAGTGATGGATGTTCACCAGCGCCGTGAACGTCAGGAAGCTGGCGGCAAAGTCCGTGTGGAACACGCGGCTCACGATCCACGGCCCGGGAATGAAGAGCGCGATGCCTCCGGCGATGAGCATGAGGAAATACCGCGGCATCTTCCAGGTAGCGTCGCCCGCCGCGCGCGCTTCGCGTTTCTGGTAGTAGCTGGTGATCCACAAATATTGCGCCGAGTGCAGTACGGCCAAAACTCCGCTGCTATAGCGCGTCTGCGGAATGGCGAGACCGTAGCCGATTTGCAGCGCCGTTGGCAGGACGAACCACAGCAATTGCGAAAGGCACAGCGTGGCCGGGGCAATCACCGATTTCCAGCAGCTTCGTCGCGCCAGCGACGCCAGCGCCCAGCCGCAGCTCCCAAGAAAGAAAACTCCCAGCGCGGCCTCCGCGGGGCGCGAAAATCTTGCCGGCAGGCCAAGCGAAAGAATCAATGCGTCGTCCGAAGAGCCCGTGTGAAAGCTAAGCAGCAGCAGAACATAAGAGGCAATAAAGCCAAGATGCAATGCGCGTCGCTCCGCCGGCGTGGGCGCAAGCCCGGCGCGCCGCGTGAACATCATGGCCAGGCCGAAGTTTTGTCCCGTGTAGTGCCACGGACTCCAGCAAACGTAGAGCGTAAAGATCCACGGCAGCAGGCCCTGCGAAATGTGCGCGAGGACTCCCGTAAGCACCAGCAGCAGCGCGACGTGCAGCGTAAAGATGCGGTATTTCGCGAAATCTTCGCGCGTGTGATAGGCGCGGTACGCCGTGGCCATGAAGTGCGGGTAGTTGAAGAGCAGCGCGAGAAAGTAGAACGCGATAGACCACGCTTGCCCATGCGATTTCGCCGCAAACGCCGCGGCCAAAAGCAGCGGGGCGGACCACGCGCCGCAGCCCACGGTCAAGTCAAGCCAGGGCCGGTAGATCCACGGCGACGGCGTGGCCGGACCGGCGCCGCCTTCGGGATGTGCAAGGGGTGCGTTCATTTTTTCGCAGCCGCCGGCATCGTCGCGCTAGACTCCGCAAAGCCCCTGCCAGAATAGCGCGCCCCGCTGCGCGCCGAAGATCCCACTGGCGGTGCATGTGGAAACGGTAAACCGCGCAGAGGATTGCGCTTACTTTTTCGCGTTGAGGGTTCCGGAGAGCGTGGCCTTGCTGTCCTTGAGGATTTCCACCTGGCGCTGCCAGTCGGCGTAGCCCTCGGCCTTGAGCAAAATAAGATGCGGGCCGATGGAGAGCTTCAGCGTGGACGGCGTGTTGCCGATGAATTTTCCATCCACCCAGATTTCGGCGCTGTCGGGGTCGGAGGCGATTTCGATAGAGCCCAGGCCTTTGGGCGCCTGAGGCGCGGCGGCCGCGGCGATGCCGGGATAGAAGCGGCGCAAGACTTCGAGCAGATCGGTGGCGCTCAGGGCAAAGCCGATGCCCTGGACGCCTTCTTTCACGAGTTTTTGTGTGTTGATGCCGATGACTTCGCCGCGCAAATTGAGCAGCGGGCCGCCGCTGTTCCCGGGATTCATGGGCGTGTCCGTCTGGATCCACGTGCCGGGACCGGCCACGGCAAAGCGGCCGATGGCGCTCACAATGCCTTTTGTGACGCTGAAAGGCAAAGCGTCGCCGGGATTGCCGATGGCCACGACGCTTTCGCCCTGTTGCACGTTGCCGGCATCGGCAAGCGCGAGATGCGGCAGTCCTTCGCCTTCTACTTTGGCGAGGGCGATGTCGAGATCGGAATCTATGTACACCACCTTCGCCTGTACCTGCTGGCCGCCGGAGAGACCGGCGACGAGGGTCTGTTCTCCGCGGGCCACATGAGCATTCGTGACGATCACTCCCGTATCCGTGACGAAGAAACCGCTGCCCGCTTTTTCGGCGCCCTTCAGGAGAACCACGGCGGGACGCGCGCGCTGAACCAACTCTTCGACCGAGAGCGGCGGGGCCAGCTCGGCAACGGCCCCCGAGGCCAGCTTGGCCGTGACGCCGCCGGTGAATGTAGTGGCCACGGCTTCGAGCTCGACGTGAAAATGATCGGTCTTGAACAGCCAATACTCGCCCTGGGAGCGGCCGTTCAGCGAGATCCAGCGCATAGGGCCGTTGGTGAGCGGAATCTCCTTGGTGATGTAGCCCGCCAGGCTGACGCGCGCGACCATGGCGTGCTCGAGGCGCGCGCCGAGGCTCGTTTTAGTCTTGTGAAAATAGCCACCCGGGAGATCTTGCGCATACGGCGTGGTGCCGGCTTCGAGGCCGTCAATCTCGACGGTGGCGCCGGAGGGGTTGCTGGTGATCTTCAGCGTGTCCGCGCGCGCCAGAGGCGCAAGCAGCAAGAATAGAAATGCGGCGCCGAAGAGACGAGTCTGCGAGAGGAAGGGCATGGCGTGACCTCGCGCGCGGAATGACCCCGGCTGCGAAGATTACCACAATGAATAGTAAACCGATACGGTAATGGACACGGCGACCGACAATTGGCGGATCATCCGGCGCGCTCCCGGTTATTTCGGTTGCTCCGTGGCGGGAGGAGGATTCGGGGGCGGCGCATCGGCGGGAGTCGAACCAGGCTCGGATTCCTCGAATAGCGGCGCGGAGGCGGGCTGGCTGAAACGCGCTTCGTCGAGATTCGGGTTGAGCTCGATCTTCTCGACCACAATCCTCTGCTGGCTTCCCGAACCGGGGCTTATGGAGACGATCTCGAATGCGAACTTGAGTCCCTGGACATCGCGATGGTCGTGGAAGAAGGATTCGACGGGACGCTCTTCACCCTGAGTGCTCCGCTTCCCTTCCCACTTCAAGAGCAAGAAGGACGTGGCATCGTACAGGTAGTGGCGGACATTGCCGGACTTTGTCGTCAGCTTGAGGCGGTAAGCGTCCCTCCCGTCTATCTGTTCCTTGCCAACGAACTCGATCTGATTACCTTTGGCTTTGGAGTCCACCAACGGGCCATCGAAGTCGGATTCCTCATCAATGGATTTCATTTCCTCGCCGGACATGGGCTCGAACCCGGTCTTCCCGATGAATGGATTGCTGACCCATGCGCCGGATTTTCCATCGTAGATACGGACCATGGTCATGTTCTCAATGGTGAATTCCATGTGCATCTTTCCGGGGCGCTTGAATTCAACAAAGAAAGGTCCCTCGGCATCCGGGGCGAAGGAGATGGTCCCGGTAATGCGCTGCGACTGCACGGCCTTGATTTTCACAAGGCCACCGCGCGCGGCCAGGATTTTGGCCACAACGTCGTCTGCAGTCGGCAGCTTGGTCTGGGCCGGCGTGGAGAAAACGGCAGCCAGGGTGAGTGTGAGGCAGTACGCGCGCCGAGATTTCATCGAAACCCTCCGGGAAAAATGGGCTCGCCCAGTGCAGAGAAGAACCTCACCGAGCAAAGTTTCGTTTTAGATGCCGGTGACGATGGAACCGTCCTCAGCAACATAGCCGTAGGCCATGTGCGGCGTGCTGAACGCGATTCCGGGATGGCCGTGGCGATCCAGAAGGATGAGACCGCCGGCGCCGCGGCCGCGTTCCGCGAGGATACGAACGGCGGCGCGCGCTGCGTGCATGGCAGGGTCGTTCTCACTTTCACCCTGCTCGGCAGGCCGGCGCAAAAGGTCTACGGCAGTCTTTGCCAGAACGACCTTCATGATGGCTTCGCCCCACCCGGTGCAGGAAACTCCCCCCGCCTCCAAATCAGCATAGCAGCCGCACCCGATGAGCGGGGAATCGCCGACGCGCCCGGGCAGCTTGCAGCAAGTGCCGCCGGTGGAAGTGCCGGCGACGAGGCGGCCGTCGCGGTCGAGCGCCACGGCGCCAACGGTGCCCTGTTCGTGGCCGCGATGGTGCGCGGCGGCGTGGCGGTCGGCCATGCAGCGAGTCCACGCAGCGCGCTCGGATTCAGTGACTAGAACTTCTGGATCGCAAAGAGTGATGCCCTGGGCGGCGGCAAAGCGCTCCGCGCCTTCGCCGACAAGCATCATGTGCGGTGATTTTTCCATCACGGCGCGCGCCAGGCGAATGGGATTGCGGATACGCTGGACAGCGGCGACAGCGCCGGCGCGAAGCGTGCCTCCCTCCATGACAATGGCATCCGTCTCCACGCGGCCATCGAGATTGAGATGCGAGCCCGTGCCGGCGTCAAACAGCGGATCGTCCTCGAGAACGACAATGGCGGCTTCGACCGCATCGAGTGCAGTGCCGCCGTGGGAGAGAATCGTCCAGCCGGCTTCCAAGGCTAGGCGGCAGCCCTCCTTCGATGCGGCGTACGATTCTTCGGGAATGTCCCAAGCGCCGCCGTGCACGATCAGAGCGGGTTTCATAGGAGGGAGTGCGGCGCGGCTTACTCCTCTTCGTGAATCGTCGCCAGGCGGACAACCTCGAATTCCTTCTGCCCGGCCGGCGTGATGACCTTCACTTCATCGCCCACCCGCCGGCCGAGGAGCGCTTTGCCGATCGGTGAAGTGGTCGAGATTAGCCCCTTCTCCACGTCGGCTTCTTCGGCGCTGACCAGCTTGTATTCAATCTTCACATCGCGCTGCATATCGAGCACCACGATGCGCGATCCGTATCCCGAGCGGTCTTTGGGAAGATTGCTTAGATTCAGCATGCCCAGGTCGCCCATGCGCTTCTTGAGGTGGCCAATCTTGGCATTGACGTAGCTCTGGCGTTCCTTGGCGTACTTGTACTCGGCGTTTTCGGAGAGGTCGCCGTGCGCGCGCGCTTTCATGAGTTCTTTGGGAAGCTCGATGTTGAGCTCGTGCGCGAGCGCGTCGAGTTCCTTCTGCAGCTTCTGTTTGATCTTCGCGATTGGGTCGGACATAGTCGTCGTCTGAAAACGTGATTGCGGCTCCCCGGGCCTTTCGGGCCGTCCAGGCAACGCCGCATAAGCATTATAGCGGCGTGTGTTTTCCGGCCACAAGAGGCCTTTCTGGGAGGAAAGCCGCGGCTCTCTGGTTTCGAATTGCTCTAACGAACTTCCACTTCTAGCGTTGCCGTCCTAGTGTTCCCAGCGGCATCTTCGGCAGTCAAAGTGTAATTCGTGCTCTTCGTGGGAGATACATCCACGCAGCGCGCATAGGACGGCCACACCGCGCCGCTCGACGGCGGGTCCAGGCGCACGGTTTTGGCCTTGGCGACTCCGTAGCAAAGTTGCGATGATTCGCCGCGGTGGATGACGCCGGGATTCGCATAGAAACTCTGGATCTCGAACTGCTCCGAAGCGTACGCCTCGGCAATGCGCTGATCCTGCGCCCTTTTCTTGGCCGCTGCTTGCTGCTCGGCGTCGCGATTTTCCTGCCAGCGCGAGAAAAATACCCAGCCCACATAAAGCACAATGATGACGAACAGCGTCGAGGTGTACAGCAAAGGATTGCGAAACTTGCTGCGCGGCTTCGTTTCTCCCTCAACGAACATTGCCTTTGACCTCTAGATAAGGATGTCTCGGTTTTACTTTGGAGAAGACTTGTTCTCCTGCTTGTTTTTGTCGCTGCTGAGTTCTTTATTCATGGTTTTGTGAAAGACGGAGATGCCGAATGTGGGTTTGTCGCGAGTGCCAGTGATGCGGATGGGGAGAACTGTGCCAGCACCCTCCCTTGCGAAGAATGGATCGAAGGCTTTCAGGAAGAAAGACTTGGTGCCGGTCATGGTCTGGGAAAGCTTGGCCTGAAGGCGCAGATGGCCGCTCAAATCGAGGTCGCCGCCGCGGAGGGCATACGTCCCTGTAAGGTTGATTGTCGCTCCCTGAACGCTGAACGCCAGGCGGGAAAAATGGATCACACCGTGTTCGAGATGAAAACTGCCGTTCAGATCGGAGACGGAACTCCCGGTGTCTTCGTCCTCGGGCTTGCCCTGACCGTGGCGGCTCAGTGACTCCAGCTTTTCGCGAAGCGCCGGGCTGCTCCATTTGGCATCGTCAACGCCAAATTTGCCGTCCAGGATGATTTTTTCAAGGGCCTTTTCTTTCCCCGGTGGAACGATGAGCTTCGCCTTAATCTTGACTGGACCAGTCATCAAGGGTTTGTCGGAATTGATCGCCAAGCTCAGAAAGTCCTGGATGCGTCCATTCGGCACGGTAGCGTCTATCGTGATGAGATGACCTTTCTTCTCCGGCACACGGACGACGCTGCCCTCGGCGACGATGAGCGACCGAACTAGAATAGCGCTGACCGGATGGAGATAGGTGTCGCCATTGGTGCCGTCAACGGTTGCGGAGAAATCTGTGTGCAGCGC
Source organism: Terriglobia bacterium (assembly GCA_041483755.1). Taxonomy (GTDB): domain Bacteria; phylum Acidobacteriota; class Terriglobia; order Acidiferrales; family UBA7541; genus Acidiferrum. The sequence goes on along the minus strand of JBGPGF010000077.1, from coordinate 627 downwards.
AACGGGCCTGCCCAGCTCATCCAGTGAAAAATCAGGAGTATCCGTTTGGCCGTCCACCTGAAGCTCCGAAAGCACTCCGCTGTACTTTCCGGTCGATGACAATGTCCCCGCGATACCGGGGAATGGTCCGAGGTCCGCATCGGTAAACTTGTATTCGCCGGAGACCGGACTGCCGCCGGGATCATCCGCGTCCCACGGCCCGAATTGACCCTGGGTATCGATTTCACCTTTGGGTTTGCCGTTGGTGAGGTTGCCATGAAAGGCGAAGGGTTTATCCGTGCTGGCGGAATAAAGAACCAGATTGTGAATGTCCCAATCGAGTGGGTCCTTGCCCGCTTTTCGGGGGAGGATGACGATATCCGCGTCATTGCAGATCACTTGATCTACCACGACGGTGGGCACGGATCTATTGCCTCGTGGAGGGTTCGGCGGCGGTTGATCCTTCTTCGGTTCACGCGGCGGGATGTTGATGATCATATTTTCGACGCGCAGTAGAGGGATGTGCTTGACCGGGCGCAAGAGGTCCAAGATCCCGGCGGTGAATGAGAATTTCTCGATGCGGATGAGGGGAGGGACGTCTTTGCGGCCGTGGTGACGAAGGGTAAGGCCCTCACCGGCAACACCGAG
>JBGPGF010000076.1:0-13596 GCA_041483755.1 Terriglobia bacterium | reverse complement strand
ATGTCCCCGATTTAGGTCATCGCCTTCTTGCGCCCCTCGGAGGTGCACTCTTCGACGTCGGCGGCGGCATGGGTGTCAAACTAGCCCAAGTCGACCTTGAGCGCCAGCAGATCACTTCTGAGTTAGAACAGGCTGTCGATTTCTCTTGCGTCCCTCATCCTACAATCAAGGCAGACTAAAACCTAAACCCTCGGCCACGTCTATTCCTTCCTGCTCACCGAGAACAGCAGCGATCCGAACGTCGGTCCGGACTTTAAAACATTCATCGGACGTCATCTGCCAGCCTCAGAGTTGAGGCGCGGGTGCGCTCCCGCGAACCCGGGCCAGTTCCGCCGCCAGGCGGTCAAAGCGGGCCAGCAACTCCATGTGGCGCGTCTCATCCGGCCCTGGTGCTTTCCCGATGAAGGTCAGCGTCCCGCCCGGCTCGAGGATGCACTGGCGCACGTCGGAGATAGAGCCAAAGCCCTGCTTGCGCGCCGCGGCTTCGATCTCGGCCATGGTGATCAGTTCGCCGCGCAAATGGCGTACATTGACCTTCCCATCGTCAATCAACACGTCCGCTTTGCCTTCCACAAACTGATCGATCTTCTTGTGGTTGTAAAGGAAGCGAATCACCAGGTAATTGATGAGCAGAAGCGCGGCAGCGCCGATGAGTCCGCCGGTGACGCTGTTGTCGTCGCCAATAATCGCGTTCTGGACGGTGTTTGATAGCGTCAGCAGCACGACCAAATCAAACGGATTCAACTGCGCCAGCTCGCGCTTCCCCGCGAGGCGCAAGCTGATCACAAGAAATGCGTACACGACGACGGAGCGCAAAATCTTCTCCGCCACCGGGGCTCCGAGGACGAACATGTGGCTCAAGATGTCATGCATGGGCAAAATCCTCCTCACGGAGCGGCTGCAAATCCAGTGACTCGTATTCGGGTGCCAGCCTCGCTGCGCGCCCTCAGCCTAGCATGGCCTCCAGAGGAGGGAAACGGCGTGTCGCGGCCCCCCGGCCGCTTGCTCTCTTACTCCTGGGCTATAAACCATTTGGAAACAATTCGATACATCTGACTCCCCCTGGAAATTAGAATCCTCTAAACTGGACAAGTTAAGTTGTGCGTGGGGCGTCTCTCTCTTTTAGAAAAACTGTCTTTTCAGGAGGCTGCGCGAAAGCTGCTGCCGGCGGCGTTTGCACTCGCTGGAAGTTCGCACTTTCCCTGTTCTTATGCCGCCCCGTACCCCCTCCGTCTCTGGCCTTGCTTTCACCGAGGGCCAGCTCCAGGCATTTCTGGACACTTCGCACGATCTTTTTGCCCTGTTCAGCTGTGACGGCGTCATTTTGTCGGTGAGCCCGGGCTTCAGCCGCACCCTGGGATACGCTCCCGAGGAGTTGCTGGGGACCTGCCTGTTCGATCTGCTGGACCCAGAAGAGCAAGACCCGGCAAGGCTTTCCTTCCGCTCCCTTGCGGCCAAACAGGGAGCCGTCGCCAGCGACCACTGCCACCTGCGCACCAAGGACGGTTCCTGGCGTGTCTTTGAATCCTCCCTGCGCAATTTGATTCAGGACCCGGCCGTCGAGGCGATTGTCGCTTGCTTCCACGACATTACCGCCCGCTACCGCATGGAGGCCGAACGCCAAGTCATCTCCGACGTCATCCACGCGCTGAACGAGACGTCCAATCTGGATCAACTCCTCGTTCGAATCCATCAGGCGCTCAAGAAAATCCTGTACGCGGAAAACTGCTTCATCGCGCTCCACGATCCGGAAACCAGCATGTTTCACTTCCCATTTCTTGTTGATCGCTTCGATACGGCGCCGCCGCCGCAGAAAGTGGGAAGAAGCTGTACCGCGTACGTGTTTCGAACGGGCCGCGCGTCTCTGATTCCGCAGCGGGAGTTCGACCGGCTGGCCGCCGCGGGAGAGGTCGAGCTGGTGGGCTCGCCGTCGCCCTCGTGGCTGGGCGTGCCGCTGAAGACGCCCACGGCCACCATCGGCGTTCTCGTGGTCCAGCATTACGAGAGCGAGAATGCCTATGACGGGCGCGACCTTCAGTTTCTGGATTCCGTCGGAGGCCACATCGCACTGGCCATCGAGCGCCGCCGCGCCGACGACACTCTCTCCAAGAGCGAGTCGCTCTTCCGCCTGCTTTTCTCGCACAATCCTCTCCCCACTTGGCTCTATGACCGGGATACGCTGTGCTTTCTGCAGGTCAATCAGGCCGCGGTCGAGCTCTATGGCTATTCCGAGCAGGAGTTTCTCTGCCTGACCGTCTCCGTTCTCGAAACGCTGGACGGCACCGCCGCCGCGATGGCTGGAGCCCCCAATTCCGCCGACGTTCCGTCAGTGCGCAAACACCGCCGCAAGGACGGCAAGACGATTGACATCGAAGTTCGTTCCGACGATCTCGAATTTGGCGGCCGGCCCGCGGTGCTCGTTGTGGCCAGGAATATCAGCGAACAACGCCTCCTGGAAGAACAGCTTCGCCAAGCACAAAAAATGGAAGCCGTGGGCCGTCTGGCAGGTGGCGTCGCGCATGACTTCAACAACATGCTCATGGTCATCAAAGGCCACACCGAGATGCTTCTCTCCTCCCCGGGCGCGGTCGGGAACGTCACGCACAAGATCGAGCAGATTGACCGTGCCGCGGACCGCGCCGCGTCCCTCACGCGCCAGTTGCTGGCCTTCAGCCGCATGCAGGTGCTGCAGCCCCGGGTGATCAACCTGAACGAGGTCGTGGAGGAAATGGGAAAGCTCCTGCCGCGGCTCATCGGGGAAGACATCGAACTGGTGGTTCGCACCGCGAGCGATCTGGGCCAAATCCGCGCCGACGCTAGCCAGATGGAACAGATCATCATGAATCTTGCCGTGAACGCGCGCGATGCCATGCCGCAGGGAGGCCGCCTGGTCATCGAGACATCGAATGCCGAGCTCGATCACACCTACAACGCCCGGCATCCCGTCATACAGGCGGGCCGCTATGCGCTCCTCGCCGTAACGGATACCGGCACGGGGATGGATGCGGAAACGCAGACGCACATTTTCGAACCCTTCTTCACCACCAAGGAGCAAGGAAAGGGAACCGGGCTCGGCCTTGCCACGGTCTATGGAGTGGTCAAACAGAGCGGCGGTTTTATCTGGGTCTACAGCGAACCGGGAAAGGGCACTTCCTTCAAGATATATCTCCCGCGAGTGAACCAAGGAGCGGAGAGGGAAGCCCAGCCGCGGATTCCCGCCGAGATACCGCGCGGAACGGAAACCGTGCTCCTCGCGGAGGACGAACAGGACGTCCGCGAAGTGGCGCGCGAGTTTCTCGAGTCCGCGGGCTACAACGTCCTGGAAGTGAGTGACGGCCACGAAGCCCTGCGCGTAGCGCAAGAACACCAGGGTCCCATTGATCTGCTTGTCACGGACATGGTCATGCCGGGCATGACGGGGCAAGAGCTGGCGGAGCGCCTGCAGCAGCTTCGCAAGGACATGCGCGTCATTTTCATGTCCGGGTACACCGAACAAGCCGCCGGGCACCCCTATGCGAACGGTCACTCCTCGCGTTTGCTGACGAAGCCTTTTAACCGCGCCGTCCTTCTGCGCGCGGCCCGCGAACTTCTGGTCACCGCTTCCGAGAAAGAACGGCCTGTCTAGCAAGGAATTCTGATTCACGCCACTGCGTTAGGAAATCTTTGGGTGCCTGCGGTGCCAGTCCGTGTATTGCTGAAAGGTCCGGGCGGCCTGGATCACCGCCAGATCGTCCCCCGCGCGCGCCACGAATTGCAGGCCCACCGGCAATTTCTTCTCCGTGAATCCGCAAGGCACGCTCAGCGCGGGAAGGCCGCAGAGATTGCCAATTCCGCCCAACGGGTCGGCAAACGTCAAGCCTGTCTCCAGATTCAAATCCAGAGGTGACGCCGCGACCGGCAGTGCCGCCGTCACCAGTACATCAAACGAGTCGAACAGCTCGGTCATTTTTCGTTGCAGGGCGTCGCGCAAGCGCAGCGCGCTCACATAATCGCTGGCGGGAATTTGTTCGTTCACATAGCCGCCCAGCTGGCCCAGGGGATCGGTCAGCTCGGCCACTTTTCCCGAATCGATCAGCTCGCGAAACGCGGAAGCGCACTCCGCCGAAAGGATGATGTTGGCGGCCTCCTCGTACGGGCCCTCCGGAAGGTCCGTTTCTTTGAAGCTTGCAAAATGCTTTTGCAGTCCGCGAATCGTCTCGTTCATAGCCTTCGCGACGCCGAGTTCCATCTCTTTCCATGCGTTGGTGAGCCAGCCGATGCGCAGGCCTCGCTTCTTCAACTCCGCCCCAGGCGAGTAGGTGAACGCGGCCTTATCCAGGGGAAGCGTGCCGCGGTCCCGCACATCGTGTCCGGCAATTGCGGCGAAGATGCGCGCGCAATCTTCCGCCGAACGCGCCAGGGGTCCGATCTTGTCCATCGAGTAGGAAAGGGCCATCGCGCCGAAGCGGCTCACGCGGCCATACGTCGGCCGCAATCCGCTGACGCCGCAGAACGCCGCGGGACAGATGATCGAGCCCCAGGTTTCCGTGCCAATGGCAAATCCCGCAAGCCCCGCCGCAACGATTGCGCCCGACCCGGAGGACGACCCGCACGTCCAGCAATCCGTGTTCCAGGGATTCTTTGCCGGCCCGGTCAGCGACGCCGAGGCGAATCGGTAACCCATTCCACCGGCCAGTTCGATCATGGCCGCCTTGCCGATGAGCACCGCGCCCACGCGGTTCAAGTGTTCGATGACCGCCGCGTCATGGTCGAAAGTCTGGTTCGCAAAGGGCCGCGCGCCCCACGTCGTGGGATACCCTTTCACCGCGAGCAGATCCTTCGCGGCATAGGGAATGCCGTGCAGCGGTCCGCGATAATGCCCGCGGCGAATCTCCTTCTCCGCCTGGTGCGCTTGTTCGAGCGCCAAGTCGGGCGTCAATTGCGCATAGGCGTTGAAGCGCGGGCCCAGCTTTTCGCTGCGCGCGAGGTAACTTTCGGTCAGCTCCACGGGAGAAAGTTTTTTGGATTCGATTCGCTTGGCCAGCTCGGTGACCGGAAGATAGAGAATTTCTTCAGTGAGCATGGTCGCTCCCCGATGGCTTCTTCGTCGCCACTGCAGGCTTGGGTTGCGGCGCAGGCTTCGAGTTTGCGCGCGCCTTTTCGCGTTCCACCAGCGGCTTCAGATACAGGGCAGGGGAGTCGCCGTTCTCGAGAGGAGCTTTGCGCACGGCATCGAGAGTCTTCTGGAGTTGCGTGGTCAAGCGGCGGATGTCTTGCTTCTGGGGCTCCGTCAGGCGGTTTCCACGCCGCGCCAGGATCGCCTGTACGCGGGCTTCCGCCTCCGCTTGGCTCGCAGGGGAAAGCTTGGAGGCCTCTGTCACCGACTCCGGCAGCGCAGCGGAAACACTCTTTTCGCCTGGCGGAGCAGCAGCCGGGAGATACGCGGCGGCCAGCCCGGACACAATCGGGGCAAATGCCGCGCGCGCCGCAAATTCGCGGCGGGACATTCCTTCTTTACGCGGCTTGGAGGACGGAACCTTTTCTTCCTGATCGGGCTCTTCGTGATTGAGCATGTAACACTCCCCTCAGGGCACAAGGATAGATAGTCCCTTTTGTTCCGATGGAAAACAAGAAGATTGGGTGAATTGTTATTCCGATTCGCGGAGCGTCTTGATGTGCTGTTCGAGCGTCTGGTTGTACTCGCGTTCGAGCTGCAGCTCGGTCTGTAGTTTTTTCACCAGCAATTCGAGCCGCAGGATGTCGTTGCGCAGCTTTTGCACCTCGCCGGCGCTTGGTCCGGCCGGGCGTCCTGGGGCCGGTGGCGGCGCTGCTGGCCGCGGCGAAAAGGCGTCCGCGAGCGCGCGAGGCCACGCCGGTTCCGCTGGACGCGCCTCGGCAAACATTACCGGCGGCACCGCTGCGGGCGGCGCAAAGAGACCGCTCAAAGCGCTCGCTGCCGGGGTCGCGCCCGGCGCCGGGATATTCCCCGGCATGAAAGCTACTTCGGGGCTCGCGCCCTTCGGCTGCAGCAAACTCTTCACGCGCGCAATCAGCTCGTGCGGTTGAAACGGTTTGCGAATCAGCTCATCGGCCTGCACGGCCACGGCCTTGTCCGCCACGGACTTGTTGACCACGCCGGACATCAAGATCACGGGCGTGGCGCTGAATTGCGGGTGTTGCTTGATTTGGCTGCAGACCGAATAGCCGTCCTGATCCGGCATGATCACATCGGTGATCACGACATCGGGAGGATTCTGCTCGAACTGCGCCATCGCCGAGGCCGCGTCCGCGCAGGTAATCACCTGAATATTCTCGCGGCGGAAGGCTATCTTAATGACTTCGCGCATGGTGGCGCTGTCGTCAATGAAATAGACCGTCGGAACGCGCTTCTCGGCCGTTTCTCCGGCCGGAGGGAGCATCATCGTTTCGCTCATAGTGTTTCCTTGTCCGCCGCGTCGAGCTGAGCCTCGTCGTACTCGCGCATGGCATCGAGCATCAGATCCGTCGCCGACCGCAGCACGGTGCGCTGCGGCGACGCCAGTCCATACACAAACTTGTAAACGCCGGTTCCGGACTGCGTGCAGTTCTTGGGATGAAAATGACCGCTTCGTCCCCGAAGAGATTTCCGCACTCCGCGTGCGTGACCTCGCCCGCATCGTAGAAAATCACCGCGTCGGTTTCGCCCGCGTTGATGTGCAGCGCGCCGGTCTGCCGCGCCTGCCCCAGCATTTGCATGACGCCGGGCAGATCGTGGTGCGACAAGCTGCCGCTGAGGCTCGTATCCGCCTGCGCCAGCATCTGCGTGGGCTGGAAGCCTTCAGCTCTGCTCACGATGATGTTTTTTACGTGTGCCGCGATCACAATGGGATTGCTCTGCCGGTCAATGTAATCGTCGCAGCCCGCTTGAAACGCTTCCATCAGGGCCCGCTGGCTTCCGTCGCCAAGCGCGATGATCGGCAGCGTGGCGTTTTTCGGATCGGCGCGGACAATCCTTGCGATTTCCAGCGCCCCCATCTCCCGCAGATTGGTCGCGCAAAGAACCGCCGTGGGCGTGTCGTACTCGATCATCGTCAGGGCGTATCCGGGCTGCGTGCTGGTCACGACCTCGAATCCTTCGCGTTTCAGCGCGTCGCCCAGGCGCTTGGCGAAGTACACATTTGTATCAATCAGCAAAATCTTCGCGGCATGTCCCGGTTTCGTCATGGACGGGACTCCTGCGCCGCGGCGTGCGCGAGCTCCTTGGCTTCGGGACCCGGCCCGGGCGTCAAATGGTCCAGATTCAGCACTTCGATCACTTCTCCGTCGTAGGAAATCCAGCCTTCAACGTGCGCCGGATGGTCGCCGCTTGCCGGCGTAATCTCGGCGGCGATCAGTTCGCACTCGCCGGTCACGGGAAGCGCGACCGTTTCCGTATGCGCGCCGTAGTGCCGCAGCGACAGAAGATAGAACCGCAGGGAGGTCAGCTTGTGTCCCGTCAGCGTTTCGGTGACGTCGCACACGGGCACGATGCGCCCGCGGCGAAGGATGACTCCGTCCACCTCCGGCGTTTGGTTCGGAAAACGGATAATACGGCTGGGCGTCACCAGCTCTCCTATGCACTCCGCCCGCAGGGCAAATCGCCGGTCGCCGAGCCGCAACAATACATACGACTGCGATTCGAGTTCAGTGACTGCGCTCATGCCGTGACCCGCGCTTCATCCGACGCCGCGGCGAATTCGGATGCGATGTCCGCCACCAGGTTGTCCAACAGCGACAGCTCGTCAGCTTCCAGGAGTCCGCCCGGGTTTAGCACCGGAATCACGGTGTCTTCCGCAACGATTAGCCCGCGATACCACGTTCGTTCCACATGACAGAAAGCTCGTGGTACTGCCTGCAGACGCCGGATCGCCGTCATCTTTTCGATGGCGTCCACAAGCAAGGCCGCTCGTCCCCGCCGCAGCAGAAGTACCAGCGCGGCCTGCGAGGGCGGCAGGCCAAAATGCATCGCACCGTTCACCACGTACACCGTACGCTTCCCCCGGCGAACCACATGCCGGACCTTGCGCACGTGTGACTGCCTCAGTTCTGTTGCAGCGCCCGCCAGGCTGTCGCCGCTGCGAACCTCCTGCACCGCGCTGGCGGAAATCGCGAAGAGCTGCGACCCGATCCGGAATAGAATCATTTGTTCGGCGCGAACGGGCCGGCTCTTCGACGCTAGCGGGGGCGCAAATCGCATTAGCGCACTCCCACGGGTGTCAGGCGGCTGATACCGATGACGCGTTTTTCAATCGCTGCGTAAATCTCGTCAATGGGCAGCACCTTGTCCACGGCGCCTGTCTTGATGGCTTCCGCTGGCATGCCGAAAATCACCGAGGTTGCTTCATCCTGCGCCAGCACCAGGCCGCCGGCATCCTTGATGGCCTTCGCGCCTTGCGCTCCGTCGTTGCCCATTCCCGTCAGCACGGCGGCAATGGACATCGCTCCGGCATACGCCGCGGCGCTCTGCATGGTCACGTCAATGCAGGGCAGGTAACCGTTGATGCGCCCGCTGTTGTCGAGCTGCAAGCGCCCGGTCGGCGTCACCCGCAAATGATGCGAACCGGGGCAAATGTACAGCGTCCCGGATTCGAGTACTTCGTTGGCTTCGGCTTCCTTTACGCGGATGCTCGTGAATTCCGCCAGTTGCGCCGCGTACTGGCGCGTAAATGTTGCGGGCATGTGTTGTACAAGAAGAATGGCGGCCGGAAAATCGCGCGTGAACCCCGGTGCAAGACGCATGATGGTCGCCGGTCCGCCGGTGGAAGCCGCAATCACGACGATCGGGAATCGCTGGTCAGAGCCGCTCGCCCGTACCATGCGCTGTGCCGTGGTCAGCGCGGGTGAAGGCGCCGCCGGGCGCGGCACAGCCCCCGACCGGGACGCGGTGCGCACCACACGCACTTTCGCCGCCATTTTCACTTTCCGCAGCAGTTCATCTCCCACACTGCGCATATCCAGGTCAACGCCGCTCGATGGTTTGGAAACGAAGTCCACCGCGCCCAATTCCAGCGCTCGCAGCGTGCTCGCCGCGCCTTCCCGTGATTCGGAGCTGACAATCACGATCGGCCGCGGATTCCGCGACATGATCTGTTCACTCGCTTGCAAGCCGTCCATGTGCGGCATGTTGATGTCCATCATGATGACGTCGGGCTTCAGCGATTCGGCCAGCGCGACGGCTTCATGGCCATCCTTCGCATGGCCCGCAACGTGCAATTGTCCGTCGGCGTTGATGATCGTTTCCAGCACCTTGCGCATGAAGGCGGAGTCGTCCACGATCAGCACGCGAAACTTCTTGTTGGTCCCCAGAGTCATCGCTCGATCACAACACTGGCGCCGGCACTGGCCTGGGCGCTTCAATTCCGATTAAATCTTCGACCGCCTGGATCAACTGGTCTTCCTGCACCGGCTTGGTCAAAAATGCCGTCGCGCCTTCCTTCATGGCGCGGTCGCGGTGTTTTGCTCCGGCGCGCGACGTGACCACCATCACCGGAATGCGTTTCGTTGCAGGACTCTGCCGCAATTGCACCATCAGCTCGTACCCCGTCATGCGCGGCATCTCCAAGTCCGTGATCACCAGGTGGCAACCGTGCAGCGCGATCAGTTCGGCGGCCTCGAGTCCGTCGGAGGCCAATTTCACGCGGTAGCCGGCTTTTTCGAGCATGCGCCCGACAAACTTGCGCACGCTGATCGAATCGTCCGCAATCACCACCACGCGTTCCTGCTGTACGCGGTCAATTGCCTCGGCAGGAATGGTGCCGCGCGCAACGGCTTCAGCACCCGGCGCAAAGACGCGCGCCGCGCTGGACGAAGCTTGCACTGCTCGCCGCTCGTTCGCTTCTGCGGAAACCATGCGGTTCAAATCAATCAGCAGAATCAGGCTGCCGTCCGGCGCGATCGTCGTGCCGGGGAAGAGCTTCACGCGGCGCATGTATTCGCCGAGGTTCTTGATGACGATTTCGTCCTTGCCGAGCACTTCTTCCACCACAAGGCCGATCTGCCGGTTCCCGGCGTTGGCAACCACCATGCGGAAGTATCCATTGACCGGCTCCAGCGGCGGCAGACCGAGATAGCCATCGAGCCGGATGACCTCCGTCACGATATCGCGCACTTTGGTCAACAGCTTCCCGCCGACGTCTTCGATCTCGTCCGCGCGCAGGCGGCGAATTTCTTCCACCACCGCCAGGGGCAGCGCAAACGTCACATCTCCGCAGCGGACAAAGAGAGCCGGCGAAATAATCAGCGTCAGCGGCACCTTCAGGGTGAACCGCGTGCCTTCGCCCTGCTTGCTCTGAATTTCGATTTCTCCGTTCAGCGCATTCAAATTTGCGCGGACCACGTCGAGCCCCACGCCGCGCCCGGCCAGCTCGGTCTTTGTTGACGCCGTCGAAAAGCCGGGATGGAACAGCATGTCGCGCAACTCGCGCTCGGTCAGCCGGTCGGCCGTCTCCATCGAGACCAGCCCGCGCTCGATCGCACTCTGCTTCACGCGGGCATAGTCAATCCCGCGCCCGTCGTCCTCCACCTCAATATAGATGTGGTTGCCGCGATGGTAGGCGCGCAGCGAAACCCTGCCTGTGGCCGTCTTTCCGAAGGCCACGCGGTCCGGCACCAGCTCGATTCCGTGCGCCACGCTGTTCCGCACCAAATGCACCAGCGGGTCGCCGATTTGCTGAATGATGCTGTTGTCCAATTCGGTGTCGCCGCCGGCCAGTTCGATCTCCACCTGCTTGCCGGCTGATTTCGCCGCATCGCGCACGGCGCGTGTCAGCCGCGAGTACAGGGTTCCAATCGGCACCATGCGCGCCGCGGTCAGTTCGTCCTGGAGGTGATGCGCCAGCTTTGTGAACTCGTCAATGTCCCCTTCGACGCGCCCGATGAATCCTTCGAGCTGGGAGAGCACTTCGTTCACGTCGGCGGAGATTTCCGTCATCGAGCGCGAAAGAATGTTGAAGTCGTCGTAACGGTCCATCTCCAGTTCGCTGAAATCCGTCCACGCCGGCGATTCGCCCGCTGCCGCGCTGGAGAGCATCGCCGAGGTCTGCTTGTTGTTGCTTGAGGTGTTGAAGCGCGACTGGCTGACGCGGTTGAACTCGTACTTTTCCTGGAACTCGTTGACTTTTCCCTGCAGCCGCTCCTTCGAAAAGCTGAGCGTCTCCACGAGCCGTTCCAGCTCCGTTACGCGGCCCACCATCTTCGTTCGGTTGATCACCAGCTCGCCGACCGTGTTCATAACGCGGTCCAGCCGGGGCAGGGAAATGCGCACGGATTTTGCCTGCGGTTGCGCGGTTCCCGCCGCTTTTCCGGTATGCTTTACAGCGACCGCGCCACTCGCGTCGTCCTGGAGGGGTCCGGACTGCGCCCCAGTAGCCTCGGGCCGCCTCTCGCCTCCCGCTTCGGAGTCGTCGGTCTCTTCCGGTGCGAACTCCGCGATGCGCCCCAGCAGCGAATCCACGCTGGCGCGGAACTCCGCGCCATCGGCCCACTCCCGGTGCAGAGATTTCTTCAATACATCCACCGAAGCGAGGCAGATATCCACCACATCCGGCGTCGGATCGATCTCGCCGTCCCGCAATCGTCCGATCATGTCCTCGACGCGATGCGCAATGGCCCCCAGCCGCTTCAGCCCAACCTGGGCGGCGGAGCCCTTCACCGTGTGAATCGCGCGGAACAGCCGATTGATCTCTTCGGGACTGTTGCTTCCTTCGAGCGAAAGCAAGCAATCGCTTACCACCTGGAGATGTTCTTCCGCTTCGGGCTGGAAAAACTCCAGAATCTCGTCTGGCACTTCGTCATCGGAAGGCAAACGATCGAAGTACGACCCGGTTGCAGCCGCTTCGCGCGTTTCCGGGGCTGCGGCCGCCTGCGGCGACTCCGGGGCGGCGTAAGATACCGGCGGCGGTTCCACAGGAAATGCGAACCGGTATCGATCCTTGAATGCCGCAATTTCCTCGATAGTTTCTTTGGCCGTATCGCTGATTTCCAGCAGGTCCGTCTCCAGGACGGAAATGGCGTCGGAAAGGAATTCCGTCAGCGGTCCGTGCAGGTCGCTTCCCAGCGGTGCGTGCAGGGCATACTGAAAAACGTGCGCCAGTTTTCCGGCAACTTCTGAAAAATGAGGGAAGCCATAGCTGGCCGAGGTTCCGCTCAGCGTGTGCGCGGCGATGTACAGACGCTCCAGCTCCTCCTGCGCTCCCGCGGGCTCTTGCAGCACACTGGCGTACTCCCGCAGATACTGCAGGTGCTCCGAGGCCTCCTGGAGGAACATCTCCACGGCTTCGCGGTCCAGACTGCTCACGCGCGGCCCTCCGTCACCAGCTCCGGCTGCGGCACATCCCCCGGGGCGGGCTTGCGATACAGAATGCAGTCGTTCAGGACGATGGCTTGGAATTTCACGGGAATCTTGGAGAGCGACTCCGAATGCCCAAGAAACAGATAGCCGCCGGGCTCCAGCGTGTCGTAGAAGCGCTGCACGAGCACGCGGCGTCGTTCCTCGGTGAAATAGATCAGCACGTTCATGCAGAAAATCATGTCCATGCGGCCCATGTACACGGCTTGCGCCAGGTTCATCTGCGCGAAGGCAATCATCTTGCGCAGCCGTGGCCGTACCTGGTAACCGTCTCCGGCCGGCGTGAAGTGCGCCGCAAGCTGCTGCGGGGTCACGTTGCCCAGGCTTCTCCCGCTATAGGTCGCCACCTCGGCCTGCTTTAGCGCCTGGCGTCCGACGTCCGTGGCGAGAATCTCGACGTTCCAGGCATCGGCAAACGTCAGCACGTCCGCAATGGTGATGGCGATGGAATACGGCTCTTCGCCCGTCGAGCAGCCCGCGCTCCACACGCGCAGAGTTCGCGGATTATTCCAGAATTTCTTCACCTGCAGTTCCGGCAGGACGCGTTTTTCGAGCGCCTCGAACACCGCCGGATACCGAAAGAACGAGGTTTCTTGGGTCAGCAGCCGCTCCAGCAACGCCTCGTATTCGATGTTGCTCTTGCGCACCGTGCGCAGCAGGTCCGTGCCCCGCGCAAAATCTTTCTCCTGCAGGTGCTCGCGCACGCGCGTCGAGAAGAATCGCTGGCGCGATTCATCAAAGTGAATTCCTGTCCGCTCTTCGATCAGCATGCGGATCTCGCTCAGCTCGTGCTCGGTCAGGCCGGGCAGTGATCCCGTTTTCATCGCAGCAGGCCCCTCGCGTTCCCTAGTCTTCACCGCACTCGCATCCCGGCTTTCTCACCGGAGAGAGGAGTGGTGGTTCAGCGAAGAGCGCCCACCGGGACAGGCCGCTCGGCTTCGTGTGTTTCTTCGCCGCCTTGCGGCCGGTTGGGGCCATTGGGGCCCCGGAATTGCGCCAGGCTCTCGTTTAATTGATCCGACAGTTTCACGAGCTGGCTCACCGTTCCCACCGTTTGCCGTACGCCCTGCGACGTTTGCCGCGTAATCCCGGAAATAATCTGCATGGCGTGCGCCACGCCTTCTGTTCCGCGCACCTGCTGTTTGGAAGCCAGAGAAATTTCCTGCACCAGCTCCGCCGATTGCCGCACCACGCTGGAGATGGCGTCCAGCGCGCGTCCCGCCTGATCGGCCAGTTGTGCGCCGCCTTCCACT
>JBGPGF010000075.1:0-13663 GCA_041483755.1 Terriglobia bacterium | reverse complement strand
TTCGTGGATTCGTCGTGGTATTTCTACCGCTACTGCGACCCGAAAAATGATAAGGCGCCGTACGATTCCGCGAAGGTGGGCTATTGGTTTGCGATTGACCAGTACATCGGCGGGATCACACACGCGATTCTGCACCTGCTGTATTCGCGGTTTTTCTGCAAGGTGATGAGGGATTTGGGCCTGATCCAGCACAGCGAGCCGGCGGCGCGGCTGTTTACGCAGGGCATGGTGCAAAAGGGCGGCGTGGCCATGTCGAAGTCGCGCGGCAACGTGGTGGGCGCGGAAGACATGGCCAAGAAATACGGCTGCGACACCGGGCGGCTCTACACGCTTTTTGCGGCGCCGCCGGAAAAGGATCTCGAGTGGAGCGAGCAGAGCATTGAAGGAGCATCGCGATTTCTGAACAAAGTATTCCGGCTGGTGGACCGCCACGCCGGGCGATTGAAGGGAGTACGAAGCGCGAGCTTCGATGCGGTGAGCGCGACGGAGAAGGAAAAAGCGCTTTTGCGCAAGACGCATCAAACGTTGCGGCGCGTGACGAACGATTTCGAGACGCGCTGGCACTTCAATTCGGCGATTGCGCTGATCATGGAACTGCTGAACGCCATCCAGGAGCATGAGCCGTTGGAAGAGGGCATGCGGCCCGAAGCGCTGAAGGAAGTGCTGGAACTCATGACGCTGATGCTTGCTCCGATGGCGCCGCATTTGGCCGAGGAGCTTTGGGAAAAGCTCGGCCACATCGATGGGCTATGGAAAGCCTCCTGGCCGGCGTTTAATCCGGAGTTGGTGCGCGAGGATGAGGTGGAGATTCCGGTGCAGGTCAATGGAAGGGTGCGCGGACGCATCCGCGTACCGGTGGGGCTCGGCGAGGAAGAAGTGGTAGCGCGTGCGCTTGCGGAACCCGTGGTTGCCGCGCAGATGAACGGAAAGCGGCTGGTGAAGCGCATCGTTGTGCCGGACAAGCTGGTGAATCTCGTGGTGGCGTGAGGGGTAAGTGAAGATAGAACTCGGCGGAGTAGTGGTCCTCGATTTCGGCGGGCAGTACACGCAATTGATTGCGCGGCGCATCCGCGAACAGAAAGTGTTCTCCGCCGTCCTGCCGTGCTCCGCGTCGCCGGAAGAGATACGGAAACTGGAACCCGTGGGGCTGGTGTTATCGGGCGGGCCGAGTTCGGTTTACGACGAAGGCGCGCCGAAGTGCGATCCGAAAGTGTTGCGGCTGGGCGTGCCGGTGCTTGGCATCTGCTACGGGATGCAGTGGCTGGCGAAGACGCTGGGTGGGCGCGTGGAAAAGGCGGAGCGGCGCGAATACGGGCGCGCGCAATTGGAAATCCAGAATGGGGCCGGTGAGGCGGCCTCCGCGCTTTTCGCGGGGCTGCCGAAATCGCTGCGCGTCTGGAACAGCCACGGCGACCATGTTCTGGAATTGCCACCGGGCTTTCGGCTCACCGGGCGGACGGAGAACGCCGTCGCCGCCGTGGAGGACGTGAAACGCAGGATTTATGCCGTCGAGTTTCACCCCGAGGTGAAGCACACGGAGCGCGGCACGGACATTTTGAGGAATTTCCTCTTCCAGGTTTGCGGGGCGCAGCCCAAGTGGGGTGGCGCGGCGTTCATCGAGGAGACCGCGGCGGAGATTCGTCAAAAAGTAGGCTCCGGCCGCGCGATCTGCGCGCTGAGCGGGGGAGTGGATTCGACGGTTGCGGCGGTGCTGGTGCATCGCGCGATCGGCGAACGGTTGATCAATATATTTGTCAACAACGGCATGCTTCGGAAGAACGAGTTTGAGCATACGCTGGAGATGCTGCGCGACCGTTTGAAACTAAATGTGATTGGCGTGGATGCGGCGGACCGTTTCCTCGCGCAGGTTGCGGGGATCAGCGACCCGGAGGAAAAGCGCAGGCGCATCGGCCGGGAGTTCATCGCCGTGTTCGCGGAAAAGGCGAAAGAGCTGCAAGAAGGCTCGGCACACGGCGAAATCAAGTACCTAATTCAGGGAACGCTGTACCCGGACGTCATCGAATCCGTTTCCGTGAAAGGGCCCTCCGCGACGATCAAGACGCACCACAACGTCGGCGGGCTTCCGGAGAACATGCCGTTCGAATTGATTGAGCCTTTGCGCGACCTCTTCAAAGATGAAGTCCGCCGCATCGGCAAGGACCTGGGGCTTCCGGATGAGGTTTTAGTGAAGCACCCTTTTCCAGGGCCCGGACTCGCTGTTCGATTGCTGGGCGAAATCACGCGCGAAGACCTCGCCACGCTGCGGGAGGCTGACGCCATCGTTGTGGAGGAAATTCGCCGCGCGGGACTCTACGAGAGAGTCTGGCAGGCGTTCGCGGTGCTGCTTCCGGTGCGCAGCGTGGGCGTGATGGGGGATGGCCGGACGTACGGCCTTACGGTCGCGGTGCGCGTGGTGGAATCGGAAGATGCGATGACCGCGGACTGGGTGCGGCTGCCGGCGGAAGTGCTGGAACAGATTTCGACGCGCATCGTGAACGAAGTGCGCGGGGTCACAAGAGTGGTCTACGACATCAGCTCAAAACCGCCAAGCACCATCGAATGGGAGTGAGAAGGCGGGGGATGCGGCGGCCAAAAGGATAAACTGGTCCGCGCGCTGCGACACGGTGCAACGCGCGTCCCTCGGTTACCGTACACTGAATGCCCGTACGAATGGAAAGAGAAGAGGGGCCGTCCGCTTAGCGGTTGGCCATCTTCTGCGCCATGTAGAGGATGAGCTTGCGATCCCCTTCATCCACTTTGCCCAGCAAGCGCCGAAGCTTGTTGAGGAAGCGGGCTTCTTTCCCAGTGCTGCCCCAGGCGATGTCATCTGACGTTTTCCGCTTGGGCAGATTGGGAAGTTGCGGCGGTTCTTCACCATCGTAGAAGAGTTGATAGAGGGGCACTTCGAGAGCTCGGGCCAGCTTTTCCAGCGTTTCAATGGCGGGGACAGTATGACCATTCTCGACGCGAGAAATATAACAGCGTAAAAGGCCGGTCCGCTTCTCGATATCGCCCTGGGAGAATTTCTTTTCTTCGCGCAGAGCGCGAAGACGATCACCAATAATCATGGCGGCATTATTCCATGTAGGTAAGAACGAGGCAAGTGGAAAGTTACAGTAGCGGATAATAAAGTGGCGGTATCGTTACTGGCTGCCGTCGCCGAGGGCAGCGTAGTCATAGACCATGGAGAATATTCCCAAAAAGGAAGGATTCGCGACGGCACGCCAGACCATTTTGGGAAAAAACCAGTCCACGGAGGCCGCAGCGGAGAGTCGTTCCCTCGTAAAACAGGCCCAGGAGGGGGACAAAGAGGCTTTTGCGGAGCTGGTCCGGCGAAATCAGCAGCGCGTCTTCGCGGTGGCAGGAGGAATCCTGCGGCACCGGGAGGACGTGGAGGACGTCGCGCAACAAGTTTTTGTCAAAGCCTACTTCTCCCTGCGGCGGTTTGACCAGCGGGCGGCCTTCAGCACCTGGCTCTACAGGATCACGGTCAACGAATGCTGGGACTTCCTGCGGAAGAAGCGCGTCCGCCCCTTGACGTTTGTAGCGGAGTTAAGCGAAGAGCAGACGCGGAAGTACGACGCGTCGCTGGAGGGTGATGGGGCGCGGCCGGATGTGCTGGACCGGTTGCAAGGGCAGCAGAGAGCCGAGAAGCTATTAGAGGGGCTCGACGCGCGAGACCGGTTGATGATGATTCTGAAGGAAGTCGAAGGGTTCTCCGTGGCGGAGATCGCGGGGATTGTGGAATTGAACGCCAACACGGTCAAGGTCCGGCTGTTTCGAGCGCGGCAAAGGATCATAGCGCTGGACCGGAAAAGTTCGAAGAAGCAACAACAGAACAAATGAAGTGAAACCGGGAGGCAGCCCGGATTCGTCCTATGTGGAGAAGGGCAGGGAGCCTTGGGAATGAAATACTGGCGATGGAATCTGCCGGTAGATTGCCGGCTGGCAGGCGAGCACATTGAGAAGGTGACAAGCGCCGGCACGCTCCGCTCTCCCGGCGAGTGGATCGCGGCGGCACCGTCGGAAGTGCGCGGGCACGTGGCGGGCTGCGAGGCATGCCGCACGCGGATTGAAGAGTTGTTCGCCGCGCGGCTTCTCCTTCAGAACGGAAGGAGCGCCGCCGCGGATCCTGGGCCCGCGTTCACGGCCGCGGTGATGCGCGCCATCGCGGAGAGGGAATCCTTGGGCGACAAGACGCCGAGCCCGTGGTTCGCGGTGCCGCGGATGGCGGCTCGCGTCGCTTTGGTTTCGGCCGTCGCGCTATTGTTGGCTTCGACATGGGCGTATGAACGCCGCACGCCGATAGAGGTTACATCCGCCTCAGCGGATGCGCTATTGGAACCGACTCCGCAGCCCGCAACGCAGGACGAGGTGCTGCTCAGTCTGGCGGGGAGGGAGCCATGAGCGAGGTTTCCGTGGGCCGAAAGGCATTCCTCTGGGTCAGCCTCGTGTTTTTGCTGGGGGCGGCGCTGGGCGGGGTCCTCGGCTACTCCTTCGCACGCAAGAGCGCTGCGCCTCCCGCAGCGCAGACCGACGAAGCGAAACGCGCGCACCGAGTGGAGCGGCTGACCAAAGAGCTGGGCTTAAACGACACGCAAAAACAGCAGGTTGACCGGATCATTGCAGAGCTTCAGGCGCAATATAAGGCCATACACGACCAGAGCGTGCCGCAGATTCACGAAGCCCGGCAGAAGGCTCGGGACGAAATTCGCCAGATTCTCACAGCCGACCAGAAGCCGAAGTTCGAGGAATTCCTGAAACGCCTCGACGAAGAAAGAAAACGCAGCGGCCGGGATTAGCGGAGCGCCGCAGGCTAGAAGGGAATATCTTCGTCGGAGATTTCAGGGCTGGGAGCGCCGCCGGGGACGGCATCATCCGCCGGTACGGCTTGGCCCTCAAAGTCGCCGCCAGAATGAGCCGCAGCACCGCCTCCGGCGCCCGCCGCAGCAGCGTCACTGCGTCCGCCGAGCATCCGGAAATTGCTGGCCACGATCTCGAAGGAAGTGCGCTTCTGACCTTCTTTGTCCTGCCACTCGCGGGACTGGATGCGGCCTTCCAGGTAAATCAGCGATCCCTTCTTCAGATACTGCTGCGCAATCTCCGCCTGTTTGGCCCACACGACAATCTTGTGCCATTCCGTGCGCTTCTGCTTTTCGCCGTTGCGGTCTTTGTAAGTCTCATCAGTGGCCAGCGAAAAATTGGCCACGGCCTGGCCAGCGCCGGTGAAACGGACCTCGGGATCGCGCCCGAGGCGGCCGACGAGGATTACTTTGTTGACGGACATGATGATATCCCCCTTGCGGGGTGGAAGATAACATGGCGGCGAAGAAAATGGAAATGCGGAGCGGCGAGTAGAAGGGAAGAAGCCGCTCAGTGCGTGGCAGCGGTCGCGACGTTGAGCTCCTTCAGTTTGGCGCGGGAGCGGCGCTCCTCTTCGGTGCCTGGGTAGCGG
Source organism: Terriglobia bacterium (assembly GCA_041483755.1). GTDB lineage: Bacteria > Acidobacteriota > Terriglobia > Acidiferrales > UBA7541 > Acidiferrum. Next base: position 8,208 of record JBGPGF010000075.1, on the reverse strand, counting down.
CGAATGACCTCGCGGAGTTCGCGAATGCCGGCGGGTTTCTGGCCGAGTTCAAGGAGCGCCAAACCCTTCTTGTAACGCGCGGGGGCGAGCTTGAAACTCTTGGGATAGTTGACCAGAACTTTGTCGTACTGGGCGACGGCGTCCTCGTAGCCCTTCTGCGCGTAAGCGATTTCGCCGAGGTAGAACTGCGCGTTGGAGGCCAGGTCCGTATCCGAGTAAAACTTCAGGTAGTCGAGAAATTCCTGCCGGGCGAGATCGTATTTTCCGCTGGTGACGTCGCGCAGGCCGTTCGAATAGAGAGTATCCGCCGAAGGCGGCGGCGTGCCCGAAGCGGCGCCGGAAGGGGCCGCGGAAGAATTGGCCGGGCCTGCGGAGGAGGCCGCAGCGCCACCCGCTATCTTCGCGTCGAGACTCTGGATGGTATTCTGCAAATCGGTGAGCTGCTGATTCACTTTGCCGAGGCGGCTCTTGATTTCCTCCATGTTGTCCGAGAGCCCCTGGACCTGCGTGGACATGGTGTCGAGCCGCGCGCCGGAGTTGGCCTGCACGTCCTGAACGGATTTCTGGAGCGAGCCCATCGTTGTGCTCATCTTGGCGACGTTGTCGTTGGATTGCTGGATGAGCGTAGTAAGGACGGCATGCTTGGAGTCCAGGGAGCTGGTGAGGTCCTTTTGGCCCTGGAGCAGCGTGGTAATGTCACGCTGGAGCTCGATGATTTCGCGCGCGACGGCTCTTGCCGGGCGCGGGCCGATCAGGCTGCCGCCGACGGCGCAGGCCAGCATGGCCGCGCCGAAAAGTGCAAGTTCACGCTTGCGCATAATAAATCCTCCCAAGAGAGTGCTGAAGAGATTCGACTCTAAGAGCAGAGCCGCGGGCGAGCAAGAAAAATGCCCGGCCGCGCGGCTCCGTCCGATAACCGCGTTGTGCGGACCTTACTTCGCCAAAGCAAAGTGGCCGCGGCGATTCTGCTGCCAGCATTCCTCATTGCTCGAGGTGCAGAAGGGCTTCTCTTTGCCGTAACTCACGGTGGTCAGGCGGTCCGCGGAGACGCCGAGCGAGACAAGATACTGCTTGGCTGCGGCGGCGCGGCGGTCGCCGAGCACGAGGTTGTATTCGGTTGAGCCGCGTTCGTCGCAATGGCCCTCGATGACGATCCTGACCTGCGGATAGTTCTTCAGGAAGTCCGCGGTCCGGGCCAGTGCCGTGCGAGCGTCGGCGCGAACGTCGGCCTTGTTGTAGTCAAAGTAGGCGTCCTGTACTTCCTTGGCGAAGAGCTCTTCCAGAGTGGGCTCCCTAACAGCCGGAGGAGTAGGCGGCGGCGGTGGCGCAGCCACGCTGACGCTGGCCGTGGCAGACTCGGAACCACCGGGGCCGGTCGCGGTGATGGTGTACGCGGTGGTGTCCGCCGGACTCACCTTGGTGTTGCCTTCCGGCGCAACGGGACCCACTTCCGGCGCGATGGAGAGCTGCGTCGCATTCGTCGAGGACCAGCTCAGAGTCGTGGATTCGCCCTTTTGAATCGAAGACGGATTGGCCTGCAGAGTCACCGTCGGCTTGGCGGCGGGCGGCGGGGGTGCGGGCGGAGGCGTCGGAGGCGCCGCTTTCTTGGCGCAACCGACGAGAAGAAGGGCGGCCAGAAACGCGGTCAGCGAGAGTGTGCGGTAGAACTGGTGCGCGGCGGACTTCATCACTAATCCTCCTCAGACGAGATTCGCAAAATTCCTGCTGGTGAACGGTTCCATCGTAACTCAAACACGGTCTTTCGCGGAGAGAAACTCATCGCCAGATGTATTGTACGACGCACTCCGGCATCTGCAAGTCTTGTGTCACCGCGTGGACCAGTTTGGCGACTCATTCTGGCCGCTGGTGGTCAACTGCCGCGCCTGTGTGCCGTCGGCCAGCATAACCCAAATCTGGCCCGAGCCGGAGCGTGTGGATTCGAAAACAATGTGGCGCCCGTCGGGTGCCCAGCTCGGCCGCTCATTGCGCCTGGCGTCGCGGGTCAGCTCGACAAGCTGGCGGGTGGCCACTTCCATTACATAGATGTCGTAGTTGCCGGCAGGACGGCGCCAGCTAAATACCAGCAATTGGCCGTTCGGCGACCAAGCTGGATCGATCACGTAGCCCATGTCCGGAAGGTCCATTTTGGCGACGTTGGTACCGTCGGAGTTCATCAGGTAGAGCTGCGGGAATCCGCCACGATCGCTGACGAACGCGACGGTCTGCCCGGTCTTAGGATTCCACACGGGCGAGGTGCTGCCGCCATTGGCGTAAGTCAGGCGGCGGGGCTTGCCGCCGTTTGTGTCCACGGCGAAAAGCTCGGGATTACCGAGCATCGAGGAAGAGAACATGATTTGCGAGCCGTCCGGCGACCACGCGGGGGCGCTGTTGGTGCCGCGGAAGCGGGGAAACGAGACGGTCTTGCCGATGTCGAAGGAATACATGCAAATCTGCGCGCTGACCACGCCGCCATACCCGGGAGCAAAACACGTGAAGGCGATGCGGCTGCCGTCGGGCGACCAGCGCGGGGTGAGGGAAATGGAGCGCAAGCCAGTGAGGGGATGCTGGTTCGCTCCGTCGTAATCCATGACCCAGATTTCCTTCGTCCCGGTGCGGGAGCTGACGAAAGCGATCTGCGAAGAGGCGACGCCGGGCAGGCCGCCGGACAGCTTGCTCACGATTTCATCGGCAAACTGATGCGCGAATTTGCGAACCTGAGCGTCCGTTGCGGGGCCGCGGAAAATCTTGCCGACGACGGCCGGCGCCGAGGAATTGTGCACGTCGTAGAGCCAAGCTTCCACGGCGACATCAGCGGAGACGGATCCAGAGGCCGGGCCGTTCGGCTCGCTCAGATTGCCGAAGGCCAGGAATTGTGAAGAGGCGGGAGGCGCGGTCCACGACGCGTAATCCAATTCCGCGGGAACGGCGGGCATCTTGGAGGGGTAGAAGCTGGGGCTGACAATTTCGATGATGCCGCTGAATTGCAGGTCATCGCGCACCACTTGGGTGAATAGTGTGGTGTGCGCCTTGGCGGCATCGCTACGCGCTGCAAAGTCGGCCACGGCGATGCGGGCCTTCTCAACGCCCAGGCCCGTGCCCGTGCGGAACCAATCCTGCGCCGCCGCCGGCCGGCAACACAGCAGCAGTGCCGCGAAGAGCCACAACGCCTTGCAATCGATCGCTCGAGTCACTGCGCTTACCTCCGTATCCTTAATTTCATCACCGGTGAAAATCAAAGTAGAACTCGACATTCACGCCGGAGCCCGAATAGTCGCTGGGAAGAGGAGTCAGGGGAGAAGAGCCCTGCACGGCGCGCACGGCGGAATTGTCGACGGAGGAATTACCGCTGGATTGCGTGACGCGAATGCCGCGAATCGTGCCATCGCGCAGGATTTCAAAGGTAAGAACGGCGCGCGGCGCGACGCGAACGGCGGAATCCACCGTGAACTGGTTCCAGTTTTGGCTGATGCGGCCTTGCACGGCCTGTACATACCAGGAATAACGCGCGCCGAAATCACCGCCGCCCTGAGCGCTCATTCCCAGTGAGCCTTGCGAACCGCCGGCCACGGAAAACGAGCTATAGGGAAGATTGGGACGCCCTCCCTGGCCGTAGGGCACGGCGTTTTCCGGCGGCGGTGTTGGGTTTTCCAGAACGCGAGATGGCGGCGAAATCGTCTTGGGCGGCTTCTCACGAGTGAACTTGGGGAGCTTGGTGGCGTCGGTGGGGGGTTCAGGTTTGCGCGGTTCTTCTTTGTAGAGACCCTTGGTGGTGTCCACAACGCGGCTGGGGGTAACCACGGCGGGGGTTGGCAGCGGGATGCCTGCCAGGCTGCCGACGAGCTTGACGGTGACAGAGCCTTGACCGCCACCGGGGCCACCCCACTCATCCCCATGCCGCACAAGGAACGCGGATACGAGCATGGAGGCCGTCAGGATGACATGGAGAATCACGGAATAGACGAATGTCTTCTTCAGGGTTAGATCATCGCGGATGGCGTAGGCGGCGCTCATGGCCATTCAATTCGCGGGGGCGCGATCGGTGATCGGCACGGTAACGATGCTGATGTTGGTGACGCCGGCCTGGCGCAGCGTATCAATCACGGCGGCGAAACTGCCAAAGGGCACGGTTTCGTCGCTGCGGAGGAAGACGGAGTCCTGCGGGCGCTTCAGCTTCGAGCGGACCTTGGCGCCGAGTTGGTGAATATTCGTGGCCTCCTCGCCGAGGTACACGCGCTGGCTCTTGTCTATGGTTATGACCAGGCGTTCCTCGGCGATTTCTTTTACCGTATGCGTTTTGGGAAGGTCCACTTCGATGCCGGATTGCAGAATCGGCGCGGTAATCATGAAAATGATGAGCAGGACGAGGACCACGTCCACAAACGGAACCATGTTGATTTCCGAGAGCGAGGTCTGCGTTTGTTTGGAAAGTTGCGGCATCGTCCGAAGCCTTATCCCGCGGCAGCGGGAGCGGAAACCTCAGGTAAATGTTTTTTCGATCTGCGCGGAGACTTCCATCGCGAAATTGTCCATGCGCTGCCCGAGCACGCGAATATTCTGCAAAAACTGGTTATAAAAAATGACCGCGGGAATGGCCGCGAAAAGGCCGGCCGCCGTCGTAACCAGCGCCTCGGCGATTCCGGGCGCGACAACGCGAAGACTGGCAGCACCGGCGGTGCCGAGGCCCGAGAAAGCGTCCATCACGCCCCAGACCGTGCCGAAGAGGCCGATAAACGGCGTGACCGAACCCGTCGTGGCCAACCAGGACATGCCCTTCTCGAGACGACGAATTTCGTCCCAGGCGGCTAGCTGCATGCTCACCGTCACGGCTTGCAGGCTCTTTAGTTTGCCGGGGTGCGGGTTGCTCGCCGCCACCTGGCTTTGCAGCTCCCGGTAGCCGGCGGAATACATGGAGGCGAAGGGAGAGCCGGCCGAGGCGAGCGCTTTGGGGTCCGCGACGCCGCGCGTCGCGCGGAAAATACGCAGAAACTGCTCACTTTCCCGGTTGACGCGGCTGAACGAGCCGAGCTTCTGGAAAATGAGCGCCCAAGAGAAGAGCGAGAAAATGAACAAGAGAAGAAGAACGGCGCGGGCGACCCAGCCCGTTTGGGTCAGGATGCCTCCGAGGTCGCTGATGAGAATGACCGTGGTGAAAGAAAAGATGATGACTACCCTCAGTGTGATGGCAATTTTCTGGGCAATTCAAACCGTAGCACACGCACAATAGGCGGTCAAACAATTCGGATTCCCGCTGTTTCCAGATTGCCGCCTCAAATAACGCAGATTCCTCCAAGCCAGATCAGAGCAGCAGGCCGGTGAGAAGTGGATGAGGCGATGCACCGAACGGATTGGTCACGGTGACCCCGTTCCAAGTGAAGCCCTCTTGCAGATCTTCTGAGAGCAGGAGGCGGCAACCGGCCTCTGCAGCGGAGGAAAGGACGATACCGTCCCAGATACTAAATCGATGGGAAGCAGTAAGTTCCGCTGCGCCCAGGATGGCGGTTTCGGAAGTGGCGATGAGCGAAAACGCGTCAGTCCAGCCAAGAATCGCGGCACGGGCTTGCGCAGGTGTGCGACTCGCCTTTCGCACGAGAAGTTGAAACAGCTCCCCTAGCGTTTGTACGGGCAGCAAAGCGGCGCCCGGTGGCAGCCTCTGGATTAAGTCAAGCGCGTCTGCTTTCCGGGCCGCGCCGTTGATTCCTTCCGCGTACGCCAGGACATTGGTGTCCAGCGCCACCCTCACCGCTTGTCCTCATATAACTCATCGCGAGTCCAGTTCCTGCGGGCCTTGGCGCCTTTGACGGCGGGCTGCGACTTCAAGCGGGTCAGTAGAGAAGAGCGTGCCGCAGCGGGGATGCGCGCATCCTGCTCGGCGGGCACCAATTTCGCCACGGGCTGGCCGTGGGAGGTGACGAGGAAACTCCGGCCCTGGCGCACGCCTCGGAGGAGCTCCGAAAACTTGCGATTCGCGTCCGCGGCAGTTACGCACTTTTCCATCACGCCTCAATAGTAGTGATTTTACCTACTATACTCCAACAGGTTGTGGCCTGCAAGTGCTTCGGACCCGCCATCTGGAGATAGCCTCAATGGGGAAGCGCGCTCCGGAGCTGGTCCTTCTGGGTGAAGAGCTTCGCTTTCGTGGTTCTTGGAAGAAGGCGGGCTCGGAAGACGTCTGCAGCGGCTGTGGTAAACTGAGCGCCAGAGCGATGGCGAAACCGTACGATGTCGGTTTGGAGGCCCTGAGCGGGCCGGGTGAAGCGTCCCGGCAGGCGCCGGGCTTTCCGGTGCTGGGGCCGGAACGCGGAACGTTTTTCCTGGAAACCTTCGGCTGCCAGATGAACGACCACGACTCGGAGAAAGTGGCGGGCGTACTCCAGGCGCGCGGCTACCGGCAAGTCACATCGCAGGATGCGGCTTCCGTCATTCTCTACAACACGTGCAGCATTCGCGAGAAGGCCGCGCATAAGGTGTTCTCACGCCTCGGAGAATTCCGCACGCAGCAGAATGACGGGCGCATCATCGGCGTTCTTGGCTGCCTGGCGCAGCAGGAGGGCGAAGCGATTTTCGAGCGCGCGCCGTGGGTCAGCCTGGTGTGCGGTTCGGCAAGCTATCGCCAGCTTCCCGAACTTCTGACGCGGCTGGAGGAAGGGAATCGGCGCGTCACGGGACTGGATACGGATACCGACGAGACGTTCGAGACGGAAATCACGCGGCGCGACAATCCCTGGCGCGCGTATCTGACGATCATCGAGGGCTGCGACAAGGCCTGCTCGTACTGCGTCGTCCCCTACACGCGCGGGCCGGAACGCAGCCGGGCCAGCGATTCGGTGCTCGTGGAAGTGCGCCAGCTTGCCGATCTGGGGTACAGCGAAATTCAGCTTCTGGGTCAGACCGTCAATTCGTACCGTGATCCTTCGGCACGCAAGCTGCGCTTTTCCGAACTTCTTCTGGCTGTGGCGGAGATACCCGGAATCCGCCGCGTGCGGTTCACAACTTCACACCCGCGCGACTTTACCCAGGACATTGTGGACGCACTGGACGCGCAGCCGGTTCTGTGCGACCACGTGCATCTGCCGGTGCAATCCGGCTCGACGCGGGTCTTGCAAGAGATGCAGCGCTCGTACACGCGAGAAGAGTATCTCGAAAAGATCGCCATGATTCGCGCCGCGCGCCGCGCGATCAGCATCACCAGCGACATCATCGTAGGCTTCCCGGGCGAAACGGAAGCGGACTTCGAGGGAACGCTGAGCCTTCTCGATGAGGTGCGATATGACGGGATATACTGCTTCACGTATTCGCCGCGGCCGAACACGCCGGCGCTGGCAAGGACGGATCAGATTGCCGAGGAAGAGAAGAACCGGCGGTTAAGCGTTTTGAACGAGAGACAATGCCAGATGCAGACGGCGCGGAACCAAACGCTGATTGGCCAGACGTTCGAGGTGCTGGTCGAGGGCAAGTCCCGCCGGGAGAATCAGTGGGGCGGTCATACATCCGGCAATCGCGTGCTGAATTTTACTTCGCAAGGGAAAGAGCTTCTGGGACAATACGTGCAAGTGCGAGTGACGGGCGCCGGTCTGAACAGTCTGGTTGGCGAGCACGTCGGATAGTTCACGGGAGGGTCCAGTGGAAGTGGAGATGAAAATCCGCGGCCTCATGATGGACCCGGTGACGAACATGCCCATTGTTGTCCTGAAGGACGTGCAGGGCAGCGCCATGCTGCCCATTTGGGTGGGCATCTACGAAGCCAACGCCATTGCGCTCGAAATTGAAAAGGTGCAAACGCCGCGGCCCATGACCCATGACCTTTTGCGGAACGTGCTTCTTGGCCTGGAGGTACGCGTGCAGAAGGTCGTAGTCAGCGAATTGAAGGACGATACGTTTTATGCGCTGATTTGGGTCGAGAGCAACGGCCAGACCATGACGATTGATTCGCGGCCCAGCGATGCTCTGGCGCTGGCCCTGCGCGTGGATTGCCCCATCTTTGTGGATGACGAAGTCCTGAAAAACTCCAAAGTCTCCAGCGCCATTTCCGAACGCAGCACCAGCGATCAGCTCCGCGCGTGGCTCGAAAATCTTTCCGACGAGGACCTCGGCCGCTACAAGATGTAAGTCCCCTGAGTGGGGTTTTCCCACCAGCTGAGTTGTGGCGCAGCTTGCCATCGAGTAGGACGGAAGTACCATTCGCGCCGCGCCGCGCAAATAGTACGTTAT
>JBGPGF010000074.1:0-13752 GCA_041483755.1 Terriglobia bacterium | reverse complement strand
CGTTACTTTCCCCAATGAAGAGGTCCGTCCGTAGAGGAAAGAGCGATTTTAGTCCTCCGCGGTACATTACGACGTGAACTTTTGATATAAGTCGGCATTCCGACATCTACCGGTTTCTGCCTTCCACACAGGTTAAAACTCTATAAGGTGAAATTGTGGAGGTGGCCCGTACTCTTATGTTGCTGTCCATCACTCGATGGAGAGTGATGTGGATTGTTCCACGTGGAACGTTTCTCCGCCTGAAAAATCAACAAAATGTGACGTTCCACGTGAAACATCTTGCATCCTTAGGCCACCTTTGTTAAATTCTCGCTCGATCGGGGGAGATTTGGCGCGCATCATCGCCATTGCTAACCAAAAAGGCGGCGTAGGGAAGACAACAACAGCGGTGAATCTTGCTGCCTGTCTAGCCGCTGCAGAACAACCGACTCTACTTGTTGATTGTGACTCACAGGGGAACGCAACCGTTGCCATCGGCTTTCCCAAGGATCCTTCGCGGCGTACTCTCTACCATGCCTTAATCCTCAATGAACCACACGACCGGATTCTACTCAATTCGCAGGTCGATGGACTTGATGTTATACCTGCCGACAAGAATTTGGCTGGCGCGGCGGTGGAACTGGTAACGCTCGAGAAGCGCGAATTCAGGCTTAGGTCCTTTCTGGAGAGCCTGCGCTCCAAGTACAGATTCATCATTCTCGACTGCCCTCCGGCGTTGGACCTCCTGACTCTCAACGCGCTGGTCGCAGCAGACTCTGTCATGATTCCAATCCAGTGTGAGTATCTCGCTCTCGAGGGAGTGTCCGAGCTCTTGGACACTCTAATGCGCATCCGCCGCACTCTGAATTCCTCACTCGAGATTGAGGGTATACTCCTGACGATGTACGACGAAAGGACCACACTTGCCCGTCAGGTTGCCACGGATCTGAGGAGCTTTTTTGGAGCGCAGGTTTTCCAGACTGTAATCGCCCGAAACGTGCGCCTAGCAGAAGCTCCAAGTTTCGGTAAGCCTATTATTTTCTATGATATACATAGCAAAGGGGCCGAGGGTTACACGCAACTTGCTCAGGAGGTAATCGCAAATGACGAGAAACGCATTGGGACGTGGGCTCGGAGCGCTCATTCGGGAGCCTGATTCGCGCCAGGCAGCCGCGCCAGAAACCTCAGGTTTTGCCGCAACAGCTGCTGCGGTGGCGCTAGCCAAGGAAGCCTCCGCATCCGTAACCAGGCTGGTGGACATTGATCTCATTGAGCCAAGTCCGTACCAACCGCGAACACGCTTTCGCGAAGAAGCCCTCGAAGAGCTGGCGCGCTCGATTCGCACAAGCGGGATTATTCAGCCGCTTGTTCTCCGCCCCATCGGAAACCGTTTTCAGTTGATCGCGGGTGAACGCCGCTGGCGTGCAGCGCAGCGAGCCGGCCTGAGCCAGGTTCCTGTAATCGTGCGCGAAGTTTCCGACGCCCTGGCGTTGGAAATGACGCTGGTCGAAAACATTCAGCGCGAGGATCTGAATCCCATCGAGCAGGCGCGCGCTTTTGATCGGCTCATGGATGAGTTTCAATTGACGCAGGAGAATGTCGCGGAGAGAACCGGCAAGGATCGCGCTACAGTCGCCAATGCGATTCGACTGCTCAAACTTGAGCCCATCATCCTGGACATGATCGAAGAGGGCCGTCTTTCCGCTGGCCACGGCCGAGCGCTGCTCAGTGTCCTCGATACCAGCCTGCGGATGCGCATCGCCCATCGAGCGGCCCGAGGGGGCCTTACAGTAAGGCAGATCGAGCGGTTGGCCTCTCGCCGTGCGCGGGCAGCCGCAACCCAATCCGGCACGCACCCGGACGCCAACGTCCGCGCAGCCATTGAAGAACTCCAGCGGCATCTTGGGACCAAGGTCCACCTCCGGCCGAAGACAAAGATTCGCCCCGGGGAGATTGTTCTGGAGTTCTACGACGATGCCCAGCTCATGGGTATCTACGACCGTTTAATGAAGTAGTGCACCCAAAATCCTTACAACCAGTCAGATCGTTCGTGGATTCATTGGACATCACGGCCTCGTGTCTGTGTTGACTTGTCTGCGCACGCGGCTACAGTGGAAAGATAAATTCATAGGAGTGCGCTATGTCATGGAAGTGGCCAGGCACATCGAAGAACGGTTCGAGCGAAGAATGGACTGGCTTCATCGACCAGGGTGTCACGCTGGAGGGGAAGCTCCAAGTGACGGGCACGTTCCGGATCGACGGCAATGTGAAGGGCAACATCGTTTCGGAGCAAACCGTCGTTCTCGGCGAGGGCGCCAAGGTCGAAGGACAAATCGAAGGCAACCGCGTAGTCATCTCCGGCCGGTTCGATGGCGTGATCTTCGCAAAAGGCCGCGTGGAGATTCAGGCCAAGGGAGTGGTGACGGGCGAGGTACATTCGCCGTGCATGGTTATTGATCCTGGCGGGATTTTTGATGGCCGCTGCCACATGCTGGCCTCTTCTGACACGACTTCTACAGTTGCGACGATGACGATTCCCGTTCGGGCCGCTAGCCAAGCCTAAGTAACTAACCTGCTTTAATGGAAATAGAGGTTATTTGCTTTCCGCCGGCGCCAGATTCACGCTTGCAGCCTTCTGCGCTTCCTGGATCCCGTTCTGAATGGTCGCGTCCCAGTCGAGATGTGGGATGGAAGATGCTGCCGCGGCTTGATAAAACGCCAGTGCTTCCTGGGGCCGATTCAGTTTCTTAAGCGAGAGACGAGCGGCAGACATCTGCGCAAGAAGGGACTGGCGTTCCGCGGGATATGCCGCCGCCAGTTTTTCATACTCGCATACCGCTCGCTCGAAGTTCTGCTGGTTTTCCGCGGAGCGGCAAAGCTCCAGCCATGTGGAAGCAGGCAGTTTCTCTCCCCCGGAATGGATGAATTCCTCGTAGTTCAGCCACGCGCCGTCGGGATCTTGGTGCTTCAGACAAAGCTGGCAAAGCTTGATCGTAGCTTGGTCGTGAGCGGGTAGGTTTTGTTTCCGCCAGTAGAGTTGCTTCAACAGGCCGTAGGCATCTAGGGAGTCAGGCTTCGTCGCCACATGCTTTTCGAGAAGCAAGACGGCCTGATCTAAGTCTCCTTTTCCCATCAATTCCGTGGCCTCGAGAACATCGCCCTCTCCCGTCCAGGCGACCTTCTCTTCTATCGCATCGTTCGCCTTCTGCTCCAGGCCCGAATATCGCAAGCCGACGGCTACGACAGCTCCGAATGCGAAGCCGCCAACGTGCGCCCAGTGTGCAACCCCCGAACCTTGGCCGAATAACGTTCCGTAAAAGACTTCCATCAAAGCCCAAACCGGCAACAAGGAATACGCGGGCGCTTTGAATCGGTAGATACGGAACCAGAAGAGCCACATCATATCGATCTTCGTATTCGGGTAGCGCACCAGGAAGGCGCCCATCAGGGCGGCGACGGCGCCAGACGCACCAAGAGTTGCAATGATGCTGCCCGGATTGGCCCAGGCATGGATCTCCAGGGCTACGGCGCCTGCGAACAGGTAAAAGGCAGGGTAGATGATTCGTCCCCAGGTATCTTCAAGAATGATTCCAGCGAGCCAGAGGAACCACATGTTGCCGATCAAATGGAACCAACCTGCATGAAGAAAATTAGCGGTTAGAAAACTGATCGCCCTGGGGTGCGCCGGGATGAACGCGTACCGGTCGCGAATCGATACTGCCTCCAGCTGGGAGTATTGCTGGGTGAGAGAATCCATCTCGTCCTGAAGAACCTGGGGGTCATCTATCAGCCGAATTCTGGTGTCCCAGGCATCCTCTGGATTGCGGTTTAACGATTGCACCTGCTTCCAGAGGCGTGGATTGCCGTCGCGAAATCCGTCCACAAACGACTGAGCATCCGGCGGCATTCTTAATTCCGGATGCGTCGCGGCCAGTATGAGGAGGTGAACCTTGACTTGGCCGGCCTGCTGGCCTTCGTCGTCCAACTTCCAGTGGGTCCCGAGGAAAGCCAGAACGTTGAGGGCAACGATGGCCATGGTGAAAACAGGCCAGCGCCGCGCGGTCATGCTTTCGTGCCGAAGAGGGAGAAGCATCCTGAGTCCTCTTTCGCAAATCTAGCCTGGGACAACAACCCCTAACCTCTTACCAGGGTAGCAGTGAAGCATCGGCTCGGCTTCTCGGGGTGGAGAGCAAGCTGGTAATCAGTACATGCCAAGATAGACAAGCGCGAACCTGGACCGCATCAGCATCCCGGAAAGCGCGCGGGCGGCTTGGGAATTGACACCTCGTAACCAGCCGACTATCGTTCCAAAACGCGGTTCCCAGGAGCGAGGACTTCATGAAGTGTTTGGTGATTGGCGGCGGCGGTCGCGAGCACGCGATTGTATGGAAGCTGCGGCAGAGCTCCCTGGTGAAGAGCGTCCTATGCGCGCCCGGCAATGGCGGCATCGCGGCAGAGGCGGAATGCGTTGCGGTGGACGCGGGAGACGTTGCCGCCCTGGTAGAGCTTGCCCAGCGAACGGCGCCTGATCTGACGATTGTGGGGCCTGAAGTCCCTCTCGTGAACGGCGTGGTAGATGCCTTCACAGCGCGCCAATGGCCGATCGTCGGACCAACGAAGCAGGCGGCACAGCTCGAGGGCAGCAAAGTATTCACGAAGAAATTCCTCGAGCGCCACCAAATTCCGACCGCGCACCTCTTTGGATTCTACGACTCGCCAAGAGCTGCTTACCGGGCGCTGGACACTCTGAAATGGCCCGTGGTGATCAAAGCCGACGGGCTTTGCGCGGGAAATGGTGTCCTTGTCGCGCCGGATCGCGCTGCCGCAGAGAATTTCATCGCGAGGTTGATGGAACAGAATGAACTCGGAGAGGGCGGCCGCCGCATCATGATTGAGGAGGCGCTCGAAGGCGAAGAGTTGTCTTTCATCATCGTGACGGACGGGGAGCGCTATGCGCCGCTTGTCCCTACGCGCGATCACAAGCGCCTTTTCGACAATAACCAGGGTCCCAACACTGGCGGCATGGGCGCATTTTCATCGGACGATTTGCTGCCGACATCGTTGCGCGAGACGATTATTTCTACGCTTGTTGAGCCAGCGCTCCGCGGCCTCGCAGCCGATGGCATTCCTTACCAGGGGTTTCTTTACTTCGGCCTGATGCTCACAAAGAGCGGACCCCGCGTCTTGGAATTCAATTGCCGGCTGGGCGACCCCGAAGCTCAGGCCATCGTCGCCCGCATGGATTTCGACCTTGCCGAAGTACTCGCGGATGTGGCCGCCGGTCATCTGGAGCGTAGAAAACTCCGTTGGAAGCCCGGGGCGAGCGTGTGCGTAGTGCTGACTTCAGGAGGGTATCCAGGGAAATTCGCGACGGGAAAGCAGATCCAAGGTCTAACCGTTGTAGATAGTATTACTGGTGTGACAGTGCTGCATGCGGGAACGAAGCGACAAGGCTCGGCCATTGTAACCGCCGGAGGCCGGGTCCTCGGTGTTACCGCGTCGGGCGCATCGCTCGATGCTGCTCTGGCGACCGCCTATCAAGCGGCCGGAAAAATCCGCTTCGACGGGATGCATTATCGCAAGGACATCGGTCGACCGGCAGGTCACCGCCTGGCCGCTGGAGACTGAGCGCCCTCAGGGCTTGCGCATGAGAGTCGGGGCATCGGCAGGGCGATCCTTGTCGTTGTGGGCCTTCTCCAAAGGCTCGCTGGGCGGGACAAGCCAGTCCAGCCCGGATTGCTGGGCAAACTTACCCACGGTGAAACGCGCGTTGCCCGCCAGGGGAACGACAACCGCGCGGAGAAAGTCTGCTGCAACGGCAGCGTCTGCGGTGTTGGCCCTGCCAGCCTGAATTTTATCAACCACCTTCAGAAACTTCTCCTCTGCCCTGGCAATCCTAAAGACAACCAGATCATTCCCCTGAATCTTCTCAAGTAGTGTGCCCGCCTTGGCATCGGCGGGATAACGCACCTCGACAAGTGTGCGCGGTTGGTGCTTCTCCGGCGGATAGAGCTGGGTCGTGCGCGGACGCAGGATGCGCGTCTGCATGTAATCGCCCTTTACTTCCTCCTGAACGGCGCGGTATTCAAAGAGCCAGACCTCGGGTCCGTAGTCGTTCGGCCCATAGCCGACCACGACAAGCTCGAAGAGAGGCTCATCGCGGCCGAGCTGGATCTTGTGGTGAAGCTGGTTGGCGAAGGAGCGGAGCGCTTCGAGGAACGCCTCTCCGGTGATTTCGAGGTCCGCCTCAACCTCCGGACCAAAGTTTGGCCGCCCACCTTGACTGGCGGCCATACGCGAGACGCGGCGCTCGAGCCGAACTGGTTTCGGCCCCTGCGCGGGCAGAAGCCACTCCGCCGCGCCAAACATAATGCCAACATGCGCGGAATCGAGAGAGACGATGCGAGGGGGGATGGAGCCAATCTCGCCGGGCTGTTCAATCGTGGCGAAGACAATCGCTTCTTTCGCCACATGCACGATCACGCGCCCGGTCGCGAGATTGGCGACAATTTCTTCCTCGCGCACCTGCCCCTGCGCGCGCGCAGGTGGGAGCGCAGCGAGCGCGGAAAGTGCGGCAACTAACGAAACCTTCGCCTTGAATCCCACCGCATTCCTCAAGCGGACCATCGAGGACGGTCCAATCCACAGTACCATAGGCTCGCGGATTCCCACGCGACTCCGCATCGAGTAAACTAGCCGGGCTGAAACCACGGGAGCAGAGATCGCCATGGGATTGAGGAATCCGAAGAAGATTAAGCACAGGGGCAAGCGCCTTTCCGATATTCTCGATGCGCACGAGATGTTTTTTCGCGGCCGCGAGGGTGGCGCACGAGCCGATCTGGAGGGCGCGGACCTTTCCCGCGCGGATCTGAGCGGCGTGAACTTGAGCGGGGCGATTCTTCGCGGGGCAATTCTCGAGGGAGCCGACCTGCGCAAGGCGAAACTTCCCGGCGCGGATTTTTCCGGCGCGCGAATGTGCAAGGCCGACCTGCGCAGCACGGACATGACCGAATCGGTTCTCGCGGGCGCGGACCTCTCCGAAGCGCAGGCCAGTGGCGTTGAATTCTTTCGTTGCGATCTTTCGAACGCCAACTTCCAGGGCGCCCTGCTGCGCAACGCCAACTTCCGCGACGCCAACGTCCACGGCGCGAAATTTTCCGGAGCCGATATGGGCGTCACCATCCTGCGCGAGACGGACCTCTCGGGCGCGGACCTCAGCGGCGTGGACCTTTCCACCACGCTGATGCCGCGCAACTACTCGGCGACAGTGGCGAAGAAATAGGGAAGAGCGCTTCGCGGAGCGACGTAGCCCACCGCACAGAGAACCGATAGCACGTCACAGCACCGCATGGTAGCCTCTGCGAACGAAGACCATCTGGTCCAACACCCGTGGCCACTCCCGTCACACAGACCGAATCCGCCGCCGTGCGCGAGCGCGTTCTTGAAATCCTGCGAAGCCTGCTGGGGGAGCTGGGGAGCAGCGGCGCACTGCCGATGCTCGGCCCCAATTCTCACCTGGATCGCGATCTTGGATTGGGTTCACTCGAGCGCGTCGAATTGATGGCGCGGTTGGAGACTGAGTTTGGCGTGCGTCTGCCGGACGGCATTGTGGCTGAAGCGAACACGCCAATGGAGCTGGCGTGCGCGTTGCTTGCCGCGCCATGCAGCAAGGCCGCCGGCCCTGGCTGGAGTTCCGGGCCGCGCGCTGCAGCCACCGCGGAATTGATGCATCGCGCCGCAGGCGCGGCCGGCGGCGTGGAAGCCGCGGAGACGTTGATTGATGTTTTGCGGCATCGCGCGGCGCATGACGCGGCGCGCACTCATCTTCACATTGAAGAAGACGATGGCCGCGAGGTCTCGCTCACTTTCGCGGAGCTGTATGCCGCGGCGCAAAACTGTGCTTCCGAACTCGCACGGCACGGCGTGCCCCCGGGCGGGCGCGTTTCGCTGATGTTGCCCACGTCGCGCGAGTTTTTTGTTTCCTACGCCGGGGTTCTTCTCGTCGGCGCGATTCCCGTCCCGATTTATCCGCCCTTTCGCGCGGACCGCATGGAAGAGTACGCCGAGCGGCAGTCCGGGATTCTCAACAATGCAGAAGTGTGCCTGCTGCTGACGTTTCGCCAAGCCGAAGCCGTGGCCCGCCTGCTGAAACCGCGCGTGCGCTCGCTTGACGCCGTGGTGGACGCGCAAAAACTGATCGAAGCGGCGGAAAAGGCGCCGCCACCTGCGCCGGGAGCGCTTCCCGCGCACCTGACCGGCAGCCGCGCGCGCAAGTCGAGCGACATCGCGCTGCTGCAATACACCTCAGGCTCGACGGGCGACCCCAAGGGCGTTGTTCTTACGCACGCGAATCTATTGGCAAACATAAGAGCGCTTGGCGAAGCCATCGAAATCGTGCCGCAGGATGCGGGCGTGAGTTGGCTGCCGCTCTATCACGACATGGGCTTGATTGGCGCGTGGCTCACGCTGCTCTACTTCGGCGTTCCGCTGGCTGTGATGTCGCCGCTGGCGTTTCTCACCCGGCCGGAGCGCTGGCTGTGGGCGTTTCACAAGCACCGCGGAACCATTGCCGCAGCCCCCAATTTCGCCTACGAGCTTTGCGTTCGAAAGATCGCGGAGCGCGACATCGAGGGACTCGACCTCAGCTCGTGGCGCGCGGCCCTGAACGGCGCCGAGCCCGTAAATCCCGAAACGCTGGAGCGCTTCACAAAACGATTTGCGCGTTACGGCTTCCGCCGCGAGGCGATGATGCCCGTTTACGGCCTTGCCGAGGCGTCGCTCGCCGTGACGGCGCCGCCGCTCGGCCGGGCCCCGCGCGTGGACCGCATCCGTCGTGAGAAATTCACGTGCCAGGGCCGCGCGGTACCTGCCGCGGATGGCGATATGGCGGCGATTGCTTTTGTCTCCGCCGGCGCGCCGCTGCCGCGCCACGAAGTCCGCATCGTGAACGACACCGGCAGCGAGGTGGAGGATCGAGTTGAGGGCTTCCTGTGGTTTCGCGGGCCCTCGTCGACCAGCGGCTATTACCGTAATCCAGCAGCGACCAAGAGTCTTTTTCCAGAGGGAGCCGCTGCGGCCGGCGGCGAATTTGCGTGGGTGGATTCCGGCGATCGCGCGTACCGCGCCGACGGCGAGATCTTCATCACCGGACGCGTGAAGGACATCATCATCAAGGGCGGCCGCAACATCTATCCGCATGAAGTAGAGGAATTGGCCTCGCGCGCCGAGGGCGTGCGAAAGGGCTGTGTGGTTGCCTTTGGCCTGCGTGACGAAGCCGCGGGAACGGAGCGGCTGATCGTCGTGGCGGAATCACGCGAGACCGATCCTTTACGCCGCGCGGCGATTGTCTCCGCCATGGTGGAACAAGTGAACACGGGGCTGGGCTTGCCTCCCGACCGCACCGAATTGATTCCGCCGGGAAGCCTCCCAAAAACGTCCAGCGGAAAACTCCGCCGCGAGGAGACCAAGCAGCTTTATCTGGCGGAAAAGCTCGCGGCGAAGCGGCCGCCAGCGTGGATGCAGATCATCAGGCTGGGAGCGGTCGGCGGTATGCGCGGCGCGGGACGCGCAATCGCTTCAGGTTCGCGGCGCACTCTGGAAGTTTTTTATGGGATTTATTTCTGGGCGGTCTTCGCGGCGTGGATCGTTCCGGTCTGGGCGATCGTCCATTTCTTCCGCGACGAGCGAGCCGCTGGCCGTTTTACTTCCCGCGCTCTGCGGGCGCTCTTCGCCCTGGTGGGATGTCCTGTGCGCGTGGCCGGGCGCGAACACTTGGAGGCCGGCGGCGCAAAGGTCTACGTCGCGAATCACGCCAGCTACTTCGATGCGCTCGCGGTGATGGCGGGCTTGGGAGTGCCGTACCGTTTCATCGCCAAAATGGAAGTGGGGAATTGGCCGTTCATTGGCACATTCGTGCGCAAAATGGGGCACCTGACGTTTGAACGCACGGACCCGGAATCGCGGCTGCGCCAGGCCGAAAAAATGGAAGAGTTGCTGCGGCGCGGGGAATCCATTTTCGTTTTTCCCGAGGGAACGTTCGCGCGGGAAGAAGGCGTCCGGCCCTTCCAGCTCGGCGCTTTCAAGGCGGCGGTGGCGACGGGCGCTTCTCTTGTGCCCGTGTCGCTGGCGGGGACGCGGCCGTTTCTCCGCGATGGGATGCATCTTCCGCGGCCTGCGCGCGTGACGATCACGCTCTCGCCGCCCATCCCTCCGCAAGCAACCGGCGATTCTTCTTCCGCGGAATCCGCCGGCTGGCACGAGATCATCCGCCTGCGCGATGCCTGCCGCGAAGCCATCGCACGCCACTCCGGAGAACCCCTGCTGTAGTTCCTCCTTCGTGGCGAGCCAGTTCGCCTCGGCGCGAGCTACGGAGCTGTGCCGTCTCTCAGACGCGCTTCGGCAGCAACTTCACTGGATGTGGTAGATCACCGTGATGATTGTCTCCACCTCAACCGGCTGGCCGTTCAGGATCGTTGGGCGATAGCGCCACTGGCGAACCGCGATCAGCGCCGACTGGAAGAATAGCGGGCTTCCGCTGAAAACCTCCAATGATTGAATCGAGCCATTCGTGGAAATGATGGCGCGCAATTCCACGCGACCGGAGAGACGCATTTGCTGTGGGATTGTCGGATAGATCGGCTCGACGCGGTGAATCAGCATGGCCGGATCGAGATGCGTCTTCTTGACCACGCGCGGCGTTGCCGGTGTCGTTTCTCGCGGCGGCGCGGGCCGTGCCTGGCCGCCGCTGGGTAGTTGCACGGCACCAGGAATTTGCGGACCAACGGGCCCCACGCCCGGAGGCCAGTTAGACTCCTCTCCTTCACCGCTCGTAACGGTTGGAGGTGCCGGCCGAATGCCGGTCGGAACGCGCGGTGGCACACAGAAGTGACAGGGGGTGTGACTCCCACCCGGCGGCAGTGGATTCGAATTCACAAGCGTAGGCGATCCGCCACCATACGTGTAGATCGGCGTCGGTGCCGTGTTCGCGAGCGCAATGCGATCCGTCGTGACTAGAAGAGGAACAAGAATCACCGCCGCGAGAATCGTTGCCTGCAGAATAAGAGACAGCGCAAGTGAGCGGCGACGCAGCCGTCGCTCACCCAAAAGCTGTTCCGCGTTGCCTTCGACGAGGCATTCGCGCAACGAGCCAATGTCCTCCTTCGAATGCTTCCTTTGTTCGAACGCCATCGCACACCTCCACAGGATTTCCCGCGAGCACGGGCGTAAAAATTGCCGGCGCCGGTTTCAGGTAGGACCGAAGTGCTCCGAAAACCGGCGCCGGTCTCGCAGGGATGTGAGGTGCGCGCGTCCTCACTCCTTTGGACACCAGTACGGCGCGCAAGTTCCCCGAGAGCACAGCCGCCCTGGAAAGTGCGCCATGGAAGAAGGCTCAGCGGCGCGGTTGTTACGCTGTAACTAATTGTAGCTATGAGACTTAGGTGGACTGTACCGCAGTGAAACCCCCGTGCATCTTATGGTTCACGAGGGCAGAGGAAGTAGGAGGGTGCGCTAATGAGCAGGCAAAGTCGAGAGACGGTGGGGGTACGCCGCACCGGATGGGCGGCGCTGAACCGCGATCCGCAGGAAGACCGGGTGGAGTACGCCTGCCCGCACTGCGGCACGCGTGGCAGCAAGAACGCGCGGCGCGAGCGGACGGAGTATCACTTTACGGATGGATTCCTGCAGGACCTGCAAGGCGAGATGTCGCAGTGCAAGTCGTGTGGCGCTTCGTTGCGCTTGGCGCCGGTCATCCTGCTGCACGACCAAGATGAGAAGCGGCGCTTTGAAGCGGTCTTTTCCGACGAACTCATCGCGACAACCCGCTGAATCAAGCGAAAATCGAAACTTCCCCGCGATACCTACTCCGGCATGTCCGGGTCGAGTTGCATGTGGTACTTCTCGAGGCCGGCGCGGATGTGGTCAAAGGCTTCGTCCACGGTGTCCGCAAACTGCAGCAGGTTGTAATCCTCCTGATTGATGGTGCCCCAGCGCACCATGGCGCGCCAGTTCAGCACTTCATCCCAATACTTGCGGCCGTAGATGAGGATGATGTTGTGCTTGGGGAGCTTGTCGGTCTGCAAGAGCGTGAGCATTTCCCAAAGCTCGTCCATGGTGCCGAAACCGCCGGGAAAAACGATCAGCGCCTTGGCGATCTGCGCGAACCACAGCTTGCGCATGAAAAAATAGTGGAAATTGAAGCTCAACTCCTCGCTTATGTAGGCGTTCGCGAACTGCTCGTTCGGCAGCTCGATGGAAAGCCCGATGGATTTGCCGCCGGCTTCGATCGCGCCGCGGTTTGCGGCTTCCATGATCCCCGGCCCGCCGCCGGAGCAAATCACAAAGCGGCGCGGGCGCGGGCCGAGCGTCAGCGCCCAGGAAGTGATCTTGTGCGACAGGGCGCGGGCCTCTTCGTAGTAGCGCGACATTTCGAGCGCGCTCCTGGCGTGGCGCAGGGCCGTGCGGTGGCCGGCTTTCTCCGCGGCGGGAAGCTTGGCGGCGCGCACGTGCTTCAAGCGCTTGAGGCGCGCGTCGCACGATTCGCGCGACTCGATGCGCGCCGAGCCGAACATGACGATGGTGTCCCCAATGCCCTCTTTTCGGAGCTGCACCAAGGGATGCAGATATTCGGCCAGGATGCGCAGCGGCCGCCCCGGCGTGCTCTGCAAAAACGCTTCGTCTTTGTGCGGAACCCTGGGGGCGTGGTCGGGACGTGGTTTCTTTGGGCCGGCGGACATCGTGGTCTCTCCCCTCCGAACGAGCTTCCATTCTAGGGAGGGGGCAGGCCAGCGGCAACGCCGGTTCTGCGGGGTGCGGCGAAATGTGAACGAGACCCCCTCCCGCAACACCGTGCGGGACGCAGACATGTGCGGCCACCCTCCCCCCCATGGTCTTGTGCATCTGTTCATTCCACACGACTTGCGGGAGCCTTGTTTGCATCTGTTCATTCTGCGGGAGTTGCGGGCGTGATTTCAGTTTCATCCGGGAGTCGCTGGGCAGACGCTTGTTGATTCTACAGGCTTTGCAGGCCCTTCGTCCCTCAGGGTGAACAAGTGACGGGCAAGTGGAGGAAAGCTGCCCCTTCGAGGCTCCCTTCGTACCTCAGGGCAAGCAGGGCAAGTTGGAAAGCGCGATTGCACGGCTTAGGGTAGCAGGATAATTACTGACTGTCAATAAGATACTGAAGAGTATTCGAATGGATTGTGGAAAAGGGCGCGAATGGCGCGTTAGCTGTGCTTCTTGAGAATGCCTGAGAGGTCGGCAGGCGAGAAGGAGACATCTGAAGCCCAAGAGCCGAAGCCGCCGTGGGAATTCACGGCTTGAACCCATTCCCGCAGGAAATCACGTTTGGTTCCGTCTTGCTGGCCTTCCTGGCCTTTGACTTCGAGGACGAGCATTGTGCCGTTTGTGAGACGAATTAGGTAGTCGGGCCGGTATTTGAGGACGACGCCTTTGAAGACGTAGAGGATTTCAAATCCCAGATGGTCGTTCTTCACCCACGCTGTAACGTTTGAGTTTCTGTCCAGTTCGAATGCTTCGCTGGCTTCCCAACGGGAATCGAAGACGCAAAGATTGATGTGAGAGCGGACAGCGGGTTCGCACGGACGACGCGTGAACCATGGCTGCATGTCGCCCGTGGCGCGGATGGGACGCTCCTTGTCGAAAATAGGGACGACGGAGAGCGTGTTTTCAGAGCGAAGGGCTTCCCAGAAGTGCTGAACGATCTTGGTCATGTTCAGGGTGTAGAGGATGCGGCGACGGACTTCGTCCTGGCTG
>JBGPGF010000073.1:0-13797 GCA_041483755.1 Terriglobia bacterium | reverse complement strand
GGCGCAATCCGCCAAGGGCGACCGCTGGCTCCACGTCCGAGTGGAAAGCCACCAGGCAAAGGGCGAAACCGTTCGCGTCAATGTTCCCATCGAGCTTGCCGAAAAGGTTCTCCCCACCATCAACCACGACCGCCTGAAAGGCGGCAAAGTGAAGATTGACCAGTCTGAAACCCAAGGCGTGGACCTGCACGCGATCTTCGACGCCGTGCGTACCGCCAAGGACGGCGAATTCGTCACCGTTCAGGGCCATGAACAGGACGTTCGCGTCGCCAAGCAGAACGGCCAGTTCCTAATTTTCGTCAACCAGAAGGGCGACAAGAAAAACACGGCTGAGATTCGCGTGCCGATGAAGGTCGTGGAAGCCCTGTTCTCCGCGGGCAAGGACGAACTCGACCTCGTTGCCGCGCTTCATGCCCTTTCCGCCACGGGCGATACCGAGCTCGTCTCCGTCAAGGACAGCGAGAACACCGTCCGCGTGTGGCTCGATTCCAAGAACGTTTCCGACTAACGCGCTCGGCGGGAGGAAATATGTGGCTGACGAAAGTGGCTCTCGGATGTGGCGGAACGCTCGTCCTTGCCGGCGGGTACGCATTTCATGAAGGCGTGATGCGCATCTCGGTGGACGAACACCGCGCGGAGGGGCACCACATTCACTTCTACGTGCCGGCCGCGCTCGTTCCACTCGCCGTGCACTTTGTGCCGCAACGGCAGTTCACACATGCCGCGCCCGAATTGGGACCGTGGCTCCCCGCGATTCGCAAGCTTACAAGAGAGCTGCGAAAGCTACCCCCAGCGGACTTGGTCGAAGTTCGCAACGCCGATGAGCACGTCCAGATTCGCGTACGCGACGGCAAGCTGTTGATTGACGTGGATACGCGGGACGAGACTGTGCACGTCGCATGTCCGCTCGCAACGATCGAGGACATCGCGCAACAAATTGCGGCGAAGCAGCCGGCGGCCTAGCTCTTCTGCGGGTGAAGAAGAGGACTTCCGAAGCCGGCGCTACTCGGCCCCGGCTTCAGGATGCTTTCCGGGAACGAAGTAGACTTCGTCTTTAATGGCATCCTTCTTCCAGCCGGCGCGCTCGAGGATTCCGCGCGCGTGCTCAACCATGCTGGGATGGCCGCAAAGGTACGCCGAAGTATTATCCGGCCGCAAATCCCAGCGGCTGGCGTACTTGCGTAGGATGTCATCCACGCGGCCGGTCTCCCCGGTCCAGGCCGGATCATTCCACGGTCGGCTGACCGTGGGCACGTACTTGAGCCACGGCGCTTCCGCGGCACATTTCTCCAGCTCCTCGCGGTAGCCGAACTCTTGCGAGCGGCTCGCACCCTGCAGAATGTATAGCCGGTGGTCGCCCGGCATCCCCCCGTTTTTCCAATCACGGAAAAGCGTCCGCGCGTAGCTGATGAACGGCACGACGCCCGTGACCGTGGACAACAGCAGGTGATTCTTCCTCCCGCTCTTCAGGTCCAGCGTGAAGCGCCCCTTCGCGATGCGGCGGCAACTGAGCGGGTCTCCGGCCTTCAGCTTGTGGAGGTGGGGGGTCATCTCGCCGTCGGGCACCAGCTCCACAAAGAACTCGAGAAAGTCCTCATACGGCGACGCCGCGATGGAATAGGCGCGCTCGAGTTGCTTTCCATCTCGCTGCAGGCCGATGGTTGCGTATTGCCCGGCGACGAAGCGAAACTCCCCACCAGGGTCCACGCGGAATACCCAGAGATCTTCGGAGATGTCCCGCCGCTCGATGATGCGGGCCTCGTAATGTTTTTCAGAGATCGGCGCCATAGGCTGCGCTACTGCGGCATCTGTTGACGCATCATCTGCATGGGATCGAATTTGACCGGCGTGCCGGTGATGTGGTCCTTGGCATCGGTGATGACTCTCGTCAGCACCATGGAAGTGTCTTTGCCCGTGGATTTCACCAGACCCCACGGCGCGACTTTCGCGCTGAACCAGACTTCGCCGCCATCCGTCGTTTTCCAGTGCTCGCATTCGAACGTGCCCGCAGGCACAGTGATCTTTTCGGTTCCCACGCGCTCGGCTTTGGTTCGAAAGTCCGTGGCCTGGGGTTTCGCGTCTCCGCCGCGGTTCATCTGCATGGTCATGGACATTTCCATGGGATTCGGCTGGCCGGGGATTTGCATAATCATGCGCGTCGTGACGGCGTTTCCTTCCGCCGGCGCGATGAGCATCTTCATGTAAATTGGCGTGCCTGATTTCGGATCCTGAATGCCGGTTTCCAGCCAATACGCATCTTTGCCGTTCACGGTCTCCTTGCCGACGATGGTGATCTCCATCGTGCTTTTCTGCTGCTTCTTGTCCGTGACCTCATAGGCCGCGCCGGAGCCCACCACGGGATTGAAGACGCCTTGCATCGCGGGCGGACGCATCATTCCACCCATCCCGCCCATTTGCGCCTGCGCACCCGCTGCCAACAGCAAACAGCTCAGTGTGGCGCTACAAACCAATCGCATTCTTGGCATGACTCGCTCCTTTTACCTATGGGCAACCGTCCGGATCGAGAGACCCTCGCATCGGGCGGGCCGCCGCTGAGTATTCTTAACTATTTCCGCCACGCGAAGCAATCGTAGAACGCAACCGAGCTGATTGAGGGCCGGTGGTCCTGAGGTGATGCCAGAAATCGAATCAGGCGGCTACTCGTAGGCGAGGGCGACGACGGGGTCGTAGCTGGCGGCGCGGAGGGCGGGGTAGATGGCGCCCGCGGCGGCGCCGAGCAGGGCAAGGGCCACGGCGGAGACAATCCAACCAGGCGATATCAGAATCATGAGCGAGGGAGTGGTGTGCTTCAATACCACCTTGGCCAAGAACGTGAGCGCCATGCCGAAGGCGCTCCCCGTCAACGCGATGGCGAGCGTTTCCGTCAGCAGCAGGCGGATAATGCCCAGCCGGGATAACCCCAGCGCCTTCAAGATGCCGATTTCCCGTGTGCGCTCCAGAACCAGGGTGTGCATGGTGAGGAGGACCACCAAAAAGCTGATAAACACTCCCAGACCCACCATGGTGCGGATGAAGGGGCGCAGCTCCGGCAAGTTCGAAGAGTTCATCAGCGTGACGTATTCGGAGACGGAGCGGATGGTGCTCTGCGGCATCAACTTGACGATTTGGGCGCGCGTTCCTTCGGTATCTCCTTTACTGCGAACGTAAAACATCGAAACGCGCTTCTCGGCCCCGGCAACGTCCTGCGCCGTCTTCAAGGGGACGAAAAAGCGCGCGCCTTTTCCATGGGCAACGATTCCCGAAATGGTGAAGTTGTGATTCAGCAAGGAGATGGTGTCTCCCACGTGCAAGTGGCGTGTTTGCGCCACGATGTCGTCGGCAAGCGCTTCGTCGCGCGAGGCAAACGGCTTACCGTCGCGAAAGACAAAACCCTTGCTGAGGGCATTGAAGCGCTGGTAGTCGATGCCGTAAACGACCGCGAAGTGCCCCTGGTCCATCAGGATGAGCGTGGGCGCCACTTCGTCCACGCCGGGCAGCGCGCCGATGCGAGCGCCGTCCGATTCCTGCATCACGGCGCTGGACAGAGCGAAGAAAATGGACGAGTTGGGCGGTTGAACGAGAATATCCGCGCCCACGCCCTCGACGCGCTTTCCCCATTCGGAAACGACGCCGGATGTTAGTCCCACGATCATCAGAATCAGAATCACTTGGATGGAGATGGCCGCGACGGTCAGCACGGAGCGGAGCGGGCGGGAAACGAGATTGCCCCAAAGCATTTGCGCGCGTGAAAAATAGATTTGCGTAGGCTCAGCCATCGTCCAACTTTGTCCCGCGTCCGGTCCGTACTGTAACATCCCTGTTTCGAACGGGTCAAAAGGATTGGTGGTGAGGAGTTCTCCGTGAGGACGGGCGTGGAGCAAGCCTGGTGCCGAAACGTGCGCCGAATATTTCATTCTTGTTAAGTTTTCAACACAAGTGTTGAAAACCTTGTGGAAATGAACCGAGCGCGCTCGCTAACTGCACAAGCATCAATGCGCTGATGCTGTTTGCACAAAATGAGTGCAACGCCGGCGGAGCCAACCAAGACAAGCGACGGCAAACAATTTAACTCGCGAAGAAACCTGACCTGCAACGGAACTTTTCGGCGCAGAACGTTCCATGTTGACACTCTTTTTTGTGGAACCATGGAACTCTCCGAGCTACAGAGGATGGCGAAGATCTGCGGTCAGTACCAGCGTGGCGGCTTTTCGAGATGAATCTGAACGGTTTGCTGCGACTCGGTGATTTCGTACCAGCGCCCAAATGTCTTCCAGCCTTCCGCAATCACCTGGATCAAGACTTTTCCGAAGGGAGCGTCCGGAACGTGGGTAACGCCGTCGCGGTTCGTCTTGACATTCAGTTGGTACTTCTTGTCCTTGCGCAGTGCGTGCGGTTCGACGAATTTGACGTAGACGCTGGCGTTTTCAATGGGCTTCTTGTCCTCGCCGCCCGTCACTTCGATGGTCAGGCGGTTGGCAATCACCGGCTTGCCGGGCTTGCCCTTTGCAGGCGAAGGACTCTTGTCCTGGGCCGCGAGAGGGATCGCGAGAAGGGCGACGAGCGAGAGGAGAGTCAATCCGAGATAGCCAAGTCTTCGCATCAGAATCGGAGACTCCATACTCCACGTGCAGGTGGCTGGGGTCAAGTCCCGTCTTCGCTGTGTTGGATGCCCATTCTGGCCGGTTTGCTGCTCCTACAGCAAGGGAGAATTTGACTCGCGAGTGCGGCTCTTGTAACTTCTGAACGCCTGCTGATCCGGGCACCCTCACGAAACTGCAAGCCTGAGCGTCCCGGAGGCCCAGCCCATTCCGGCGTTTTGACTGATGAGGCTGCCAATGGTGTCGCAGCCCAGGGAGAATACGATGGGTTTTGCAACAGACGCGATACACGTCGGCCAGGAACCCGATCCGGCCACGGGGGCCGTCGTCGCGCCGATCTATCAGACCTCGACCTACGTCCAGGAGCAATTGGGCAAGACGAAGGGGTACGACTACGCGCGGACGAACCATCCGAACCGCAAGGCGCTGGAGCGCTGCGTCGCCAAGCTGGAAGGCGGGCAGAGCGCGTACGTGTTTTCGTCGGGGATGGCGGCCATTGACGCCGTGTTCCGTCTACTGCGACCGGGCGACCACGTCGTTCTTTCGGAAGCGGTCTATGGAGGCGTCTATCGGCTTGCGACGCAACTCCTGGTGCAGTTCGGCCTCGAATTCAGCTTCGTGGATACGTCTTCGTTGGACGCGGTGACGGCGGCGCTGCGGCCGACGACGAAAATGCTTTACATCGAGACGCCTACAAACCCCACGATGATCCTGACCGATATTGCAGCCACAGCGAAGCTGGCGAACGAGCGGAACATCACTCTGGTGGTCGATAACACGTTCCTGAGCCCGTATTTGCAGAAGCCCATTTCCCTCGGGGCGCACATCGTCGTTCATTCCATGACCAAATACTTAAACGGTCACAGCGACGCTACCGGAGGCGCCGTCATCCTGACCAAGCCCGAAGACGCGGAGAAAATCTACTTTATCCAGCGTTCCGCGGGTACCGGGCTCGCGCCCATGGACTGCTTCCTCGTATCGCGAGGAATCAAGACACTGGCCTTGAGGATGCTGCAGCACAACCGCAGTGGCCTCATCGTCGCGCGGCACCTGGATGCCTCGGCAAAAGTGAAGAAGGTGCATTACCCCGGCCTTTCCACGCATCCGCAGCACGATCTCGCCAGGGTCCAACAGGTGGGCCCTGGAGGGATGCTTTCCTTCGATGTCGGCACGTACGCCGCCGTCAAGAAGCTGCTCAACCGCGTGAAGCTGTGCTCGCTGGCGGAAAGCCTGGGCGGCGTCGAATCGCTGATTTCGCACCCCGCATCCATGACCCACGCGTCCATCCCGGCCGAAGTTCGTGAGCGGATTGGCATTACGGAAGGCCTGGTGCGGCTCTCCGTCGGAATTGAGGATGTGGAAGACATTCTAGCCGACCTGGACCAGGCGTTGATGTATCTCTGAGTCGAGCCTCCAGCACAGTTCAAAAACGGCTGCGCCCCCACCGCGGCTGCGCATCAGCCGCCAAGAGGGCGCACACCGTCTTCTTCAGGAGAGAAGCTCGCTGACTCTGGAAGTGCAGAGCCTACGGGTTCGAATCACCCGGTGGCGGAACGCCCGGCGCACCCGGCGGCGGCACCCGCTTTTCAAAGTGCCGAATGTGCATCCGCGGGCCGTCGTCTTTCACCGTAAAATCCGCCGGCACCCGGAACAGGGATGCCGCGGGTTCCTGCCTCTGGATCTTCGTGAGCGTGTAGGTGGTCACGCCGAACCGCGGGTCGCTGCGCTTGCTCATCACCACCATCTGCAAATCCGGTGAATACCAGCGCTCGGAAACGACTTCGATGGGCTTGTCGTTCCCGATTGTTCCGGCCGGAATCACGCGCGTATGCCGCGTGCCTTCGGTGCTCACACCCGCGATCATCTGTGTGCCCAGCGATTCGGTTCTTATGCCGGCCGAATCCTGCCCGTGGCCGTGGTGGTTGGGGATGAACTTGTTGAACGTTCCGGGAGGATTGCCCCGGCGCCCCGGAAGTTTGCGGGCGATTTTCTCATCGGTCTCGAGCACATAACCTGTGCCGGCAACGGGATCATGTATGACTGTGAACGTATGGACCTCGCCCGAGGCGGCCAGCGGCCCGATGGCCGGAAGAGTCACTTCCTTGCGGAATCGGCCTTCGCTATCCCGAAAGAGCGCCGTCTGCGTCTTGCGATAGAGGCGATTCCCGTCGTCGAGCGTCTGCGTCGTTTCGGAAACGGCGGTTGCAGTGAACGGCGAGCCCTTGACGACCTTGCCGCCGTGCTCGCCCTCAAATCCAAGCAGTTCGATGCGATCCGGCAGCCCCGGCGGGTCCTCGGGACCCTGCATATTCATCATCACCATCGGCGGCGGTGCCGCCTCCGGTGGGGGCTCCTGCGCGCGCACTCCGCGGGCGCCCAAGAGCAGCGTGCCCGCCAGCGCGGCATACACCCAATTTCTGCGTGTCATTTTCCTTCCTCCTCTTCTCTCCCTAGTGATTGAACTCAATGTCCGTCAGCGCAACAGGCGGACCGCCTGCGCCTCCCCGTCCACGCCGACCAGCAAATCCACCATCACCCATTCACCGGCACGCTCTTCATTCACCGGCAATCCCAGCGCGCCGAGCCCTGCGCGTTGCATGCGCACGCGCACCACGCTGGAGTCGTCCTCGGCAAACGAGGGCACAGCATACGGCAGGGCAACAAACCCGTCATCTGCCGCCGTTAGCGCTGCAACATTCTCGGCCGCAGGGTGCCGCGCCGGGGTGACCGGAGCGGCTACGCCTCCATTTAGCCCCACTGGCGCCGGTGAAGGTCGTGTCGAGGGGGTCTCAGCTACCTGAGTCGCGCTTGGGCCGGGAGTCGGCCCCATCGGCCCGGCCAAACTCCAAGACAGCCATGTGATCAGGGCGACTACCGTGGCAGCGGTCAGGCCCCAAGCCCATTTTGGCATCCACTGCCGCGGCTGCGGCCGCTGCGCACGCACTACTTCACGGAGTGCCAACTCGACCACCATCGGCGTTTCCAGAATTTCCGTCTCGCGAGCCAGAGCGCGCAGATCTGCGCGCAATTCCTGGCACGATTCCAACCACGCCGCGCAGCGCGCACAGCTCCCGAGATGCTCTTCCGCTTCCGCGCGGCGCGCCGGGTTGCGGTTGAGATCCAGCCCCAGCGCTTCGAATTCGTCGCAAGTCATCATGGTTTCCCTATCTCTGCCGCTCTCCCGTCTTTCCCGCAAACCCCGCGGCCGCCCCGTTGGCCGCGGATTGTCGCGGTGTGTTGCGCCACATCTCTAATTTCGCCAGAAGCAGCGCCCGCGCGCGGTGCAGACGCGAACGAACGGTGCCGATCGGGCACTCCAGCAATCGCGCCGTCTCCTCATAGCTCAATTCCTCCAGCTCGCAGAGCACCACGGTCTCGCGAAACTCTGGCGGCAGGCTCAACACGGCTGCGCGCACCTGCGCGGCTCGCTGGCTCTGCTCCGCAAGAACGCCGGGCGCCTGCAAGTGCGCTCGATTCGAAGACGCCGCATATCCCGAGGAGCCATTGCCAGGACTGTCGCTCATCGCTTCCGGTTCCAGGGGCACCTCGCGCGGCACGCGCTCAAAGTGTTTCCTCACGCGGTTGCGCGCAATGCCGAAGAGATAAGCAGCAAGGGGCCCGCGCGAGGCGTCAAACCGGCCCGGCTCGCGCAGCAAGATCATGAACACGTCCTGCACAATCTCTTCCGCCGCCGGAGGATCACCCGTCATTCGCAATGCGAAGCGGTAGAGCTTCGCATGGTTCGTGCGGTACACCTGCGCGAAGGCTTCCTCATCGCCCCGGGCGATCCGCCGCAACAGCTCGTCCTCTCGAAGGTGCGGGGTCCTTGACATCTCTCCTGATTAGACGTGCTGCCCGGCTCCACTTGGTACTTCCGAGGAGGCCGGGGAAAAGTTCCCCGGCCCGGCGTTTTGTTCGCCTGATTTTCTCCTCTCAACTGTGACCGCGAAGCTGTCAACCTAGCTTGACCACACCTCCGGCTATGCGTACCTTATTCAAACGCTGCGGATTACACCGCAGAATTGGCGGAGGCGGCATGACCGAATTTGATCCTCACATTCTGGAAGAGAAAGCGGTCCCACCACCGGAGGAATTCTCCAAGCGGGCGCGGGTGGGCTCGCTCGAGCAGTATCGAGAGATGTACCGCCGCGCCCAGGAAGATCCGGAGGGCTACTGGGCCGAGCAAGCGGAGATGCTGGACTGGTTCACGGCGCCGACCAAGGTGCACGAATGGCACGAGCCGCACGCGAAGTGGTTCAGCGACGGCACGCTGAACGTCTCCTACAACTGCGTGGACCGGCACATGCTGTCGCATCCCGACAAGCTGGCGCTGATCTGGGAAGGGGAAGACGGCAAGATCCGTCGGTGGACTTACCGGGATTTGTACGAGAGGGTGTGCCGTTGCGCGACGGCGCTGAAGAAGCTGGGAGTGAAGGCCGGGGACGTTGTGACCATCTATATGCCGATGGTGCCGGCACTTCCCATCGCCATGCTGGGGTGCGCGCGGATTGGGGCGGTGCATTCGGTTGTATTTGGCGGGTTCAGCGCTCCGGCGCTGGTGGACAGAATTAATGACGCAAAGTCCAAGCTGCTGATCACAGCGGACGGAGGCTACCGGCGCGGGAGAATAATTCCGTTAAAGGATGTTGCGGATGCGGCGGTGGCGAAGTGCCCGACGATCGAGCGTGTGCTGGTCTTGCGGCGGACGGAAGCGAAAATCAACTGGGTGGAAGGCCGCGACAAGTGGTGGCATGAGGTCGTCGACATTGCTTCGGCGGAATGCAACGCCGATCCCTTCCCTGCCGAGCATCCGCTCTTCCTCCTGTACACCAGCGGCACCACCGGAAAGCCGAAGGGCGTGCTGCACACTTCCGGCGGATACTTGATGCAGACTACTTGGTCCATGCGGCTGGTGTTCGATCTCCGCGAGGACGACGTGTACTGGTGCACGGCGGACATCGGCTGGGTGACCGGTCACAGCTATCTCGTTTACGGGCCGCTTTCCAATGGCGCGACGCTGGTGATGTATGAGGGCGCGCCGGATTTTCCGGCGAAGGACCGCTTCTGGGAGATCGTCGAACGGCACAGGGTTTCGATCTTCTACAGTTCGGCGACGGCGGTGCGGGCGTTCATGTCGTGGGGCAATGAATGGATCAATAAGCACGATATTTCAAGTTTGCGGCTGCTGGGCACGGTCGGCGAGCCGATCAACCCGGCGGCCTGGAAGTGGTACCACGCGGTGATTGGCAAGGGCCGCTGCCCCGTCGTGGACACGTGGTGGCAAACGGAAACGGGTTCCATCCTAATTTCGCCACTGCCGGGCGCGACGCCGGCCAAAGCGGGCTCGGCCACCCTGCCGCTGCCGGGCGTGCTCGCACGCGTTCAGAGGATGAATGGCGAGGATGTGCAGCCCGGGGAGACGGGCTACCTCGTGATCGAGCGGCCCTGGCCTTCGATGATGCGCACAATCTACGGCGACGACGAACGGTTCAAGCGAGACTACTGGAGCAAGATCCCCGGGAAATATTTCACCGGTGATGCGGCGCAGCGCGACGCCGACGGTTACATCTGGGTGCTGGGGCGCGTGGACGACGTGATTAAGGTAGCTGGACACCGGTTGAGCTCGATGGAGATCGAGAGCGCGCTGGTGAGCCACGCGGCCGTTGCCGAAGCGGCCGTGGTGTCGCGGCCGGACGACATCAAAGGCGAGGCCATCGTGGCGTTTTGCACGCTGCGCAGCGGGAGTGTCCCGTCCGGAGAGCTCCGCGCCTTACTCGGCGAACACGTCGTGCTTGTGATCGGCAGCATTGCACGGCCCGCCGAAGTGCGTTTCGTCGACCTGCTGCCGAAGACGCGCAGCGGAAAGATCATGCGGCGGCTGCTGCGCGAGCTCGCGCAGAATGGCGCCGTCACAGGCGACACGACGACGCTAGAGGATTTTTCTGTGCTGGAGAAGCTGGCGCATCAACTCGGCCAGGACGACGAGTAGTTTTCAGTTCGAACTACAAGCAATTCAGCTTCGAAATTAAGCGCGGTCGAAGATGCAGACGGCGGACCAGGGACGCGAGCCCTGCGTTCCCGACGACGCCGGGAATAGCGCAAGAAGGCGCAACCAGAGAGGGAGGCGGCGCGCGCGCGCGGCAGCATGCAATAGGGAGTGGACTTCCCTTGGCCGCCAGCCCGCGGGTTGGAAAAAGGCCGGGCCTTCGGGCGGGCCGAATATGAGCGGCGAACCCGCCCGCGTCAGAGTCTTCTCCCACTGCTTCTGGAGCATGTGAACAAGACCGGGAGAAGCCAGATCCATGACCCATCGTTGAAAGCATGTCGATGCGGCCAGATCGCGGGCCAGGGCAGCCACATTGTCGCGTTCGAGATAGACCAACAGGCCCTCGGCCACAATCAGCACCTTCGTGGAAACGCTCCCGAGGCGGGCGAAGAAAAGGCGGCGCGCCTCGACATCGACAAGATTAACTGGAACGCGGTCGAGGCGGCAGCGGGGCGTCTCGCCCCGGAGCAGTCCCTGTTTTTCCTCCAGGATGGCGGGCAGGTCCACTTCCACCCAGTGAAACTCGCGGGGCAAATCCAGACGATAGGGACGCGTGTCGAAGCCCGCGGCAAGATTTAAGACCGTGGTGAATCCTTCCGCGATGGCGGATTCGATGGCGCGGTCAATCAGATGCGTGCGCAAAGCAAATGCCCAATGGCCGCCGGGCGTCATCTGGCGGAGGATTTGTTCGCCGCGGTCGCCCGCGAGTCTCCGCGCCAGCGGATCGCGAAACAGGGCGTCGGGGCGGTCGGACTCGGTGGCGCGGCACATGGCCACCCAGCGCGCGGTGTCGGAGATGTTTCGGATAAGCGGTTCCGGAGTCAATGGCTACCTTCCAAAGACGAATTCACCTACGTCATCGCGTCTCTTGCGGGCGGAACAGCCCGGCGGCGACGCGGGTGACGAGGCCGCGCGTGGCAAGCCTTTGGCCCTCCACCCCGAGGCGATTGCCGAAACCTGAGATCACGTAGTGCTTTCCCGCGGCCAGCGCGCGGAGGCCGGTGCGAGCGACTTTCGCGGCGGTTTCCTGGCGGCGCTTGGTGTGTTCGGGCTGACCGGCCACATCGTGAAATTCCGTGGCCGTCGAGCCGGGGCACAGGCAGCAGACGCGCACGCCGTAGGGCTTCGCCTCTTCGGCCAGACCCTCGGCGAAGAGCAGATCAAAGGCCTTTGTCGCCGCGTATGTAGAAATATAGGGCACAGCTTGAAACGCCGCTGTGGAAGCGAGAATGAGCACGCCGCCATGACGCCGCGCGATCATTGCGGGAAGATAGAGCCGCGTAAGATGTACCACCGCGCTGCAGTTCACTTGAACCATTTCGAGCAGGCGGCACTGTTCTTGTCCGTGAAATTCGCCGTAGTCGCCAAAGCCCGCGTTGTTGATCAGCATTTCGATCTCGATCTTTCGCTGCTCGGTGAAAGCAAATATCTCGTTCGGCGCAGCGGGACTCGCTAGATCGACCGCGAAAGTCTCCACTTGAACGCGGTTCTTCGACGATAGCGCGCGAGAGAGCTCTTCCAGCCGGTCTCGGCGCCGCGCCGTCACGACGAGATTCGTGCCGCCCGCGGCCAGTTCCTCGGCAAGGGCTCTGCCAATGCCTGCGCTCGCGCCGGTCACCAGCGCCCACTTCCCTTTCCAGTGATTGATCGCACTCATGGACCCTCCTCGTATTGCGTGACCCCGAAGCGGTCGTCTGCACGTGTGACCGCGAAGCGGTCAACGCCTGGCAAAGCCGCCGCTCGGTGCAGACGCAATCCTACGTTGATTTCCTGCGCGGGAGAATAGGGGATCGCGGCGGGAGGTTTCTGTAGCCGGCAAGGAAAACGCTAGGCTGCGTCGCTGCCCTGCCCGGAATCATTTGGCGGCCGGTCTCGATTGGGGCGCCAGACGGCATCGCGCACTCGGCCACCTTCGTGCTTGATGCGATCCATCAGACGGCGCGCCCAAACGAATTCGGCGGCGAGCAACCCGAGGCCGAGAAAAATCGTGAGCCACCCCGGCCCCGGCGTGATGACCATGATCGCCCCGCAAAGGAGCAGCGTGAAGCCGACCATGATTTTCAGGATGCGTTTGACCTGCTCAACGGTCTTCGGAATCATGCAGGGGGAACCAGTGATCTCGGGCCCAAGGGTGTGTCCAGCCGGATCTCCTTCCCGTCCATAGTAACACTGGTGGGCAAACGGAATCGTTGCGCATGAGCGGAAAGCCACCCCCTGCATCCTCTGTGCACAAACTGCCCTCGCGCGGATCTTCAGCGCCCCGAAAGAGACGGCTCCTGCAGGGCATGGATTTCACGCCGCACCTGCTGGACGACTGCCCGCACAGCGCTCTCCACCTCGTGAGAGAGCCCCGCTCCAGGCTCAAATTTCCGCCCCTCGATTCCGTACACAACGACATGGCCGGGAAGCTGGTGCAATGCGCGGCCCACCTCGATCGCCTCCGCAACTCCGAACGCATGGGTCGAGTGGCGAAAGATTTGCGCAGGGAGAGGCTGCAAGCTTGCGTCCAGGCGGTGAATAGTTCCTGGGTGCGCGCCGGAAAAAACGGCGTCAATCAAGATGACGGCGTGGGCATTTTTCCACGCTTCCAGCAAGGCTGCGCCTTCGCCCGAATGCTCAAGGACCATCGAAGCGTCGCATCCGGATTCCTTGAGCCGCCGAACGGCCATCAGCCCCGCGGCATCATCGCCGCGATTGGCGTTCCCGACACCCAGTACAAGAATCTCGGAATCAGGTTCGTGGGGCATGGAGCATCCGCTACGTGCGCTCAATTTCCAGCTTCAGCGAGTGGGTCGCGCACGAGATGCAGGGGTCATAATTGCGTATGGCCTGTTCGCACCGCCACTGAAGTTCCTTCTGCGGGAGGGCCACATGCTTGGGGACAAAATGCCTCAGGTCGTCTTCAATGGTCTTTTGATTCTGCGACGTAGGCGGAACAATCTTGGCGTCGAGGATCACCCCCTGGGCGTCGAGGCGATAGCGGTGATAGAGGATGCCGCGCGGGGCTTCGGTGCAGCCGTAACCGGTGGCGGCGCGCGGCTCGACGTCCACGGCGGGTTTGTCGGGCATCTCAAATTGTTCCATGATGCGCAACGCCTCGTCGCAGGCGTATAGGAGTTCCACGCTGCGCACGATGATGCTCTTGAAGGGATT
>JBGPGF010000072.1:0-13850 GCA_041483755.1 Terriglobia bacterium | reverse complement strand
CGTCGCGACGGTTTAGATTGCGTGTGGCTTGTCAATGATGACGCGAAATATGAGCAGACGACGGACCACGAATTTCTCTACCGATACTTCGACATCCTCCATTTCGCGGAGCACACCAACTGGTATGGCCGACGCCGGCCGCATATTCCCCCAATTCGCCGCGCCGATCGGGGAAAGCTAAAACAGAAGAAAGTAATACCCAAGAACCGAAACGGCTGATTTGAGGGCGCGTGGCCCGGCCGTGAGGTGAGGAGCCGATTTCGGGTGTGGGTGCCCCATCGCGTCGGTTTTGCGCGTGCGCCCGCAGAAGGTGGGTTCGGTCCTTCCTCCGCAGCCCCCCCCAATCCATTCGAATGCTTCCCACTCGGTAATATATTGACAAGTGTAATCACCCGTGCTACTATGTCTCATGTTTACGCTGAGAAGCGCGCTCATCGAACGTCCCCGCTCGCCCGCCGTTTCCACCCCGCCCACCCCAGTACTTCTCGCCACTAGACACCCGTCACTCGTTTGCCCTGAGGAACGAAGGGCCGCTAACTCTTTTAGAATCCGCACTTACAAAATTCACCCTTTCAGTTGCACAAAAACTGTGCAAATAACTCCTGTATTTTCCACACTTGCAGACGCCCCTCCCGCAAGTCCTTTAGATTCCACAGATGCACAAGACATAGGGGGTGGGGGGTGCTTTTCCACAGGCCTGCCCGCCGCAGCGCGTCGGGGAGGAGAGTCACGCCCCACGAATCACACTTGGCATCCCGGACCCGCGGCGTTCGCGGCGTGCGATCGCCGGCCAGGTTTCAGCGGGTATCCGAAGAAACGCGCGGACAATCTGGGGATCATACAAACTTCCGGACCCGCGGCGAATCTCTTCCAGCCCCGCCTCGAACGGCAGGGCCGCGCGATACGGCCGGTCCGACGTCATGGCGTCGAGCGTATCCGCCACTCCAAAAACTCGCGCGCCCAGGGGAATCTCTTCCCCCTTCAAGCCGCACGGATAGCCGCTTCCGTCATAGCGCTCATGGTGATTCAAAATGATTTCCGCCGCATCGGCCAGAAACGGAATTTGTTTCACCAGTTCGTATCCGGTCAGAACGTGCTGCTGCATGAGTTTGCGTTCCTGCGCGGTCAGCGGCCCCGGCTTGAGCAGAATTCCATCGGGCACTCCGAGCTTCCCGATGTCGTGCAGGCAAGCCCCCCGGGCGAGCGTCTTCTGCTGGAACTCCGAAAAGTCGAGGGCTTCGCCGATTCGCAGCGCATATTGGCAGACGCGCCGCGAGTGCCCCGCCGTTTCGCTGTCTCGCAGGTCAATCGCCGCGCCGAGCGCTCCCAATGTGTCTTCATAGCTCTGTTCCGACCGCTGCAAAGCAGCTTCCAGCTCCTGTGTGCGCTCCAGGACCAGCTCTTCCAAGTGCATCCGATAGTTTTCCACTTCCCGTTCGAGAGCTCCTTTGTGCAGCGCACGCTGCAGGCTGGCAATCACGGCGTCGCCCTGAAAGGGTTTCAGGAGATAGTCGTCCGCGCCCGAACGCATCGCTTGCACGCCCACGCGGATGTCGTCCACTCCGGTGGCCACCAGAAAAGCCAGATGACTGTTTCGTTCCTGAACTTCCTTCAAAAGTTGCATGCCGTCCATTCCCGGCATGTTCAGGTCGGAGATCACCGCGTCCACCTGCTCCCGGCCTAGCGTCCGCAGTGCTTCTTCGCCACTTAGGGCCGTATGGCACTGGAAGCCGGCCTCCCCCAGCAAATGGGCCAGAAACTTGCAAATCGCAGGGTCATCGTCAACGATCAATATCCGCGCGCTTTCGGCGGAGTCCAACAAGGACGTACCGATGACTTCGCCCTTTTCAGGAGCTCGGTCCGTTTGAGCCGTGGGAGCGGCATGCGTCCCGCCGGCCCCGAGCTTCTCGGGGACCCGTTCGGGAGCCCCGGCATCGTTGACCGCTTCGCGATCGCGCAATACGTTGACCGCTTCGCGGTCACGCACTGCAAGGTGCTCGCGCTCAATAGGCTTCAGCCAGCATGCCCTGAGGCCGAAGGGCCCGCGAAGAAGCTCTTTACTCATTTTTCCGCAACCTCCAAACCGGCCGCACACACCCAATGCAGGTACACAGGACTACTGCATGGGAGAGTCCAGCCACAAAATCAGGAGTTGCGGGAACCGCTTGTAGCTCAACACATTGGCGCGAGACAGAAAACGGGCCATCACCAGCCCAGCGCGCGTCTGTTCGCTTTAGAAACGTTCGGACCAGAGAGGAACACAAGCACGCGGCCCAGGCTTTCCTTGGAGGGGCATCCCCGTTTCAGCACTCCACTATGAATTGCGGAAGTGCTATCTTTTCACCGATGCTTGCCCTCAAGAAGGAAGGATGGGACGGAAGCGCCGGCCACCCACTTCCAACGTGCTCCGCATCCTTATGTAAGAAGACCCTCCCATCTACGACGCACTTGCCATTCAAGGAGCCGAAGATGTTCCGATACAACTTCAGCAAAAGCATAGCCAACTTCGTCTCCTTGGTTCTTATTCTGACATCGGCATGGCTGCCCGCGGTTGCCTCCGGCCAAACGGATGACAGCCCCCAAACATTGAACCAAAAAGTGGATGAACTCATCAAACGGCAAAACTACACGGATGCCCTGCCGCTTCTGGAAAAGCTCGTTGTGGCCACGCCTGACGACCCGGAAGTACATTTTCATCTGGGATTCGCGCTTATCGCCCAGGCCAACATCACCAAAGACATCTCGGAGCGAGCAGCATTGCGCATCCGTGCCCGCAGAGCCTTTGCCAAAGCCAAAGAGTTGGGCGCTAAGGAACCGGTGATTGATGCCTTGATCCAAAGCATTCCGACCGACGGTTCGGACGCCGGAGCATTCTCGCAGAATCCGGAGGCAGACGGCTTGATGAAGCAGGCCGAGGCCCTTTTCTCTCAGGGCAAGCTGGACGACGCGCTCGCCAACTACCAAAAGGCCCTCCAGCTTGACCCAAAACTGTATGAAGCGGCGCTATTCTCCGGCGACGTTTACACGCAAAAGGGCGATTTCGCCCTGGCGGAGGATTCGTACCAAAAAGCTATGGCGATGGACGCAAACCGGGAAATCGCCTATCGGTATTCGGCCACGCCTTTGATGAAGCAAGGCAAATCCGGCCAGGCACGGGACCGCTACGTCGAAGCCTACATTGCCGAACCCTACAGCCGGTTTTCCGCAGCCGGCCTGACACAATGGGCGCAGGTCACAAAGGCTGCCTTGGGGCATCCCAAAATCGACATCCCCACCAATGTGACTTTTGATGAAAAAGGAAACGTGAAAATCAATCTGGATGCCACTGCTTTACTGGGCGGCAAGGACGATGGCTCTTCCGCCTGGATCATCTATGGAGGAACCCGCTCGATCTGGCGAAAAGAAAAGTTTGCCAAGACATTTCCCAAGGAGAAGGCGTACCGCCACAGTCTGCTTGAGGAAGCGGAGGCTTTGCGTGGGGTCATCACTCTCGCCACTTCTGACAAGAAGGTAAAGCAGTTGAGCCCTTCACTGGCGAAACTCAAGAAGCTAAACGACGCCGGCTTGCTGGAGGCCTATATTCTGCTTGCCAGGGCCGATGACGGGATCGCAGCGGACTATCCGGATTATCGCAGCCAAAACCGCGACAAATTGCGCCGCTATGTCGTCGAATTTGTTTTGACCGGGGGTGGACCCTAAGGCATGGCGGCGGCTGGCAAACCCACGCACCCCGTTCCAGTATTTCCCGTTCGTCCGCCATCAGACAGTTACAATGCGCAGCCGCGGGAACGCGGCTCGATACAGCTGGGCGTCGAGCGTGAGCAGCGAGTATCCATTCTGAAAAGCGTGCGCGCCGATCAGGAAGTCGGCCAGAATCCGCCGTGGGCCGGAGCCACGATGCTCTCTCCGCCGCGCCGCATACGTTTGGAACGCACGCCCGGCGACCCGCCAGACAGCTTCGCTCAACTCCCAATCCACGGTGATCCCCGTCTCCTTCAAGAAGGAATCCAAGAACGTCTCGGTTCGAGAGGGGGAAGCCAACAGCTCGGCGAAAACGGGCGCGGCAATCACCAAACTCCCATCGCTCTGGGCATGATCGAGCGCGGAGCGCACCAGCGTATTGAAGGCGTCTTCCTCATTCCAGAGGGCGATGAGGATGTTGGTATCAAGAGCGGTGGTCATCTCCCGCGCAGCTCACGCAGCCATCGGTTGATGCCCTTCCTGCCGCCGCGAATTCCGGGAGTGCCGATGCCGCGGTACTTCTCAAACGGGCTCTCCGTCCGCACGGGCCGTACACGGAACCCTTTGCCCTGCTTCTCAAAAAGCAGCTTATCCCCCGGGCGCACGCCCATCGCCCGGCGAACCTCGTGCGGCACCGTGATCTGTCCCTTGCTCGTAATCCGCGCTTGCCTCTTCATGGCTGTCACCCTATTCCTTACCTTACCATGATGCTCCTTACCTTGGAACTCAAAGTTCCAGCCGGGCACCGGGTGCGGGTTTCACGAGTCACGAATTGCGAATCACGAGTTACGATCCACTTCCCGCTACCAGCCCTTTTGCTGGCGCAGTGTGGTGACGTGCGCGGTGTGATGGCGGCCATGCCAAGCGTAAAGGAACAGCATCCAGTCCACCGAGCGCGCGCCGTGATCGGGGTGGACAAACATTCGCGCGAAGTCAGGCGTGGCGATGGACCGCAGCAGACGCACCCAGCGGTCATGGAGCGGCTCGAGAAGAGCCAGCGAAATCTCCACGGGCGCGGAGTTGGCGTCGGCCAGTTCGGCCCAGAGCTTTTCGTCGTAGGGCTTGATCGTCGGCTGATTTTCCGTGAGCGCCAGACGGAAACGCGCGTAGGCGTTCATGTGGCTGTCCGGCACGTGGTGTGTAACCTGACGAACCGTCCAGCCGCCCTCGCGATAAGGCGTGTCGAGTTGGGCGTCGTTCAGCCCCTTGACGGCGGCGCGGAGCTTCGCGGGCAATTCCGCAATCGTCAGAATCGCCTGCTCGCGCAGGGCGGGCGTGACTTCCTTGGGTGGTTCGAACTTTCCGATCGGGTAACGCGGGTCCATTTGTATTCTCCTCGCTTCTGTTCGCGGGCCATCCGGCCTTTTTCGCACGATAGCGCGGCGTGCGCCGCGCGGTCAAATCGCGGCACGGAAATGGCGGCTTCCATATTGGCCGGGCGGCTGGGGACGGCCGGGCGGGGTGTTGACCGCTTTGCAGTCATCGCTGCGATGTTACAATGCGCCATTCGCTCTGTATCCGAACGGAGCACAAGGGAATCTAATCCGCGGGAGAGATGCAAGCATGCACAACGTGGTGATTATCGGCAGCGGCTGCGCCGGCCTGACGGCGGCGATTTACGCCGCGCGCGCCAACCTCAAACCGCTGGTGATTGACGGCTACGAGCCCGGCGGCCAACTCACGCTCACGACCATGGTCGAGAATTTCCCCGGATTTCCGGACGGCATCCTCGGTCCCGAGCTGATCGACAACATGCGCAAGCAGGCGCAAAAATTCGGTGCGGAGTTCCGGGCGGGCGCGGTGACCGGCGTGGACTTGAGCCGGCGGCCATTTCAAATTACCGCGGGAAAGGAAACCTTTGAAGCAGAAGCGCTGATCATCGCCGCGGGCGCATCGGCGCGGCTGATGGGGCTGCCCTCGGAGAAAACGCTGATGGGCCATGGCGTTTCCACGTGCGCCACCTGCGACGGCTATTTTTACCGTGGCAAGCCGATTGCTGTCGTCGGCGGCGGCGACTCCGCGATGGAAGAGTCGAATTTCCTGACGCGCTTTGCCAGCAAGGTGTATCTGATCCATCGGCGCAAGGAGTTTCGCGCGTCGAAAATCATGCTGGACCGCGCGCGGGCCAACGAAAAGATCGAATTTGTGACCCCCGCCGTGATCGAAGAAGTTCTGTTGCCCGCAAAGGGCGTCGTCGAAGGCATACGCGTGCGCAACACGGAGACGAAGCAAGTCTCCGAAATCGCGCTCGACGGCGTCTTTGTCGCCATTGGGCACGATCCGAACACGGCCGTATTTCGCGGCCAGCTCGACATGGACGCGAATGGCTATTTGATCTCCCGCAACGGCAGCAAGACCGGCATTCCCGGCGTCTTCGTCGCCGGCGACGTGCAGGATCACCGCTACCGCCAAGCGGTGACCGCGGCGGGCTCCGGCTGCATGGCCGCGCTCGATGCGGAAAAGTTCCTGGAAGAGCACACGCACTAGCAGAGGCTTGGCGGGGCGAGCATAATCGAGACCGCATGCTCCGCACGGTCCTGCTCAAAGTTTCGCAAAGCCGCGGCCTCGCCCATTGGGTCACTTCCAACGCCAGGACCCGCCGTATGGCCCGGCGTTTCGTCCCCGGCGAAACGCTCGATGAAGCCGTTGCCGCGGCCCGCCAGTGCAACGCCGCCGGGATGGCCGTCAGCCTCGACTACCTGGGCGAAAATGTCGCCACCGTTTCGGACGCGCAGCGCGCCCGCAACGCCTACCTCGAAATCTTCGACCGCATCACGAAAGAAAAGCTCAACGCCAACGTTTCTTGCAAGCTCACGCAGCTGGGACTTGACCTGAGCGTCGAGTTTTGCGAAGGCCTGGTGCTTTCCGTCGCCGAGCGCGCCGCGGCCTGTGACAACTTCCTCCGCGTGGACATGGAAAGCTCGGTCCATACGCAGCGGACGGCCGAGCTGGTGAAGCGCGTGCGGGCGCGCAACCCAGCGGTGGGCGCGGTGATTCAGGCCTACCTGTACCGC
This sequence comes from Terriglobia bacterium, assembly GCA_041483755.1. GTDB lineage: Bacteria > Acidobacteriota > Terriglobia > Acidiferrales > UBA7541 > Acidiferrum. The sequence continues at coordinate 7,095 of JBGPGF010000072.1, read as the reverse complement.
AGCGAACGCGACGTGCAGGACCTGCTCTCCTACGGCTGCCGCATTCGGCTTTGCAAGGGGGCCTACAAGGAGCTGCGGGAGGTGGCCTACGCCCGGAAGCGCGACGTGGACGCCAGCTTCCTCAAGCTGATGCGGATGCTCCTGACCAGCGGCTTCTACCACGCCATCGCCACGCACGACCAGAAACTTATTGCGGAGACGATCCGCTTCGCCGCGACGCACAAAATCGGCAAAGAGGATTTTGAGTTTCAAATGCTCTTTGGCGTGCGGACCGATCTACAAAGGATGCTTGTGCGCGACGGTTATCGCGTGCGCATCTACATCCCCTACGGCCGGGATTGGTTTCCCTACTTCATGCGGCGCCTGGCGGAGCGGCCGGCGAACGTGGCGTTCTTCCTGCGCAATTTGTTGCGGCCATGAGTGATCGGCTACCGCTTGCGGGAGATGGTGACGCCGTCGCGCAGGGTGATGAGGATGGACTCCAAACGGGGGTGCGAGAAGACGGCGCGGTTGTACTTTTGAATGCCAAGTGTCGCGGCATCCTTTGCCGGATGCGGGGCCTTGCCCTCCCACAACGTGTTGTCCGCGGCGATGAAACCGCCGCGGCGCAATTTGGGAAACGCGATCTTCAGCGCCGCCGGGTACTGCTGTTTGTCCACATCGAGAAAGATAAAGTCGAAATCGCCCGGCGTCTTTTTCAATAACGCCAGGGCGTCGCCGACGCCGATGTGAATCCTCCTGCCAATTCCCGCGCGGTTAAAGCTCCTCTGGGCGCGCTGGGCGTTCTCCGGGTTTCCATCCGTATAGAAAATCTCGCCGTGCGGGCCGGCCGCGCGGGCTAGCCAGATTGTGGAGTAGCCGATCGCGGAGCCCATCTCGAAAATGCGCCGCGCGCCCGAAATGTTCACCAGCAGAGCGAGTAACCGCGCCACGGCCGGGCCAATGATCGGCACGTCGTGCTTCGCCGCGTAAGTTTCCATTTCGCGCAGGACGGCGTCCCGCCTGGGCAGAAGGCTGTAGAGATAATCCTCGACGTCCTCGCGAACAAAACGGCTCCGCAAATTGGCGCTTCTATTCACGACTCGCGGTGCCGCCGGAATCTTCATTTTATGCCGGAGTGTTCCTGCCTAGAATGGCGGGCTTTCGCATATACGCCGCTCGAAATCTTACGGCCATTCGAGGGGCGTTTGGGAAGAACGTAGGCCCAAGCTCTGATTCTGCGGCCGTCCTCAAGCCGGACGGTCACGCGCTTTCGCAAATAGAGAGAACGCTCCGGCCGGACCGGATCAAACTCCTCCACTTGGTCCAAGAGCCGCAACTGTTGAATCGGTCTGGGCAGATCGTAAATCTCGCCTTCGACCTTCTGCCGGGCGGATGCCGAATAAATAGCGCCAGGATATTCGCCGAGGCTGTACAGTGCTCCGCCGATCCATCCTCTGCCGACAAATTGCGCTTCCATCTTAGCCAGATGGGGGTGCAAGGCGTGCCCTTGCCGCAGGGTGCCGTAGACAAACAGTTTTTCGTTCCTACGATTCATCTCCTTCAGGATAACTCAGAATCTCAAGAAGGTCTTTGATTTCCTCGTAGCCGTACTCCGGTTTGAGCGCATATCTCCTAATGGCGGGATTCTGGGCGATCTGTCTAAGCGGATAATCGAAGAGTCTTAAAATTTCCTCCTTCTTGAGGATCCTTCTTTTGTAAAGGAAGTGAAGAAACACAAAAAAATTCAGGTAATTATCCAGCTTCTGCAATAGCTCCTCATCCGCCTCTTTGGCGGCAAACTCTGTTTTTCCGGACTCAATGAGCGCCCGAATCATCTTGTGTTCTTCGCCTTCATAGAAGTGCTGGAAGAGGTCGAAGAGCCAGCGCGCACGCTCTCGTTTGGAGTTTTGATAAAAGGTGATAACGGAACCGATGGTTGCGGCAATCGCGACCAGATAGAAGACCGGCTGCACCCATTCTTTCGCGAGACAGAGCATGGTTCCCTCCGCGCACAGCTTGTATCCCAGATCTTCTCCGGATTTCAAGGTCTGATTCCCAACCTCGCTCGCGGGACCTGGCATACTGGCTGGGTAAAATGGCAGCCCCACCGTTTGTACACGCATTCGCGGAAAGAAGGGCACGGCGCTCACCCCCCGGCAAGTTCCTCGGGAAAGTTGAGATTCCGCACGCCGCCGCGTACAATCGGTTCAGGAGCGCTTGTTCCGAAAAGCGGAGACGTGATATAAACTGCGCTTCACCGGTGGCCACGCGCGGCTCGCTGGCTTGCCGTAACGACCAAAGGAGAGCCCTGATGGCTTACGTGATTGCCGAGCCCTGCATCGGTACCAAAGACACCGCCTGCGTGGATGTTTGCCCGGTGGATTGCATTCACCCGCGCAAGGACGAGCCCAACTTCGAGGGTGAAACGCAGCTCTATATTCACCCCACCGAGTGCATTGACTGCGGCGCCTGCGTGCCGGTCTGCCCGGTCACGGCGATATTTGCGCTCGAGGATCTGCCGGAGAAGTGGGCGAGCTTCACACCCATCAACGCGGACTGGTACGCCAAAAAGGCGTAAACCGAACCGCGGCACTACTGGTTTCCAGACTGAGGCGGCGTGCATGGGCGCGCCGCCTTTTGTTTTTTGAGCGGAAAGCCTTTCCCCGTGTCCTGAACTGGGTTTGAAACGGCCCACGACCCTGAGTTCACTGCAGACCACGGTGGCAGTACTTCCGTCCCGTATCCCTTTTGCACACACAGAGTTGCGCCAGCACCCCTTATAGACGCCGTTCCTCTAAACTGGCAGAGGTAGCTTCCTCGGAAGCCTCAGCCAGGAGGTCGGACATCGGAACAGGCTCAAACACCGCGTTGCGTGGCTTTGCGTGCGCGCTGCTGGTGGTGTGCCTGCTGACCGGACCGACCGCGCCCGCGACTCCCGCCAGCTCCGTCCAGTCACATGCGATTGGCACAATCGTCCAGGCGCAAGGCGCGCAGCTTGGCTCTGGAGCAGCTTCCAGAGGGGCGACCGTCTTTGACGGCGATGTACTTGGCACAGATACAGATGGAGCGCTGCGGCTGCGGGCAGGAGTTGCGCTGGTCTATCTGGGAGGCCGGAGCGGCGCAAAGCTTCGCCGTGCCGCCGGCGGTTTGCAGACCGAGCTGCTTGCCGGCACTGTGGTTTTGTCCAGCGCGCAAGTCTCCGCGATGGAGATTCTAGTTACGGGGGCGCAGATTCGGCCCTCGGCGGACGGCCCAACCGTCGCTCAGGTGACCCTGGCTGGCCCTAAGGAACTGCACATACTCGCGCGCCGCGGAGCTTTGCAATTCAGCTATGGCGGCGAGAGCGAAATGATTCCGGAAGGCGCATCCTACCGTGTCGTTCTGGACCCCTCGGAAGAGATGGCTGCCGCGGAGCTGATGTCTGCGCAGGGCCCGCAAGGAGCGGGAACGCGGCAATATGACCCGCCGAAAAAGCCCAAGCGCCGCCGCCGCGCTTTCATTTTCCTTCTCTGGGGCAGCGCGGCCGCGGTCACTGCCATTGTCATCCACGAAGCCCTCGAAAGCCCCGACGGTCCCTGAACTACAGGCGAAACGCCTGCTCGAACTTGCTGTCCTAGACGTTCCGCCGGCCCGCCCGGTAACCATACAAGCCGTAAAACACGATATAGGCGAAGGCAAACATGGGCACGACAAACGAGGCCTGAAGCCCAAAGCGATCCGCCACCGCACCCTGGATTGGAGGAATAACCGCGCCGCCGAGAACCGCCATCACCAAGAGAGAGGCTCCCTGACTCTTCAACGGTCCCAATCCCTCAATCGCCAGCGAGAAGATATTCGACCACATGACCGAGCAAAACAGGCCGATACCCAGAATGGCCCACTTGGCCGTGTCCCCCGTCGTCATCACTCCGGTGGCGAGCAAGGCGATAATCACGGCGCCAAACAGCGCCAGCATGCGGTGAGCGCTGGCCTCGCCGAGAAAGAACGCCACGAGGAGAATGAGCAGGAAGAGGCCATAGTGCTGGACGTTCGCAAAACTGCAGAACTCTGCCACCCTTTCTGCTCCATCCAGATGGAACACGCTAAAAATACTCGGCAAGAGCAGAATAATCAGGAATGCCACTGCGGGGACCACAACGACTAGAGTGTGCTTCAGCGTCTTTTTCATGTCGCTTAACGCAAAAGCGCCCATCAGACGCCCGATCATCAAGCCGCCCCAATAATAGGAGAGGTAGCCGCTGGCGGTTTCGTGGGAGAGGCTGCCCAGTTTCTCCGTTCCCAGAAAGTTGATGATGGCGCTGCCCACGGCGACTTCGCCGCCGACGTAGAAGAAGATGGCGAGCATGCCCAGCGACGTGTGCGGATATTTCAAAGCTCCCAGGCCGCCTCCGGTGCCCTCGGGATTCGTAAAATTCGGCAGATGGATGAGTTTGAAGAATATCGCCAGGAGGGCGAAGACGGCGGCGGCACACAAGTAGGGAATCTTGACGGAGTCAGCTCCGTGCGCGCCGGCGCGCGTGAACACCTTGAAGATCAGCACGCCGGCAATAATCGGGCCGATGGCCGTGCCGAAGGAATTGAACGTCTGCGAAAGATTGAGGCGGCTGGAGGCGGTGCGCTCCGGCCCGAGGATGGTCACGTAGGGATTGGCGGCAATTTGCAGCATGGCAAAGCCCAGCCCGACGATGAACAGCGCGGTCAGGAAAAACGGATAGGAGGTGAGCACGGCAGCGGGATAGAACAGCGCCGTCCCGGCCGCGGAGATCACCAAACCGATCAGCACACCGTTTTTGTAACCGATGCGGTTGATGGGGTCCCCGGAAGTCGCCGAGATCAGATAATAGATGAGCGAGCCGACGAAGTAAGCGCCGAAAAAGGCGAATTGCACGAGCATGGCCTGGAAAAAGTTTAGCGTGAAGGCTTCCTTGAAACGCGGAATCAGAATGTCGTTCCACACGGTCATGAAGCCCCACATGAAGAACAATGTGGTTACGATCGTCATGGCGCTCTTGTTCGTGGATTCGCTTCCCGCGGCAGACATGCTCATCGTTGGGTTTGCCATTGCTTCGGACATACTCCGATTCTCAGTCAGATTGGCTTGGATAATCCTTAACCCTGCCCGGACTGGAGACAGCCCCGGCATTGTATACCCTGTTGCCCCGATGTGCCGTGCTCGAAAATTCGGCCCATGATCCGGCTGGCGGCGTAACCTAGACGAACTGTCTTCCATCCAATGAGCGCATCCCGGAGGAGAAGAGAATGCAACAGCGCCACCTCGGCAAGAACGGCCCGCGCGTATCCGCGCTCGGCCTCGGCTGCATGGGCATGTCCGAATTCTACGGCCCGCGAAACGACGCCGAATCCATCGCCACCATCCATCGCGCTATCGAGCTCGGCGTCAATTTTCTGGACACCGCGGATATGTACGGCCGCGGCGACAATGAAGAGCTCGTGGGCCGCGCCATCCGCGGCCGCCGCGAAAATGTTTTCCTCGCCACTAAATTCGGCTTCGTTCGCAGCGAGGACCCGCAGGCGCGCGGCATCAATGGCAAGCCGGAGTACGTCCGCGCGTCCTGCGACGCGAGTCTCCGCCGCCTGGGCGTGGATGCGATTGACCTCTACTACCAGCATCGCGTGGACCCGAACACGCCCATCGAAGAAACGGTTGGCGCGATGGCCGAACTTGTGCGCGCGGGAAAAGTGCGTTACCTCGGGCTATCCGAAGCGTCCGCCGCGACGATTCGCCGCGCGCACGCCATTCATCCCATCGCGGCGCTGCAAACCGAATACTCCTTGTGGAGCCGCGATCCCGAGGACGAAATTCTGGCCACGACCCGCGAACTGGGCATCGCGTTTGTAGCGTACAGCCCGCTGGGACGCGGCTTCTTGACCGGACAGATTCGCCGCATCGAGGATTTCGCGCCGGACGATTACCGCCGGATCGCGCCGCGTTATCAGGGAGAAAACTTCCAGAAGAATCTGGAGGTGGTGGCGAAAGTGGAGGCCATTGCGAAAGAGAAGCGAAGCACGCCCGCGCAACTCGCGCTTGCCTGGCTCCTTGCGCAGGGCCAAGATATTATTCCCATCCCCGGCACAAAGAGGCGCGCGACGATGGAGGAGAATGCGGCCGCGGTGAATTTGAAGCTATCAGCGGATGACCTGCGAAGGATTGAGGCAGCCTCACCGGCCAGCGCTGTCAGCGGGCCGCGCTACCCTGAACATGCCATGCGTCTGGTCAACGGCTAATTGACGAGGGAGTGGTCTTGTAGCGGCGGATTTAGGCCGCCATCTTCAGCTTTGGATTCCTCAGCGCCCGCCGCTCCGCAGCGCGGGCAGCGTGAACTTCGGCGTAACTTCCTTGCGTTTTGACCAATCGTGATAGGTGTGGCACTCGAAGCAGCGCGATTCGGCGTGCTCCGGCCCCGGCGCGTGGCACTTCTGGCAGGTGGCGATCCCGGGGAGCAACACATCGCTCGTTTCCGTGCTCGTCGTCGCTGCGGCGTGGCAACTCACGCACGAAAATCCGCGGTGCGCGTCGTGGTCGAATCGGGCGTGCGGCATCCACCGCGGCGTTAGGTTCGCCGTCGCGACTTCAGGAAGAGAACCACCCGGCGAAAATAAAAGCGCGTGGCACTGCTTGCAGGTTTTACGCCAGAGCAGCTCTTCGGCATCGGCGGTGCGCTCGGCGACCCACTGCGCGGGCGTGAGGACGCGGACTTGCGGTGGCATCGGTTTCCCGGTCAAATCGCGCCCGGGATCGCGGACCACGCGCACTTCGCCCGGATGCGCCGCGATGTACTCCTGGAATTTCTTCACCAGAAACGTGTGAATGATTTCCGGTTTGTCGTGCGGCACGCCTCCGCTGATGCGCTTGTCGAAGTCGAGCAAATGGCATGACGCGCAGGCCGTGGCAAACTTCGGCGGAGCCATCAGCGCTCGTCCTTCTGCTGTGGGGGAGTCAGCTGGCGTCGCGGCGCTCGCGGAAAGGTAATGGCCATCGGCAAACCGCCATTCCGCTTTCACTACGGCAGGCCGGTGGCAATCGTCGCACTCAAGCTGAACCATCGGCCCGGTCGGCCCCTCACGAATTGGTTTCATGTGGGTGGCATGATT